>JAFATF010000513.1 GCA_019244045.1 Acidobacteriota bacterium
GTTAGCGGGGGCGGGCAAGGTTGGGGTGACTCGCTCGCATGCTCGGCACTTGCCGCCGCTAGAGGGCGAAGCGTTGCTTGGTCAAGTGGTCGATGCGTACCACGGCACCTTGAAGCAAAGCCCGGAGGCGCAGGCGTACTTAGCGCAGCGGGGTTTAGAGCACGGGGAGCTGATCGACACATTCAAGCTTGGCTACGCGAACAAGAGCCTAACGTACCGCTTGCCGCCGAGCTATAGCAAAGAAGGCCGAGCGCTGCGCGAGAAACTGCAAGGTTTAGGTGTGTACCGGGCTTCTGGCCATGAACACTTGAATGGGTGTTTGGTGGTGCCGGTGATGGACTATGAGACGGGGGAAGTGAAGCAACTGTACGGCAGGCGGATAGCGGCGACGAACAAGCTAGGTGCGGGTCAGCCGAAGCATTTGTACTTACCGCTGCCGTTAAGCGGGGTATGGAATGAAGCGGGTATAGGGCGTGAAGTGATCGTATGTGAAGCGTTACTCGATGCGCTCACGTTCTGGTGCGCGGGGTATCGGAATGTGATTGCGGGGTACGGGGTGAATGGTTTTACGGTGGAGCACTGGCAAGCGTTAAAGCGTCACGGAACCAAGAGCGTGTGGATAGCGTATGACCGGGATGAGGCGGGGGAGGCGGCGGCAGACAAGCTTGGCATTGAACTGTGCGAATCAGGCCTAGAGGCGTGGCGGGTGGTGTTTCCAAAGGGGATGGATGCGAACGATTACGCCAGGAAGGTTAAGCCATCGGCGAAGAGTTTGGGTCTGCTATTGGAGCAAGCGCAATGGTTGGGCAAAGGATCCAAATCGAGCGCATCTCAAGGCGCGGCTAAAGAAGAGGAGGAGAGCGCTTCTTCTTTAGCTGCTGATGAGGCGGTTGTTGAACCTGCAACGCAGGCAGCACCTAAAGAGGAAAAGCCAGAAGCGCAGGCTGCGCCTAAAGAAGAGAATCCCGAACCACAAGAGAGCGCGAGCGGCGAGTTGCAATGGACGTTTGGGCTGCGGGTGTGGCGTGTTCGAGGCTGGCAGAAGAACTTGGGACCAGAGCAAATGCGGGTCAATGTTCAGGTGAGGCAAGGCGAGGCGTATCACGTTGATACGTTAGATGCGTATAGCGCGAAAGCACGCGCTCAGTACTTAAAGGCTGCGGCGGTGGAGTTGGGTTGCGAGGAAGAGGCGTTAAAGCGTGACTTAGGGCGAGTGCTGCTGAAGTTGGAAATGCTGCAAGACGCGGCGTTGCAAAAAACGCTGGCCCCGAAGGAAAGCGCGATGCAGTTAAGCGAGCCGGAGCACGCGGCGGCGCTGGCGTGGCTCAAGGCACCGAATTTGATTGAGCGACTAGAGCAAGACATGGCGCGTGGTGGTTTAGTGGGCGAAGGGGCGAATTTGCTGGCCGGTTATTTAGCGGCGGTGAGCCGTAAGCTTGATGCGCCGCTGGCGGTGTTGATTCAATCGAGCAGCGCAGCCGGTAAAAGCTCGTTGATGGATGCGGTCTTAGATTTGATGCCAGAAGAAGAGCGTATCCAGTATTCGGCGATGACGGGTCAAAGCCTGTTTTACTTAGGCGAGACGGACTTGCAACACAAGATATTGGCGATAGCGGAAGAAGAGGGCGTTAGACAAGCGGCGTATGCGTTAAAGCTGTTGCAGTCGGACGGGGAGCTAACGATTGCGTCGACGGGTAAAGACGAAGCGACGGGCAACCTGGTCACGAAGCAATACACGGTTAAAGGTCCGGTGATGCTGATGCTCACGACCACGGCTATCGATATAGATGAAGAACTATTAAATCGGTGCTTGGTGTTGACCATAGACGAGAGCCGAGAGCAGACGCGGCAAATTCACGCGAAGCAGCGTGAGAAGCAAACGCTTGAAGGGTTGTTAGCGCAAACGGACAAGCAGCGCATCACGCAGTTGCACCGCAACGCGCAACGGTTGTTAAAGCCGGTGCATGTGGTCAATCCCTATGCGAATCAACTCACGTTCATGGATGAGCAAACGCGCACGCGGCGCGACCACATGAAATATCTGACGTTAATTCGCTCAATAGCGCTATTGCACCAATACCAGCGCGAGCATAAGACGATCAATCACAAAGGCGAGGCGCTGACCTATATCGAAGTGACGAAAGAGGATATCGGGCTAGCCAACCGAATCGCGCATGAAATTCTTGGTCGCACGTTAGATGAATTGCCGCCGCAGACGCGGCGCTTATTGAAGCTCATAGATGCGTTGGTTAAAGAGATTGGCGAGCGCGAGCACTTGAGGCGGCATGAGGTGCGTTTCACACGGCGCGATATCCGCGCTTATACGAAGTGGAGCGACTGGCAATTGAAAGTTCATTGCACGCGCTTAAGCGAATTGGAATATCTCGTGATTCACGGCGGTAGCCGTGGGCATTTGCTGCGTTATGAACTGATGTACGACGGCGTGGAGGATAACGAACCACGACTTGCGGGGCTGCTTGAGCCTGAAAAGCTCGATAACGATGTATGCAAGTTGGGGGTTGGCAATAGCAAGTTGGTAGAGAGTGAGCGCAAGTTGGGGCCAAGTAGGGGCCAAGTAGCCCCCAAGTTGGGGTCAAGTTGGGGTAGTGAAATGGGCCTCAAAGTCAATGGTGATAAGGCTTTGCGAGAAGTGGGTGTGCAAAACGCTAAAAACGCACTTCTAGAGGAAAAAAATAATTGAAATGCCGGTGTTAATTGCCGGTGTTGTTTGGGGGCGTGAATGAGAAAGAAAACGCAGGGTAAAGGGCAGAGCAAAGGGCAATTGGTGATCGGTCCGGCAGATGAGCCGCAAAG
>JAFATF010000543.1 GCA_019244045.1 Acidobacteriota bacterium
CAAACGTGCGGTCTCCCCGGCGGTGAGCTGGCCGCTCTTCACTCCTTGGGCAATACGGTCCTGCTGATTTTCCTGTCGCTTGCCAACTTCGCTCGTGGGATTTGTATTCTGCACGGCGGCATTGTGTTTGTCGCGATAAATCTGACGCGAAAGTTGGTTCTGCTGCTGATTCAGCGTAGCGCGGTCGCCAGCAGTCAGTTTGCCCTGGTCTAGCTTGCGCATATCGCGCTCTTCCTGGTTCAGATCCGATTCCTTCTTTTCCAGGTTGGTAGCTTCTCCCGCAGTGAGTTGTCCACTGGCAATGCCGTTAGCGATTCGGTCTTGTTGATTTTCCTTCCGGTCCTGAATGGTGGTACCGGTAGCGGCACTTTGGGAAAATGCGGGCACAGCTAATGCAGCGAGAGCCGCCGCAAAGAACAACTTCTGAACGGAACGCATAAGTCTCTCCTCCATCGAGTCTCTATTGCAGCTTCTCTCGTGATGAGCTGCTTAGTCCTGTAAACCCCGTCTGTAAAGAAATGTTGCGGCAAAGCAGTACACGCCAGTCACGTTGCCGAAACACACCGGCCAACCTACTAGTATTTTGCTGTTTTGAGTCCGAAGGTGTCACTTTATACCGAAGGAAGTCCGGCGATGAGCAAAATTATGCACTCTCAAGCTTACCGACCGTTTTTCTGTGAATGAAAGTTTCTTCCTGTGATCATCGCTTGCGAATCGAGGATGGGCCTCATTGGATCGTAAGCGCAATCCAGATTACAGACCCCGAGTGCAATAGCAGCGCGACTTCTGCGCGGGTGACCGAATAAGGCGCAAAAAAGCAACTGCGTGCACCGCTCTGGTAGCTGAAATGTTGCCGCCACGATCGCTATGCCGTGTGGAACTTCGCTAAGATAACTTGGTCGAGCATTGGAGTATCTCGCCGGGCGGAAAGACAAACTAGGCAGCCTGTCATGAAAGATGCCATTCGGGCAACTTTAACGACAATCGTCAACTCTCATGCAGGAGCGGGCTGTTGCTTCTTGATAATGCCTGGGTGGGTGTATAGCTCATTGAACTTGGCACTAAGCCATTCCCGAGGCGTTCCAAGCGCTACAAACGCATTTTGAACACATCCACGAAAGGGGCAGCAAAGTGCTTGGCCCCCCTCTGTACAAGGCCGACTATTCAAATCAGATGAGTTGGTGGACAGACCTTGACCAGATCAAAGGAGAACTTTAAGAGATTACTGCCGCCATCAAAATAGCGGGCCGATTCTCCGCGGCCCTTCAAAATAGGTTGTAGGCGACTTAACCCGCTTCAAGGATAAGGACGTAGCGGAATTGTTCCAGATACTTGCGGCGACTCGCTCTTCACTTCTGTGGCGCACGTCTGTTCTAGAAGTCGCAGACTGCGCAGTGTAATTTGTCTTAGGCATCCGACAGGCTCGCGGAACGAAACGGCAATTCCAAAACCGCGCAGTTCTTCGCAATCCTGCTGTAGCGCATGCGCGAGGTCCGTCTCTGGTGCCTCCACCGCTGCCGCTAGTTCCGCAATGGTTCCCGACCAGGCCAATCGTGTGTTCCCAAACCATTGGCGGATGCAATGTGCCGTGGGTGCGTTGTTCCCAGATTCACCCGCTGGTTCTTGAGGCACGCTGGTGGGATTATCGGCAACAGGAACCGCGTTTTGAGCGTAGGCGCGGGACATCGGCGGCTCGGCAGAGGCGGGCTTTGCCTGATCGATGCGCGGCAGCAGGAATGCGGGCCTTGGCCAGGAGAGCATCTCTTCGAGCCTTGGTGCGATGTCGCAACTCGCTCTGGCGCTATGCACGATCGATGAATCGATCGTCGTACGCGATCGCTCTGTCGCAAGAAAAAGACAGGAGCGACAAAGATTGTTAATATTGCGCGGTACTCCCTCCGCTAGGGTTGCGAGAGCCGTAATTGCATCCGGGGCGAAGGGAATCGCGCCGCGGTAGCCTGAAATTTCCAGTCGGCGATGGATATAAGAAGCCGTCTCCTCGTTCGTTAATGGGGATAGGACGGTGATCTCTGAAACCCTTTCCCAGAGCTTCTGCAATTGTGGCACAGCAATTTTGTCCTTCAAGATGGGCAGTCCCGCAAGTACAACCTGCAGATCCTTGTTGCGGGTGCTATTGCAATCCAGTACTTCCGCCAACTCGCAAAGAGCCTCAATGTCGAGATCGTGTGCTTCGTCAACAGCGACGATGACCTTTCGAGCTTGATGGAATTCTCGTTCCAACACTGCGCTCAACTGTTCTTGTGCCTGTCGTACATCCCTTGCCGGGTGGACCACTCCCAATTGTCGAAGAAAGTAGCAGAGGAACTCGCCATGCCCGAGCTGGGTCCAGAATAGGTGAACAGTGAGGGCCGAACCACGAAACTCTTCGAGCAGACGCAGCAGCAGTATCGTCTTGCCCATGCCCGGCTCGCCGATGATTACTCGAATATTGCGCGTTTCTCCGGGGGGATGCGACAAGAGCCTGAGCGCAGCATTGTGAGTGTGAAACGGAATGAAGTATTGCGGATTGGCTGTGTCGCCGAACGCTTCGCTCAACGCGGCCAGTGACTGCATAAAACCACTCTCGGCTTTGGTTGATTGTTTGACGGCGCCCGAATAATGCTATTGGAGGGATTCCCAGCCGTGATGTGTTTTGCGAGGAACTGCTCTGAGCTCCTGCTCCTCCAAACCGTCCGTTGGGCGTCCGCGCCACTGCGCCACAACTTACGAGTCACCCCCTACTTCCGACGGACTCGCCAGGTGGTTGCGCGGCGAGATTTGATTATATACTTGTCAAGCGAAGTCTACTCTGGTTCGAAGACGAGTGGCATTCCTGTACCCGGCCAAGCGCATCAATCTCGCGCCAAGGAAAGCGAAATTAGGTCAACCTTCTTATTGTCCCCAGTCGCCGCGCGTAGGTTAATGTTTCTTATCCTCACTGCGACAAATCTCGTCGCATGCGGGCACAAAGCCAAAGACCTTAAACCGGCTACCTTGCTGAAAGCTGCAGCGTGCACCTTTGATCGGTTGTCCCAGCGATCTCGGGACACCATTCCCGATGCCGTGCTGAACAGCGCCAAATGCCTTGTGATCATTCCCCATGTGACCTCCGAGCCAGGCTCCCACGTCACCACGGGTGTGGCTAGCTGCCGGGAAACATCCGAACAGTGGGAGAAGCCCGTCTTGGTCAGCTTTCAAGGAGATAGAGTTCGCAGTCCTGGCGGTGATCTCCTAATTTTTATCTTGCAAGACACGGCTGCGCACGCATTGCGCTCCGGTGGGCTGCAGATTCGCGCTCACAAAGATCGCACTGCCCCACTGGTAAAGACGACGCCGATGCCCAATCAGGTGGAGCTGGCCGCGCAATCGCTCGTCTACGAACATGTGACCGACGCACTATATGCCAGTCAAGTGCGCGGGATCGTTCGGCTCGAAAAAACGGGCGGTTCTCTTCGCGAGGGTGCACCCGTAACAGACGAAAGTAGCCAGCAGTTTTTGTCATCTCTCGAGTCTTTTTTTAACACTATTATGCCGACCGGTATTGTGGTTCACCACACGGCGGTACTTCCAGGTGAGACCGCACTGCCGAAGAGTAGGGCCGAGGTTGACGAGTACCACCGAACACGGGGCTTCGAAATCAAATGCTTTGGCCGTGTCTACCACATGGCGTATCACTACCTGATCCTGGCCGATGGCACAATCCAAGCGGGCCGGCCGGAACGCTGCGAGGGCGCGCACGCCCAACGCTACAACTCATACTTGGGCATCTCTGTCGTGGGCGATTTCAGCAGCGAGGATAATCCGAAGGGCAGAAAAGGACCCATTCGCCCAAGTAAGCAACAAATTGCCGCTCTGGTTCAGCTCTGCCGTCGAATGCAAGAGCGTTACCGGATTCCTTTACAGCACATCGTGCGCCACAGCGACATCGCGAGCACGAGATGTCCCGGTAATGAGTTCCCCTTCACCTCGTTTCTGCAGCAACTCCAAAGTGGCGAACCCGGTGTCCAAAGGTCGACCACTCACTGAAACTCGCCAGGCAGCTGTCCTCCGCCCGCATGATTTGAGCGTTCCTCGATAACCGCGCCGTACTGACGCACACCTTGCTTCTCCGCCACTCGCCTGTCTATTGGGCCGCATCTTTAGGCCAAAACCTCCACCAGGACCGGGCCACATGGACCACCGCGAATAAAAACGATTCGTCTGGTACGCGCAACCGGCAGAGATAAACCTGTCGCACGCTCCCTACTCCGCTTGCGAAAATCGGATTGGTCGCGCCCCGAACACGAGTCTCAGGAACTTGCGCGATGCGACTCTTCCTCGAGGGGATTTTGGAGGTCAGGCTGGCAAGGCGAGGTCTGTCCCGCCACGATCTTCATTGGTGAACTCAGCAAGTTTCTTGCCGGTAAGCATTTTGTCCTTGTCGATCATGAGATTTTTCTCGATTTCTTCAATTTCCTGGAGTGTCATCTTGACCTTAACTTCTTCAACCAGGGCGCAAATGTGCTGACGAAGCTCGGCGGAATTTTCTTCAGCTATTCTCAGCCAATAATACGCAGAGCGAGCATTCTTTTCGGTGCCACGGCCTTCAAAATAGGCGAGGCCCACAATGAACTGAGCAGAGACCGACCCGTCTTCGGCAG
>JAFATF010000587.1 GCA_019244045.1 Acidobacteriota bacterium
ATCGGCCGTGTCCGCCCTTCCTGATCCTGCCGCTCGTCGTGCTCGCGACAGTAGCGACGATCATCGCGAGCCAGTCGATCATCACATGGGCGTTCTCGATGACGCGTCAGGCTATTCGCCTGGGCTGGCTGCCGCCGCTCCACATCCGCCAAACCTCGGCCGAGGGTTATGGACAAATTTATGTTGGGGTCGTCAACTGGCTGCTTATGCTGGCGACGCTGGGGCTGACGATCGGCTTCGGCAAATCCGACAACTTGGCCTCCGCCTACGGCATCGCCGTCTCAGCCACCATGCTGCTGACCACGGCCTTACTTTTCATTGCGATGCGCGAGATCTTGGGCTGGAGCATCATCCTGGCCGGAGCCGTAGCGGGCGCGTTTCTCGTTGTCGATGCCAGCTTCTTCGCTGCGAACCTGATGAAGATCGTGGAGGGCGGCTATGTACCTCTTGTGCTTGCCGGGCTGGTTTACGGAATTATGTACGTCTGGCATGTCGGCGCCGCAGCTATCCTCGCACGAGTGCAGGAGCAGGTAGCGCCGGTTGACGCATTTATGGCAAACATCGCTGACCGGCGTATTCCTCGCGTTCCGGGGACGGCGGTGTTCCTGACTCGAACTCGAACCGGCGTACCACCCCTGACGGTCTGGCACGTAAAGCACAACCGCGCGCTGCACGAGCGGCTGTTCGTCTTGACGGTTATCACTGAGTCGGTCCCCTGGGTCCGGGACACGGAACGGCTGACCACCGAGGAGCAAGCACCCGGCTTCTGGCGCGCCGCCGCCCATTTTGGCTTTATGGAACGGCCGGACTCCCAGCACTGCTCCGACAGGCACATCAGCGCGGCTGCACGATCGACCTTTCCGATGTGACCTACTATGTCGGGCACGAGACCGTGACAGCTCGCGATGACGCCGGCGCCCTGCCGCGCTGGGTTGAGGCGCTGTTCGCCTTCATGCAGCGCAATGCCTCGCACCCGACCGACTATTTCAGATGGCCGCCGGACCAGGTCGTCGAGATCAGCAGACAGGTGGCGATCTAACCTACTGACGAACCGCGATTGACTTGGCCTCGGCCGACGGCGCAGTCTTGCTTCGCACCACCCGGAACGCAGGCATGGTCTGGGAATGGAGTCGCTATCTCGGCCCGTCCCGCAGCGGATAGCGCACTACCGCAGCGAAGCCGACAGGCTGCGCCGCATGGCCCAGGCTGAACCCATTGGGGCGATACAGGCCGAACTGCTCGCCGTGGCGCGACAGTATCAGCAACTCGCAGACGGCCTGAAGACCGGAGCGCCTTTTACTGACGAAGATCCTTACTGAGCCGACCGAGCCAAGTGGCACGGCGGTGGCACGGGCGAACGCGAACGGGAGGACACCGTGAAAATCTTGACGAGGCGTTCCGTGCTTCAGGGCTCCGTCGGTTTGGCCGCAGCGTCTGAATTGTGCCGGCCCTTCATTGCAAAGGCAGCGGCAAAGACCGCGACTGTCTGGTGGACGCAGGGATTTGCCCACGAGGAGGACATCGCCTTCCAGAAGGTTGTCGCCGATTATGAGAAGGCGAGCGGTAACACGATCGACTACACGCTTGGCCCGTTTGCGCCGATGCGGCAGAAGATAGTAGCGGCCATGACCAGCGGTGCCGTCCCAGATCTATTTCAGAACAACCCGGTCGAGATCCTCGCTCTGTATGCCTGGGACAACAAGCTCGTCGATGTGCGCGATGTCATGGAGACCCAGAAGTCCCAATACACCGACACCGCCCTTGTTACAGCCCACTGCTACAACAGCGTCGAAAAGCGACGAGGCTACTACTGTGTCCCGTACACTTGTGCGGTGCGACCGAACCATATCTGGCGCCCGCTGGTTGAGAAGGCCGGATATCAGATGGAGGACATCCCGAAAACCTGGGACGCATACTACAACTTCTTCAAGGAGGTGCAGAAGGGCTTACGAAGTCAGAGGATGCGTAACGTCTTTGGGATCGGGTTCCAGCTGAACACGACCGGCAACGACTCAAACGCGTTGTTCGACTACTTCCTCATCGCGTATGGCGGCAAGGACATTGTCACCAGCGACGGCAAGCTGAACATCAATGACCCACAGGTAAAGGAGGCGGCGATCAAGGCCGTAACCTTCCCGACAGCGGCCTACAAGGATGGCTCAGTGCCGCCCGGCGCCATCAATTGGAACGATGCCGACGACAACAATGCGTTCCACGCAAAGCAGATCGTGATGGATCTCGACGGGACGATCTCGACTGAAGTGGCCCTACTGTCGCAAGGGCAGAAAGACGACTATGACGCCATCACGACAATGGGCTTGGCCCTCTCCAATGACGGCAAACCGGTCCCAAGCGAGTCACTGCATACCGGCGGCCTCATCCCGCAGGGCGCAAAGAACATCGAAGTGGCGAAGGATTTTCTAAAGTTTCTCATCCAGCCACAGGTTTTGAACGAGTATTTGAAGGTCGGCCTTGGCCGAAATATCCCCTGCATGCCGTCGATCGCCAAGGACGATCCGTGGTGGTTGGCGGACGCCCATCGCGCCGCCTACACTCAGCAAGGACTGCTCGGACCGACCTTGCCGAACTTCTGGGTCTTCAATCCGGCTTACGCCAGCGTCGAGAACACGCATGTATGGCCCACAGCCTGGGCCGATGTCATCAGTGGCGGTTTGACTCCGGAAGCGGCGGTCGAGAAGGCGTTTCGTCAAGTGGCGGAGATCTTCGCCAAATACCCCGTCGCACCGGATTGATAAATGCGGATGGTTCTGACAAATGCCCGGACCTGCTCGGAAGCCGCGTCACACCCCGTCACTCTGTGATTGCGACAGCCGCACACCGAGTCGCCTAAAGCCAATAGCACGCTTGGGATCTTGCTCGTTAGCCGCTCCCAACGACCTCACGCCCAATCGCCGCGGTGTCTTCCTGCTCCATGGCTCGGCCCACCAGCCGGCGTAGATCCTTGGGCGTCAGAAAGACACGCCCGCAGCCCGCAGGCGAAACTGACCCTCCCCCGCTGAAGTGGTCCACCCTGAGCTATGGTTTTTGCTCACAGGAGGACCGCGATGCCAAGGAAGAGCTACAAGCCGGAAGAGATTGTCGCCAAGCTGCGGCAGGTTGATGTGTTGACCTCGCAGCGTCAGGGCGTCGCCGAAGCCATCCGCTCGATCGGCGTCAGCGAGGTGACCTATTACCGCTGGCGGCAAGAGTTCGGTGGCCTGAAGAGCGACCAGATAAAGCGCCTGAGGGAACTGGAGACCGAGAACACCCGGCTGCGCCGCGCCGTATCGGACCTGACTTTGGACAAGCTGATCCTGCAGGAGGCAGCCCGGGGAAACTTCTGAGCCCCGCGCGCCGCCGCGCCTGCATCGAGCATGTTCGCCGCGCACTGTCGGTATCTGAGCGCCGAGCCTGTGCCGCGCTCGGTCAGCATCGCTCGACGCAGCGCAAGCT
>JAFATF010000131.1 GCA_019244045.1 Acidobacteriota bacterium
GTCGCCTTCCCAAATTCGCTACTCATGCAACTAAGTCCGACCGTTAAGTGGCTCGCCGCGTCCTCCGCCCGCCTATTTTCTGCCGATTCTCTGGTTTGTCCAATCGAAAAATCAGGCTATGCGGCTTCGAAGCTAGCGTTCTTGCCGCTCGCCGCAGGATATTGGCGGCGGGAGAAGATGTCCGGAAAGGACCCCTGGATCCTCTTCCAGTAAACGTCGTCGTAATCCACCCAGCAAGCATACGCTAACGAAGCCGACAGCGGGCGAACGCGTTTGTCGGTGCCGACGATGGTGGCTGGGAGGAAGAAAGGCCACAAATCTGCGTGATGAACGATGAATACCTCGCTGGTTTCTTGACCGCCCTCACCTGGATGTGCAGCAGTCATGTGACATACGGCGACGTGGATGTCATACGCCAATGCGACCGTGAACCGATGACGCAAGGCTTCCCGGCCCTCGCTTGCCAAGTTTTCTGCGCGTCGAGCCGAGCTCGTGGGGGCCTTCACCAGCCTTATACCGGACCCCGAAGGCCGCGCAGCCATTTGCTAAGATCGGCCAGAATCGCCCCGGCAATCACCCTATCCACGTCGGTGTCGAGTGCGCGGCACATGACGGCTGCTTGGGCGGGGCACTCTTGCGTGCCATGTGCACTACGTGGCGCTTATATTGGATCAAGGTGATGCGCCAGTGAAGTCTTCCGCTTTGAGCCGCCTGCCTGGCCAGACGATTTGGCTAACCCATGGGCGTCGAGAGGGACGCGTTAGGCGCGGGGTGTAGCCGGGGTGCGGTTAAGTGGCCAGCAATCTCACACGGCGGCGGAGCTGCCTTATTATCGAGACTCGCTGCTGATCGGGTTGGCAGTTGCTGATGACAACCGCGGCGGGGTCCCCAAGGTTCGTTGTCGCCCACCCGAGAGACAATCGTGCCTTCCTGAATCGCGTCATGTCTCAATGCGGTCCCTCGGTGCGGCTTGCCACAACGACGGCCGCGTCTTCACCGTGGCTGCGGCGTTGCGGTGAACAAGGGCAAACGGGGAGTCAAAGCTTGAAGGGCTGTATACCCAGATTATTTGGAGGCAGCGGTATTGCCCAGTACTTCCCTGGTCTTGCGCAGCAAGGTTTGTAGAGTAAACGGCTTTTGCAGAAACGCAGTGCCCGCCGGCAATGCTTGTTGGCGAATCGTGTCCTCGGCATAACCGGAGAGAAATAACATCTTAATTCGAGGATGGATTTTGACAATTTCTTTGGCCAATTCCTGTCCATTGATTCCCGGCATAACGACATCGGTAATCATCAACTGAACGGGCTTCTGGGTGGAGGCCATTTCGAGTGCTCGCTCGCCGTCGGCGGCTTCCATGACTTTATAGCCACGCGACTCGAGTGTTTCCCGTACTAATCGGCGCACCGACTCCTCATCTTCGACCAGCAGAACCGTTTCCGATCCCCGCGTATCCCCTTGCGTGCGCTTCACCGTTCCCAAGCATTCTGCCGGTTGCTCCACGCGTGGCAGGAAGATGCGAAATGTAGTTCCGTGACCGATTTCGCTATGGGCAAAGATGTAGCCGCCGCTTTGTTTAATGATCCCATAGACGGTGGACAACCCGAGGCCGGTGCCTTTGCCTTTCTCCTTGGTGGTAAAGAACGGTTCAAAGATGCGCGACTGAGTTTCTTTATCCATGCCGCAGCCGGTATCGCTGACCGAGAGCATGATATAGGGCCCGCGCTGAATATAGGTATGCTCGCGCCGATAGGATCCATCAAGTTCAACATTCGAGGTTCGAATGATGATCTTGCCCCCTCCGGGCATCGCGTCTTTGGCGTTGACCACCAAGTTCATGAGCACCTGCTCAAGCTGGCCGGCGTCGGCGCGGGTATGCCCGAGGGCAGGGTCGAGCTCGGTGGTGAGCTGGATCGTCTCGCCAATCAGCGGTGTGAGTAAGCGCTCCATATCGCTGATAATGGTATTCAGGTCGACAACTTTCAGCTCCAGCAGTTGCCGACGGCTAAAAGCCAGCAATTGCCGTGTCAGCGTGGTAGCGCGTTCCGCTGCCTGCTGAACGGCCTCCGCTTTGGCATGCAGAGGGCCCTCGAGCTTTTCCAGCAGAACCTCGGTATAACCGCTGATCACCATCAGGAGATTATTGAAGTCGTGGGCCACTCCGCCGGCCAGGCGCCCCACGGCTTCCATCTTCTGCGCCTGGCGAAACTGGTCTTCCAAGACCCGCTTTTCGGTGACATCTTCGGCGATGACTTCCAAAAACTCTTCCAGATCGGTCTCGTTGCTAACCACTCTTCCGCTCAGCCGCACGGTGATAACGGTTTCATCTTTCCGTTGCCATTTGATTTCAAAGTTGTCCAGCCGCCCTTTGCGTTGCCATTCTTCCATTAAGCGCTGGAGTTCTTCGGGATTGCGGAAAACATCCGCTTGCGGATCCAGCGCGAGAACCTCATCGGCGGATTCGTAGCCCAGCATGGTGACGATCGCCGGGTTGACCTCCAGAAACTTCCCGTCACGGCGAGCCCGGTAGATACCGTAAGCTGCGCTCTGCACCAGGGATCGATAACGCGCTTCTGAGCGCCGCAAAGCTTCCTCGTGCCGCTTATGTTCGATGGCGCTGGCCAGCTGCTGGGAAACGAAGGTCAGTATTTCTTTATGCTTTTCACTGAAACGGATATCTTGGTTGTAGCTCTGCACCACGACCGCGCCAATCGACGTGTTGCCCACTTTCAGCGGCACGCCCAGCCAATCCACAGATGGCGCTCCGATCTGGTCTGCTTCGCGGCAACGAACCAGGTCGGCGAAAACCTCCGGTGAGGCCAGCAAGGGCTCGCCGCTCCGCACCACGTATTCGGTTAGGCCCCGAGCCGATTTTCGAGGCGGGGGTGGGGGATCGATTTCGTCCACCCAGTAGGGAAAACTGAGGTACTCGGTTGCCATATCATAAAGCGCAATGTAGAAGTTGCGCGCATACATCAGCTCGCCCACGATGGTGTGAATAGCGCGATAGAATTGCGGCAAGTCCTCGGCCGAGTTGGTTTCATCGGCAATGCGATAGAGCGCGGAGCGCAGTGTGTCGGCGCGTTTCTGCTGGGTTATGTCGCGATAGATGGCGTAAAGTGCCACGTGACCACCCGCTACATTCACCGGTCTTCCCAGAATCGAGACATCGACCAACGTCCCATCCTTGCGCCGGCGCCGGGTTTCCAGGCTGACCTCCTGCCCACGGCTTAAGCCCTCCGCCAGCGATTGCGACTCAGCCTGAAGATCCGCGGGCACGATCAGGGAACCGATCTCCCGTCCCAGCGCTTCGTCCTGGGTATAACCAAACAGCCGAGTGAACTCGCCATTGACGCGCAAAATGTAACAATCAGTGTCGAGAACCGTGATGGCCTCGGGAGCATTTTCAAACAACTCATCGAGATAGGCTTTCTGGATCTCGGGATCGTCTGGCGACGACCTTAGCTTGCTCTGTTCCCGGGTTTCGCTAGAGAAGAGTGAGGGAGAGTCACCGCTATCGAGTACGGCCTTTAGAAACTTGGCCCGCAATAGTTCCGCAGCCCGCGTGGGCTGAGACAGCCAGTCTCCCATCTGGACCCCCTCCGTCCTACGCAGATGTTAGATGGGCTGAGACTTAGCCGAAAGGTTACTGAGGTAATTCCAGAACGATGCCAGCTTGCAAGGGGTGACCGGCTCTCAAAGCGCCGGCGGGAGGATATCTAGGGCGCGCTGGATGGCTTGGCGCTGGCTGCCATCAACCGCCAGAAACTCGAATCCGTACTGAAAACCGTTTCTATAGCGCACGCTAGCCCGCAGCTTCACCGGGTGCGGCGATAAGGGAACACTGAATTCCAATCCCACGACGTCGCCGATTTCCATTTCCCCCGTCAAAGTCGCCCCAATACCTTCCACGCCCAAAGTGGTCGAGCGGCCCCAAACGGTGACATGGGCGCCGTTGTGAAAACGATGCACCAGTATGCGCACGTCCAGCTGAAAGCGAGGAAACTGCCGTGCGGTGGTCCAAGATTTCTTTCCTGCTGCCGGGCCAGCCATATCGTCGATGGAGGTGTACACAACTCCGATCTTATTTTCATCGTTTCCCGCTGAGGGCTCAACCCCAAGAAGGTGCATGTACCTCCGGAGACAACATTTCAAGCTGCTGGGTCCGCAGCGGGGAAGGGCGAGCTCACGTACAAAGTCTGAACGGAGAAGGCCGGCGCAGTAGAATTCTTATGCAATTAGTCCGGAGAGACGAAGTGACACGATCGGAAAGTCCGTTATTTTGCCGGCCGATGCCTACAGATCGTAGAAATTCAAAGCAAGGCGGATCATACGAGTCATCATGTTCTGCAATCGCTGCCGAGCTGCCTTACAACCTGACTACCGAGTGTGTCCTAAATGCGGCTCTCCAATTCAAGGCGTGGTCTCTGAACGGACCACCTACATCCCACCGGGGAAGCACTGCAGAGTGGCACGGCATATACGACGGCTGGGCATCTTGTGGATCATTGTAGGTGGATTCTGGCTCATGCCGGCAATTCTCTTCTTATGATGTCTTGGGGTGCCGTGGCCCACGTCTTGATTCCTTTAGTCACGCGGTTGGAAGAACCTTAGGCCCGCCGGTGCTACGGCTGACCGGATT
>JAFATF010000209.1 GCA_019244045.1 Acidobacteriota bacterium
AGGCGCGAGTGCCCGGCGTCGCGGGCCCCCACGTAAGAGACCAAATGACCGCCGGCCGATTCACCAATCAAGACGATGTGCCTCACGTCAACTTTGTATTGCGCAGCGTTAGCTCTGTGTCCTTTCGGCAAGCCTGCATGACTTACACGGCCGGCCCCTGCTAACTTCATCAGTCGCTTAGTCGTCAGGGACTGATTATGCCCAAGCAAACGCTGCCTGCTTCAGAATCGATCGCAGAGCTTCAGGTTCAGCTCCAACAGTTTCGTTCAACCCACCCGCCACGGACAAGACTCCCTCCGTCGGTGTGGCATTCGGCAGCGGAACTGGCCCGGTGCGACGGTATATACGTGGTCGCACGCTCGCTGCGGCTGGACTACTGCACACTGAAAAAGCACGTGACCGGGTCCGACGCAGTCCCGGCGCGGGCCCGGAAGAAGCCGCCAGCGAGATTCCTGGAACTGATCGGTGCCCCACGAGAGAGTAGCGACGAGTACGTGATGGAGTTTGAGTCGGTGCGCGGCCGCAAGCTGCGCATCCAGTGCAAGACCAACACGCCGCCGGATTGGCCGGTGTTGCTGCGTGCCTGGCGAAAAATGGAACGATGATCCAGATCACGCCGCAGATGCGGGTGCTGGTCGCGATCGAGCCGGTGGATGGCAGAAAGGGCATCGATGCCTTGGCTCAGCTTTGCCGGGAAAAGCTCGCGGAAGATCCTTTCTCGGGATGTGTGGTCGTGTTTCGCAGCCGGAGTGGAACCGCGATTCGTCTCCTCACCTATGACGGCCAGGGATATTGGTTAGCACAAAAGCGGCTCTCGAAGGGTCGCTTTCGCTGGTGGCCGGAAGCGGATCGGCCCACCAAGAGACTGGAATCGTATGAGGCACAGCTGCTGCTGGCCGCGGGCGATGTGTCGAGGGTTCGTGCGGCGCCGATGTGGAGACGGGTGAACGGACCAACCTAGGAAACAGCTAGGGCTTCGTTGCCCCTTGCGTTCCAAGAAAGACCTCGGCATACTCAATCCTAATGGCTGAGCTTAAATACCGGGGCCGGGTCATCACCGAGGCAGATCTTTTATCTATACGCGAGATGATCGCCGCCCACCCCGAGGCGAGCCGCCGCACGCTGTCGAAAAAGCTGTGCGAAGCCTGGCAGTGGCGGCAAGCCAATGGCGCTTCGTGCGACATGATCTGCCGTGGTCTGCTGCTGATGCTGGAGCGAGGGGGCAAGATCACACTGCCGCCGGTGAACTATGTCAGGCACAATCCGCTAGCCAGGAGAGCTCGACCCGTGCCGCTGCTGATCGATAGCACACCGGTCGAAGGCGAGCTGCGCGAACTGGGTCCTCTCGAGTTTCAGCTGGTACGGCGCACCGGAGAAGAACCTCTGTTCAATAGCCTCTTGGAACAGCATCATTATCTTCGCTATGAGCAGCCGGTGGGTAATGTGACATTCTGCTACACCTCATCAACTCTCTGAAAACATTGATCGTTGTTTTTCGCTATTCTCACTTCGTGGGATACGTACTCGATTCCTAAGATGTGTCGCCATCTTTTGGACCACCTCGGAATTCAGTGCTTCAACGGGGATCTGCCAAGGAGCACACTCTAAGACCTGACGGGCAGGCAGGATCTTCTCATCGATCATCTTCCGCACACTCGGCGGGCTTATATTTAGCCGTTCTGCAGCCTCCGCGAGACTGATTTCATTGCGACGGCACTGACTGGCATCAAAGCCTGGCAACTGAAGGCGATGGCGCACAGAGTAAACTCGCTGTTGATTCCAGGGGTTCTCTACTCCGGTCCGCAAGCGGAGCCGGTTTAATGTGTTTGCAATTTGGTCATCGGGAAACTGGCCGGCCATGGTTCGAATTACCTCAATGGCATCGAGGCTGGTGCAGTTTCGGTGTTCGCCTAAACCACTCTTTTTCACGCGCAGCTGGGAATGACGTCCTCCTGACCAGTGGATCAGTAAAACAATCTCGCGGTTGTTGTCATCCACGTCGGCGATGATCTCTTGAATCAGGATTCGCACGATTCTTTGCTTCAGTCGCATATCGCTCGAAGGAGCGTTCCACACAGCGGGTAGGTCTTCTGCCAAACTCAGAAGCACCTGCTTTTCCGGCAATGGGTCACACTGAGTTTTGCGATCAAAATCGTTCAGCTTATTTTCCAGTTCCTGTACCTTCTGTAACGCCATATTCCATCGTGCCTCGAGTTCAGCAGCAACCAATCGCTTGGCGGGATCGACGGCTTCATACCGGCGAGCAGCTAAATCTGCTTCGTAGCGAGCCTGATCGATTTCCAGTTCAATCGACTTTCGCAACTCCTGGCGCTGACGTCGCATCTGCTCAGCTGCTTCGCATGCGGCTTCAATCGCATTTCCTTCAATGGCGCGTACTACCTCATTCGCCACCGCGCCGTCGACGCGCAGGCCGCCGAAGCCGACGCACCAGTTCTCGCCACGATCGTTGTGGCCTCCACGGCACATATAGCGAACCACAGCGGAGCGCCCCGCATATTGCACATACAGCATTCGTCCGCAACGTCGGCAGCGAAGAAGACCTGCCATCAAGGCTCGGCCACCTCGGCCAGCTTTCGGCTCGGCACCCGACTTCATGTGCGTGTTCTCTGCAATCATCGCTTGATTCCGTTCATACTCTTCCCAGGAAATGTAACTGGGATGATGATCTTGAATCAATACCTTCCATTGCTCGCGTGGCTTGCGATGCCCCGAACGTTTGCGCGCGTGACCATTGGCGATGCTGACTCTGGTCTCGGTTTTCCCGAATGCATAAGCTCCTGCATACACGGGATTCGCAAGCATGCAGCGAATGTTGATATAGAGTGGAAGTTTCCAGACCATGGCGCGCTGCCCCACCGGGAATGCGGGCAGAGAGATCGTCTCTTGTCGAAACCAAAGCATGACCTGTCGCGCACTTCCTAGTTCGGCCATCTTGCGAAACACCAGTTGCACAGCTTGCTGCACGCGCTGATCTGGGTCTTTCGCGATCTTGCCATCCATCCAAGAAAAACCGACGGGGAGTGGAATGCGCAGTTCGCCGCGCCCGGCTTTTTCGCGGATGGCTTCGCTCGACCGCTGGCGAAAGAGGTTCAGCTCATAGTCTGACATCTGGCCCTTCAGGCCTAATAACAATCGGTCGTTGACCAGATTAGGATCATAGACGCCATCCAGGTCCACCACCACGGCGCCGACCATTCCACACAGCTCTATCAGATGGTGCCATTCGCGACCGTTGCGTGCTAATCGCGACGCCTCGACACAAAAAACAGCACTCACTTCTCCGCTGCACACTTCGCCCACCAAGTGTTCGAATCCTGGGCGATCAACTAATCCGCTGGCGGTTCGCCCCAGATCGTCGTCAATCGCCATCACCTGAGCAAATCCCAATTCGCGGGCTCGCTCGACGAGACGGTACTGAAGACGCTGACTTTCTTGATTGTGGATAAGTTGTGTCGGCTTGGATTGCCGAATATAAACGATGGCACGACGAGCCAGGCGCTCAGGCGTGAGCTTGGGATGGTTCATCAAGTTTGCCTCCGTTATCGGTTTCGCTTGCGTTTGGGAGATATTCTTGGGCGGCGTTGAGGAGTAACTCCATCAGTGCGCATGCGAGCTCTTGTTGTTTGTCGGCCGGAATGGCTGCGCTTGCTGCTGGCTCGACCAGGGGCAGTTTTATCTGTTCTCGAGCCTGCTTGGCCTCGGACGTTTTCATCGGCTCCGTCCTTGGAGGAAGATATCCGCACAGCAGTATCGCAAGCCGAGGAACCCTGTAAGGTATCAAGGAAGTGGCGCAGTTCGAGGAGTGCTTCTACAGAAATCTGTGGCGCACCCAGAATGAAGCCGGAGCTCTCGGGACTGCACATCCAACTGGGAAAAGAACAGCTCCTGCCGGAAGGACCTTCACCAACGACACACACGCGGTCTCCGTGTTTTTGTTGTCGCAGAACGCGTAACGTTGCACCGCAAAGCGGATGCCAGCGGTAATGCAAGGTTACGGTTTTCGCGTTTTTCGATTGCTGCGCATTATGTGATTTAACCGGTTGGTGAGGGCCTTAAGTATCTGGTCTGGGGACGATCGCGACCGCTTGCCTGCCTGGCCTGGTCGAGCGCGCCACGACACCTAGGTGCCCGTGACCGCTACATTGGCTGGAGTGCGGAAGCGCGGCGGTGCAATGTGCGCTTTCTGGCCTACAACAGCCGCTTCTTGATTCTTCCCTGGATCCAGGTGAAACACCTGGCTTCCCACCTTCTGGGTCGCATGGCAGTGCGTATCTCGCAGGATTGGGAAGCCTTTTATGGTCACCCGTTGTACTTTCTTGAGACCTTCGTGGACCCGCAGCGATTCCGCGGCACCTGTTATTACGCCGCCAACTGGGTGTGGCTGGGAGAGACCACCGGTCGGGGCAAAGCTTCCAACAGCTATGTGCCCAACCGGTCGATCAAACATGTTTTGGGATATCCACTGCACCCCCGTTTTCGCGAACTGCTCGGCGCGTTAGGATGAAACCAGTCATTGAGTTCATCGACATGGATCGCGAAGAGTTAAATCAGCTGGTCGAGCGCGCCCATGCTTCGCTGTCGGAGGGGGATTATCGCAAAGTAAAAGGTATGGCGGAGGCGCTCACATACCTGAGCGATCTGGTGGCAGATCAGCAGACCACGATTCGTGATCTCCGCGAGTTGATGTTCCCGGCCTCGACGGAAAAAACGGAAGCGGTGCTGAAGCAAGCCGGGGTTGAGCCGACGCCGAAGCCGTCGAGTGACAAAGCGGGCGCAGAAAAACCCAAAGCGCAAAAACAGACAGCCGGGCATGGACGGAACGGGGCGGAAGAGTATCGCAATGCGCCGCGCGTCCAGGTTGCCCACGCTAGTCTCAAACATGGAGACCGGTGCCCGGGCTGCCAGAAGGGCAAAGTCTACGAGCAACAGGAGCCATGGCGGCTGGTGCGCATCGTGGGGCAAGCTCCTCTGGCAGCGACGGTTTACGAACTGCAGACCTTGCGCTGCAATCTGTGTGGTGAGATCTATGGCGCAGATGTTCCAGAAGGGGTTGGGGAAGATAAGTACGATGACAGCGCGGCGGCTATGATTGCGCAGCTGAAATACGGCACAGGCATGCCGTTCTACCGGTTGGAGCATCTGGAAAATAACCTGGGAATCCCGCTGCCGGCATCCACGCAATGGGAGATCGTGGAGGAGGCAGCAGAACTAATCAAGCCGGCACGCGATGAGCTGATCCGTCAGGCTGCCCAAGGCGAGGTCCTGCACAATGATGATACGAGCATGAAAGTGTTGTCGCTCAGGCGAGCCATCATCGAGGAGGCAGGGGAGCGCACCGGCATCTTCACCTCTGGAGTGTTATCGACCAGGGAAGGGCGCAAGATCGCGCTGTTCTTTACCGGTCGCCAACACGCGGGCGAGAACTTGGCGGATGTGCTGAAGCGGCGCGCGGCGGAGCTGCCCATGCCGATTCAGATGTCGGATGCCTTGTCACGAAATGCACCGAAACCTATCAAGTTGTTAGTCGGAAACTGTCTCGCTCATGGGAGGCGGCAGTTCGTTCAGATCACGCCCAACTTTCCCGAACAATGTCGGCATGTGCTGGAAACCTTGGGCGAGGTCTACCACAACGATCAACTGGCGCGCGAGCGTGGGTCCTCACGCATCGAACGTTTGCACTTTCACCAAGAACACAGCAAGCCCGTAATGGACGAACTACACCGATGGCTGGACACCCAACTGAAGCAAAACAAAGTGGAGCCAAACTCCGGTCTAGGCAAGGCCATTAGCTACATGCTCCGGCACTGGCAAGCGTTAACCTTGTTTCTGCGCGAGCCAGGCGCCCCATTGGATAACAACTTGGTCGAGAGGGCGTTGAAGAAAGCCATTTTGCATCGAAAAAATTCCCTCTTCTATAAAACGCTGAATGGTGCTGAGGTCGGCGATCTGTATATGAGCCTCATTCATACTTGCGAGCTCAATGATGTGAACCCCTTCGACTACCTCACTGAACTGCAGCGGCACTCCGAAGAGCTTGGTGCGAAACCGGCTGAGTGGATGCCGTGGAGCTACCGGGACAGTTTAGTGCGGCCCGCCTGCTGAGGCCATGCATGCCAAAATCCAGAAAAAACTCCACTCGAGAAGAACGAATCGATTACGAAATCGTGGTGGACGCTTATGGCCCGGAAGAGCGAGCTATGGGCTGGTATTACTATCTGGAGGACAAACTTTGCTTTCCATTCCGCGCCAAATGCACGGCTGCCCAAGTAGTCTCGCCACTGAAAAAAGGAGAAACTGTCGAAGTTCTGCGACTTGCACCAGAAGAGACCTGTACCGGCGATATGCTCGTCCTCATCCGCTGGCACGACCGAAAAGTTGCGATCCCGTTGTCACAGCTGACCGCGATTGCCGAAAACGAATCTACCGACCAAGCACTCGCCGATTGGAAGTACTGGGTAGCGCAAGGTTACCGATTCTGAATCTTGCCGAGCCACGTCTCAATTACGCGGCATTACCGAAAAGACACTTAGCTCTGACGTAGCTGATCGCGTTTGCGAGGTCGTCAGCCACGGCAGGAAGGCGATACTGCGGGGCGAGGGGATTAATTAATGCTGAACCAGGCGAAACCGGCATCGGTCAACGGCTGGAACAGGTAGGTAATGATTGCCGTCTTTATCGCCCGCAACTCAGCCGCCGCCTGCACAAGAGTGGCGGTAGGAAATGGACCCTTGCCCTGCCGAACATGTGCGTCCAAAGTAAGAGTTGCATGCGCAAGCTGCTTATAAGCAACATCTTTGAAA
>JAFATF010000507.1 GCA_019244045.1 Acidobacteriota bacterium
CCTCCGGTACGAGAACGCGCCTGTCCAACTCGAAGCAGAAAACGCCAGCAAGCCAGCGACACAAGCGTTGTTGCCGGCAAACCAGCAGCGCGATCAGCTTCTCCAAAATGGCGACATGGCTAAGCGCTTGCCGCAAGTTCAGGCAAGAAGAACAGCGACAGAGTAAGCTGTCTGGAATTCGTGATGTGCGCTGGTTGAACTAGTGATTAGATAACAACGTCGGCTCCTCCCCGAGCCGAGTAAACTTGGCAGCGCATACTGACCAAGACTCGGAAGGAAAGGAGCCGAGCATGTTGATTATAGGCTGTGATTTTCATACGCGCTTCCAGCAAATTGCGATGTTGGACACAGAAACCGGTGAACTCATCGAACGCCGGCTGGAACACAGAAATGGTGAGGCCAAAAAGTTTTACGCGGAGCTGCAAAAGCCAGTGCGGGTAGGCATGGAAGCCACTGGCTACGCGCAATGGTTTGAACGGATGCTGGCCAAACTGGGACACGAGTTGTGGGTGGGGGATGCAGCCGAGATTCGCGCGGCGATGGTGCGGAAACAGAAGACCGACTCGCGGGATGCTCTGCACATTCTAGACCTGCTCGTGCAGGAGCGCTTCCCACGAATCTGGGTACCGTCGCCTGCCGAGCGCGACTTGCGGCAGCTGTTGCGGCATCGCCACAAGATGGTTTGCTTGCGAACGTCGCTGAGGAACCAGCTGCAAGCCTTGGCCATGGGGCAAGGCATCTACCGAAAAACGAAGTTATGGGCAAGTGCTGGACGTGAGGAGTTACAGCGTCTGGCGCTAGATCCCTGGGCCGCTCGCCGGCGGCAGGAGTTGATAGAAATCTTGGACCAACTCGATCCGTCGCTGGCGGAGCTAGACCGGGCGGTAACGAAGGAGGCACAGAATTACCCAGCCGCCTTGTGCCTAATGGAACAGCCTGGGGTGGGGCCGGTTACTGCCTTGATGTTAGTGCTGACCATCGGTCCGGTTGAGCGCTTCCGGAGGAGCAAACAAGTGGTGAGCTATCTGGGGCTGAATCCACGTGAGAACAGCAGCGGAGGCCGGCAGCGGTTGGGATCAATCAGCAAGCAAGGCAACAGTATGGCGCGCTTCTTGTTGGTAGAGGCTGCGCAATCTGCGGCGCGCTATGACGAAGAATTACGGCGGGACTATCGACGGTTGAAGTTCCGCCGCGGCAGTGCGGTGGCAAAAGTGGCCATTGCACGAAAGTTGGCGGTGCGGCTCTATTGGAAGCTGCGCAAACAGCTGAGCACAGCGCCGTCGACTCGCATGCAGGGCAGCTCGGAGAGTCTTCTGGTAGGCGTAGGCCTACCGAGCTAGTGATTGAGCGCCTTGCCTCCCCTGGCAGCGTGCAGGAGGAGTTCGAAACTTGAATCATGGTCGTGGTTGAACGATCGCATAGATGGCTGGTGGAGTTAGTTGCAGTTCCATCCAGGATTCCAGGAGACGAGTCTTAGTCAGGCGTCGCACAAAGAATCCTGCTAAGGAACGAAGCTCAACTGAACTGCGTTTCGCTTCGTTCCCGTTTCGATTGTGTATGCGCGGCGAAGCTCGTCAAGGGTCTGCGATGAACGCCCTGCAGGGCGCCCTTGACTGCCTTCGCCACGCAGCGGGAGAAGTCTTGTTAATTTTTTCTTGACAGTGCCGACGTTGTTATAGAGGAGACTCTGATTTAGTTCTCCCTTTCCACAGCCAATGTAGAGTAAGTTGCGCCAGATGAAAGGGAATAAACAACAGAGGACACTGGCGATGATGACTGGCTTTGAACAGTACACCAAAAAGACGCGGCGAGCGATATTCCTGGAGGAAATGGAGCTGGTGGTGCCGTGGCATGATTTGTGCGCACTGGTCGAACCGCATTACCCCAAGCCGGGGAACGGTCGTCCGCCAATAGGAGTGGAGCGTATGCTGCGGATCTATTTTGTGCAGCAGTGGTTCAACCTGTCGGACCCGGCGGTGGAAGAGACGCTGTACGACTCGGCGGTGATGCGGCAATTCGTAGGCATTGATTTGGGGTGTGAGCCGGTGCCGGACGAAACCACGGTCTGTAAGTTTCGCCACTTGCTGGAAGAACACAAACTTGGCGAACAGATCCTGGGGACGGTGAACCTGCATTTGCAAGCCCGAGGAGTGCGCATCAGCACAGGAACTATCGTGGACGCGACCATCCTGCACGCACCCAGCTCGACGAAGAACCGCGAGCAGCAGCGCGATCCGGAGATGCACCAGACCAAGAAAGGCAGTCAGTGGTACTTCGGGATGAAGGCCCATGTGGGGGTGGACAGCAAGACCAAGATCATCCACACCGCGGTGGCCACGGCGGCGAACGTGGCGGACTCGACCGTGTTGCCCGATCTGCTGCATGGGGAAGAAACCCGGGTGTGGGGCGATCAGGCTTATCGCGGACAAACCCAAGTGATTAAGGAGTGCGCTCCCTGGGCGCAGGACCACACGCACCGTCGCTACCGCTATAAGAACGGGATTGACGAACAGGAGCGAGCCAAGGACCGGACCAAATCGAGTGTGCGGTCGAAGGTGGAGCACGTATTTCA
>JAFATF010000450.1 GCA_019244045.1 Acidobacteriota bacterium
TACTGGTTGTACCTTGATCAATGGCAGCAATGTAGTCAGGCACGGACGATTATGGTAGCGGAAATCTCAGCACGCAGCACTGAAATAGGCCAAGCTGTTCGATGGGGTGCGCGAGACTGAGCCGCCTGCTCCAGCACAAACCTCGCAGCGGATGGACCATTCAATAACCATTTTTTGTTAATACCGTTCCGAGTGAGCTCCGAAAGCAGCTTTATGTCAGAATTACTGCACATGGCCACGACCCTTGATCGGTCGAGCTCGATTCGACGACGTTGCGCAACCAGGCGGTCAATCATGATCCTGTAACTCAACCGTATTGCTGCGGTAGGGCGCGAAATCCTTCCCCCAATCCACGCTCACAACTTCGGTGTGCAGCATCTGACCATCGACACGAACAATAATGTAGTGATAAGGATTCAGCCCACGATCGGCCCCTGGTTTCACCAAATGCTCCAATTTTAACTTGCTTGGCTCGTTGGCCTTCAGGTAGGCAGTCAAATCAGGTTCGCCGGCATATTGGTAAATAGGAGCACCCCCGCCTCCTGAAACTATCAGATCCATCCGGTGTGGGCCGCTTGCGTCCGTATATCTCTCCACCCAATGTTCGAAGAGATGTTCGTGGCCTGAGAAAACGACTCGAACATGTTGAGCATTGAAAAGGGGCATGTATAGCGTTCGCAACTGTTCGGTGGCCGGCTCAACCCGGGCTCCCCCATGTGGACCGGAAGAAAATGGAGCTTGATGACAGAACACGATGACATTCACGTATCGTTGTCGGTCAAGAACTTCGAGTTGATTTTTGATCCACCTATACTGCTTCTCGTCTCCGGCAACATTGGCGTCCAGTGCTATAACGAATGTGTTCCCGTATCCGAAAGCGTAGGTTGTGAGCCCGGGCGCCCGAAGCGGCGAACCCTCTGGAGGAATTAGGGCTGAGACAGCATCAAGGTAGTTCTTCATTCCCGCTGCCGTATCCGTGTGTTCGTGATTTCCGGGGACAAGATAATATGACACGCCCCCATCTTCCGTCAGCCTATTGATAATGGGTACAAAGCTCATATTCCACTGGCGAACATCACGACCATCAAGAACAGCGTCTCCCGACTGGAGCACGAATTTGATCGGATACTCGGTACTTTGCAGATTTCTGATTCTCTCCAGCATTGAATCGACGAGCATTGAATGGTCGTACTGAATCGCGGCGCCGTCGCGACGCCCTCGCGTGTCACCGTACACAATGAAGGAGAACTTGGTGACTGCGGCTGATCGAGCCTCAGGTGGCAAAGGAGTTTTTGGAGCGGCGATTGAATTGACTCGTTCTGTTGATTGCGCCAGTGCAATGCAGATGGACCAGACGATCGTGGCCCCAAGGAGCGCTTTGCTCGCTCTCTTCATCACAGTCCTCCAGAATGATGCAGGTTAGCGCGGTCATCGCAGAAGTGCCGAGACGCCCTGATATTGTGCTCGAACATTGTGCTGCTTTCCTCGATGAGACGCAACTTTCCACAAATGCTAGGCCGTGTTACAACGTGCTGAGAAATACCGAGAAAGGACAAGGCAAGCTTTGCGGAATAGCAGAGCTAAATTACAGTACGCGCTACTACTGAGTGAAGTAAGAGGGACGGTTTTCTGATTATGAGTGCACCCTTTGGGCACGATGACTGGCTATCGGTAAACCAGCAGTGGGTGACTTTCCGTACGTCTTATAACGGGTGCGCCAGTCGCTGCCGAGCAGGGAAGGTGGCACATAACCCGCGACGCAACGCGTCGAAGCAACCGCCCGCACGACTATCCCGCGAACAACTACAATGACACCCGCGTTCTATATTGATCGGGCTCGCACCTTGCTCCGATCAGCCGCAGCGTCCAGGCACTCTGTTGCAGGAGACAGGCTGGGTTCTCGAGCAGCCATTTGAGGAGCAGATGGGCGCGCAACGATCCTACTTTAGTTGCCGCACATGCATGCGAATTACGACTGGAACTCAATCCAGAGTTCGAACCCAGGTTCCATCATGCTCCCTCGAAGCAGCTCGTGTCGCCCGTCGTTCCAACCCACACGCATTGCCTGTTGCTTTAGTTCACGATAGAACTGTCGATCTTGGCTCCGCTATGATTGAGTTACCGTTTCTGCAGTTTTCGTAGAAAGTGATTTGCTGACGCTCGGGTGATAACCCAGACCTATAAGCTGTATTCGGCGTTTTTCTGAGAGTCTGGTGCAGCTTGTCGTTACAAAGCTTATTTGGCGTTGACGGCCGACATGGTTATGAATCTACCTGAACTTATACGAAGGCAAGGAAGCTGCCGGATATCATTTTCGAGATACGCAGGATAGCCGCTAATGTCGGCTACTGATTGCAACGGCCAGTGGGAGCGGAGGCGCTGAGCGAGGGCAGCACTCGAAGCTAGGGCGCTGGCGAGGTCCCATTCAGTTCAGGGGTTCATCATGCTCGCGAGCCGCTGCCTCGCGGCAATCTCTGCTGAAGATGACGTGTGCTCAGCATCATGGTGTGTCGGATCTCATTCTCGAGTGCCCGCGCCACAGCGCTCGAGGACCGCTCCCCGCGCGCAACGCGGCTCACGTAGGACGGGTCACACCCTACCTTGTCCGCTACCCGATTATAGATCCCACGATAAAGGATGGGCAGACTATACAGTGCATTGTGCCCGTTCTTTGCCGTTGCCGTTTTGCCATTCCGCCGGTTTTTTGAAGGGAAAGAATTGTTTGCCATAGATCTTTTCAAACTCCGTTTCGTTGGCCGGGCGCAGCTGGGAGGTAACCGCTGTAAGTGGAACAAGACTTCGAACTCGTTCTGCCCGTTTTATATGATGTAGCGTGACTTGCTCAGGCATTTAGTATACGCGCAAAAGCCCCACAGCGATGCGTCAAGATGCGCCAG
>JAFATF010000496.1 GCA_019244045.1 Acidobacteriota bacterium
TTTACAGGACGCGCTTCGAGGGTTGGGCAACGTTCTGCAGACGATTGCCACAGTTCTGCTGTTAAGCGACCCGCGCGATATTGCAGTTGCGGTTCTGGATGACTCGGCGGAAATGAAAACTGCTTTCGAGCCGGACGTGGTGCTTTACGATAATTATCCGGGCGGCATCGGCCAGAGCGAACCGCTGTTCCGCCGCAGGAAAGAGTTGATTGTCGCAGCCCTGGAGCTTACTTCCGCTTGCCCTTGTGATGCGGGCTGTCCCAGTTGCGTCGGGCCGCATAACGAAAATGGTACGCGCGGCAAGGAGGGCGCAATCCGGATTCTGCGGAAGATATTAGCAGGATAAGGAGCGAGCTTTCCTTCGTCGCGCCAGCCAAACTGTGCCACCCATCCCTGCGCCGAGTAGCCAAAGCCTAACACTCGACGGTTCGGGCACACTCGCAAAAGTCTCGGTCAATTCATAAGGGGCGGCCGGATTCGGATCATGAATGAACGAGATGGTTAACGTCCCGGGCAGGTCGATCGAAAGTACCGCCAAGGCGTCGCACGGAGGCGTAGAATCGGTACCGCAACCATTCAAAACTCCCGCACTGGCTGTGAACTGGCCCGTCATGCGGGCGGCAAACGTGTAAGTTGTAGCTGGATTCGGCGGGAGCACAAAAGAGCTTTCATTGGCAGTCACTTGAACTGAACCGCTGAGGCCAGCACCAATAGAGGCCCCTCCTCCTATATATTCTCCATAGTCAACCGCCGCGCCCCCGGCCTCTATGAACAGAGACATGTTCAGTGGAATCTGGTCCCCGACAAAAAACCTATTCAGGGTGTCACCACCGCTGCCTCCCACATTGACCGAGAAACCGGGTGACGACACTATAGTCGTATTGGAATACGCTATGAACGTACCATATCGAGATCCTCCGCTTGGCTGTGATCTAAGTGTTTCTTATCATCAAAACGAGATCCATGCAAATAAATAGTAAATATCGTGCCTGCGAAGAATTTGTTTAGTACCGCTCTTTCCTGCTTGCGCTTATTGCTCCTCTTTATCTTCCAGAAAGCCCGCATGGCTCATTGGCGATGGACTTACCTCCGCGTGCCCTTGCGAGGCGGGCTGTCCCAGTTGCGTAGGGCACATAACGAAATTGGTGCGCACGGTAAAGAGGGTGCTATCCGAATGTTACGGGAGGCATCAACGCCTTAGAAACTTCCTGTTTAATGGTTACTGGTAAACAGGATAAAATGAGATTTTGATTGTTCACTTTCGCGACGACGAAACCGAGACGCTCTTCCACACTGGACGTTCGCGCCGGTTTCGCTCTATCGAGAAGGTTGCCAAGCGCAGGCTGGATTACCTGGACAGCGCGGCCCAGTTGGGTGATCTCCGGGTTCCGCCGGGCAATCATCTGGAAGCGTTGAAAGGTGGCCGGGCTGGCCAGCACAGTATTCGCGTCAACGATCAATACCGGGTCTGCTTCCGGTGGACGGACGAGGGTGTGCATGATGTGGAGATCACGGATTACCACTAAGAAGGGGGTTGATTTATGAGTAAGCGTCCCGCAGGAGGATGGAACCTGCAGCGCGTCACTACCCATCCGGGCGAGATGCTGCGCGAGGAGTTCTTGAAGCCGATGAGCCTATCAGTGAACCGGCTGGCTCTCGACCTGCATGTGCCCGTGAGCCGCATTGATGACCTGGTGCATGAGCGGCGCGGCATTACGGCTGACACCGCTTTGCGGCTGAGCTTGTATTTCGGCATGAGCGCCGAGTTCTGGATGAATTTGCAGTCTTCCTACGATCTCAGCAAGGTAAAGGTGGAAAAGTTGGAGACGCTGCGGAGCGAAGTGCGTCCTCGTCCGGCCGCTTAGAATGACATACGCACAAGAAAAACTTGTGTGTAAAGATTTTACCTTTTTGGGAAGACATTAACAGGAGCTGCGCCCAGCTTTGCCTCTTCGCGCCAGCCACACTGTGCTGCCAATCCCTGCGCCGAGTAGCCACAGGCCCATACTCGACGGTTCGGGCACACTCGCACCAAAAGTCGCGAACATTCTATAAGGGGCCTGCGGATTCGGTGGACCTATAGCTGTAGAAGTGAGCCGGACGATTAACGTCCCGGGCAGGTCGATGGAAAGTATCGCCAAGGCGTCGCACGGAGGCGTAGAACTGGTACCACATCGACCAGCATTCGCATGAGCTGTGAACTGGCCCGTCATGCGGGCGGCAAGCGTGAACGTATAAGACGGATCTGGATTCGGCGGGATCGTAAAAGAGCCTTCACTGGTAGTTACTTGAACTGGAATGCTTTCGCCGAGGCCTTCACCGATAGAGGCCGCTCCTATAAATCCTCCAAAGTCGACCGTCGCTCCCCCATTCTCTATGAACGGAAACAAGGCTAGTGGAACTTGCTGCCCGACGTAAAACAGATCGGAGGAGTCAGCACACTCGCCTCCCACATTATAGAGCGAGA
>JAFATF010000532.1 GCA_019244045.1 Acidobacteriota bacterium
CCGAATCGCTACCGCAGCCGGGATATGTCGGGGGCGACGTATATCCGTATATGAAGCACCACAACCCTTTCGTTTATCTTAGCGAGGTCATTCAGCAACCCAACCAAGCGGCGAATGTGGTGCCGTTCACGGAATTTAGCAGTGATCTGGTGAGCGGTCATCTGCCAAATTTTGCCTTCATCATTCCCAATATTCTCGACGATGCCCATACCGGCACCCTCGACCAGGCTGACACCTGGCTCGTGCAGAATATTGCTCCCCTGATCAATAGTGCCATTTTCCAGCAGGATGGACTGCTGCTCATAACTTTCGACGAGGGCGACCTTAACGATCTCTCCTACGGGGGAGGCCGAGTAGCGACGGTGGTGATCAGTGGTAAGGGGAAAAAAAAATTCCAATCTACCAACTTGTATCAGCATCAGAGTACACTGCGCTTGACTCTCGAAGCTCTTGGTGTATCCAGCTTTCCGGGGGCGGCGGCCGTCGCACCGGGAATGGATGAATTTTTCCCATAAGCGAGTTCTTGGGGGCAAGAAGGCATGACGCCTCGTTCGGTAAGAGCTGCGGCATTTGGTATTGGAGTGGTGGCGGGATTGCGATCGCTGCTGGCACCAGCGATCGTGGCCTGGACAGCACAGAATAGAATCGTGCGCCGAGATCTTCCTTTGCTGGCGCTGATGGGCGGCCCTGCTTCAAAAAAGATAATTAAGCTTGCCGCGGGCGAGTTGCTGGCAGACAAGCTTCCATTCACGCCCGATCGAATCACACCAGGACCGCTCGCGGCACGAATTGCTTCAGGAGCGGCGTGCGGCGCTGCTGTGAGCTTTCTCGGAAAAGCATCGGTTCGGGATGGCGCACTCCTCGGCGGTGCAGGCGCACTGGCAGGCGCCTTTGGCGGATTCTACACAAGAAGAGCCTTGGGCAGAAACCGCTCCGATTTTCCGGTCGCCCTCGTTGAGGATCTAGTAGCGATCGCCGCTGGCATGGGTATTATGAAGCGAGTTGCCGAAAGCACGCGTCCTCTCTAGGCGCGCGTGTTATCTGGGCAGCTTTTTGTGTAACCTCGCAAGTCTGAAGAATTTTCTCCCGGATCGATTGCCAATCAGCGCCCGCCTCCAAAAACACACCACAAGCTCCATCAGATGACCATGCTGCTCGCGCGCGGCCTCCGCTGGCCCGGCGGTGCACTCGGCTTACCGACGGTCAGGGCCGGGAGTAATGGGTACATGCTTACTGATCACTTTTCTTTTCTGCTCCGCTCGGCTATTTTGCCGCCATGGGTTTGACTATTGCTTTCTCTAATATTCACTCGATCGGGTGCTACACGAACATGCCTATCCACAAGGGGACATTTATCGTCGAGTACACGGGACCCCGTTTAACAGTCGAAGAGGCCGACGAACGTTACGCCGAACAGGAAGAAACCTATTTGTTCGGACTGGCAGATGGCAAGAAGGTGATCGACGGATACGGCGCCGCGGCATTTATCAATCACTGTTGCGAACCGAATTGCGAAAGTAGCGAAGACATAGACGGGCGGGTTTGGATTGTCGCTCTCAGGGACATTCGAGTGGGAGAAGAGTTGACGTACGACTATGGCCTGTACGACGGGGATGCCGATGATCCCTCTACATGCGTGTGCGGCGCCCAAAGCTGTCGCGGAACGCTATACGCGCCGGATGAAATCAAACGACGCTTGCTGGAGCGCAACTCGGCTCAGCAAGCCTGAGCCGCCCTTCGCCTGTGCACGAACATGCGCGCAAGATCGCAAACTGCCGCTCATCGACTTTCCTTGGCGTTCCACATGTAACCGACTCTCTCAGGGGAGTACATGCACATTTAGCAAGGAAACTTTGGAGGCGACATCGAGCCGGTTTACGATCGCTCAACGTCCGTTTTGAAGCACTACTCCTATTTCAATCATGAACGCCGCGACGAATAATGCCATTGTGTTCTGCGAAACTGCGGAGGATTGAAAGCGGGATTGCTGCGGCAGAACAACAAATTAGTGAGCTGCTCGAAAAACTGGAAAAATGAGGCAGGCCTCGCGGCTTGCAGGCTTTGCGGCCCGGATTTTCGCCCCCCGGGAACCAATTCCCAGCCCGTAGGATCGGTCGCACAACCGTGGTGTGCCTTCCAGAGCTGCGATAGCAAGCAGAAGTCTTGAACAACCTGTCTATATGCATCGGACCACCTGCTTGAGATTCCCGCTTGCCGGCAATTGGGGCCAAAGGTCACAACCGTTACGGGCGACCCTTACAACACCACAAGCAACCAAGGAAGGCTGCGCCACCACCCCAGATGCTTGCTTCCGTTCCTCTAAAGGATCGCCCATGAACACAGTACAGGCTGCCGATGTGTAGTTGTTAAAGAAGCACAACCAACCCACAAATCCTTAAACTTTTCTGCTGGCCGCACGTCTAATTCAGCTAGGGTTACAAGCCATCCGCTCTGGCCGCTTAAGGGGCGGGAGCAGGATGGCGCATGACGAGGTTGTATCAGCGGAGATTTAAGGAACCAACGCGCGCA
>JAFATF010000580.1 GCA_019244045.1 Acidobacteriota bacterium
CACTGCGACGGCCAGTTAGCAGGTTAATAACCAGTACTACCACCGCAATGACCAGCAGCAGATGAATCAGGCTGCCCGCCACGTGGAAACTGAACCCTAGCAACCACAGGACCAGCAAAATAACAAAAATCGTCCAAAGCATGGTTCCACCTCCGATTTCCGCTATTCGATACCGGCAACCCGCGTCTGGTTGTATAGCGTCTAGGTACTTTGATAAACATTTCACCCATTTTTGCGTGTCCAGCAACGGCTTCCCCGTCTGCGGGCGATCGCGTGATCCGCATTTACTAGGACTTCGGCCTTACCTGAGCCAGGTCTGCGGCAATCGATCGAGCCATTTCTGATGTTGGGAGACTGGCTACTTTGCCTAAGATGGCATGCCGAGTAGGGGGCAAATGATGGGGCACAGGAAACTGTGCCAAAGGGTGCATTTCTACACCCTGGCAATTCGTAGGCTCACGTAGTCTCGCGCGCCCAAATCGCGTGGCAAACCGAGAAGCCATATACGTACGTCGTACGGTGACTGGCAGGGAGCAGATCACCCGTCTAAAGCAATTGAGCACGGCGCGCTTATCGAAGCACATGAGTCGGGTTGAACTCAAGACATATCGGTGAATGGCAATATAGGCGCACGGGAGGTTTCTCGCCACGAAATAGGGTGAGCACAGGGGATCGACAATAGCTCAAGCCTGGGTGTAGGTGCGCCGGGTCCTAGAGGGTATCCTCCGCCCTCGAAGGGGGTATTTTTCCGCCTCAAACAGGATAGCGACAGGTGTTTGTCATTGCACCTCGTGCCCATCGGTCGACAAGTTTGGGGTCGGGCACGAGCGCAGGGCAGGTGTAACAAATTGCCTAAGGGGCATGCCCATGGTTCGCGCTTTTCGCGCGTGCTACGACGAATGTTTGATGGGGAAAGCCAGGGTAGCACAGACGGGCACAACGTTTCGCCCGCTTGGCTAGCAAATCAAAGATGATCAACCAGGCGTCAGAGCGTGTCCCGTGAACAAGCATTCTCGTTCGCATCTCCCTGAGACCTCGGTCGGGTCGGCCGCAGTGGTCACGTAGACGCGATATCGTGCATCTCATCTACACTGGGAATTGTTTACTCCACGTCCGATGGGAGGAAGACATGAACAGGATCTTGGGCTTGTTGATGGTCCTCACGGGGCCGGTTCTGGGGTTGGCTCAGAACACCGCACCTCGAATGCCTAGCCAAGTGCAGCAGCCAGCCGCATCATCTCCTGGGCAGAGTGCGGCACTGCAGTCGGGTAGCTTGATCTATGCGGAACTGAGCAAATCGCTTGATTCGAAAAAGGCCAAAGTTGGCGACCCGGTGCTGGCAAAAATCAGTGAAGCGGTGCTATCCCACGGAAAAATCGCCATTCCCAAAAACGCCAAAGTCATCGGCCACATTACCGCTGCCAAAGCTCGCACGAAAGATCAGCCGCAGGCTGAACTGGGAATTGCCTTGGATCGCGCCGAACTCAAGGACGGCACCCAAGTGCCACTGACTTCCGTGACAATCCAGGCCATGGGAGGCTCTCCGTCACTTGAGCAGCCGCCTTCAAATGTGGAGAACAGTGCCGGGACGGCAGCGCCCACAGGAATGTCGAGCAGCCGATCGGGCGCGAATATGGGGGGAACGAGTTCCCCGATGGGCGGGTCACGTTATCCCTCGAACCAGGGCACAGCGGGACCTGATATGAGCACGGGCAGCACGAGCGGTGCCACGCCAGGCTCTGGCCGGCTGAACGCAGGCAGTCGCGGCGTGGTGGGGATATCGGGTCTTCGGCTGGAATCTCAGCCACAGGGCGGCACATTGCTTTCGGGCGGGAAGAACATCAAGCTGGATAGCGGGACACAGTTGGTGTTGCGCAGTCAGTGAAAAGATTGGGCCTGCTGCGTCTTCGCCCTTTAAACAGGCGTCTAGATAAAGAGCTCATCTTGGGGTACCCCGATAGCCTCGCCTCCGCGACGGCGGCGTCCCAGAAAATATTCGAGCCCCGCGCTTATGCCGTGATACAGGCCCGAGGCACGGCGCAAGGGAGAAACTACGGTGCGGTGAACCGCGTCGGTAGTTTCTTCCACCTTATCGAGCGTCCGGCTCACCATCTCATCGGCGCGAATGACCTGCAGGCGCGTGCGATCGAATGCATCGTTCACGGTTGCGTCCAGACGCTGCATCTGCGCTCGCACCAGCGACGTTGATTGAAAAACGTTTTCGACGACTTGATCGATCTTAGGCCGAAGTTCTGTGACTAGTGAGTGGGCGGATTCGAGCATCGGCACCGTCTTGGATTTCACTTCGGCCGCCAGAACGTCAATGCGAGTGCTGCTCTTTCGAACAGCCACATAAAGTGCCACCAAAGTTCCGGCCTGCACCAGAAAGGCGGCGGTGATTACCGCTACAAAGACCAAAAAAACATTATTGTCCATATCTGACTCAACCCTACGCGGCCGGCGCATGCAGGCGCGAGGCACTCAAATGTTCTTGGCGTCTCCCCTCGTCTCCGATGGCGCGGTAGCTTCGTGGTAGGCTTGGCGCCCGGCTTCGTACGCGGAGCGGAATTGATCTCGCTGTTGGTTGAGCACCTCACGTCCACGATCAGCCCACTCTCGGGCCTGCTGGCGGGCGTCGCGAGCGCGGCTGCGCACGTATTCGGTGCCTTCTTCCGCCTTCTGACGAATGGCGCGCCTGGTCTCGGTTCCGGCAAGCGGTGCGTACAAAACTCCCAGGATTGTGCCAAGTCCGATGCCGCCCAAAAACCAGAGAAAACTATTGCTGTCACGCTCCGCCATGTCGTTTTCCCTCCTCGCGACTAACACCGGATGGTAGCACCCGACATAGCGAAATACAAACCGGGTCGCCGGGTTGCTTCGCCTGCCGACAGGTTCGCGCGAGGGAATTCTGCCCAGCCGCCGCTTGGTCAGCACCGGCGAATGGTAAGTTGGCGCTGTTCTTTTTAGTAGCAGTGGTGTGATGTTGTGGCTGGTCCTCGAACTAGGAGCACGACCGGCTAGAATTGCTTCCACAAAAATTCTCTGCTCAGGATCGATGTCGAAAGAGCGATCGTGTTGTTGCTCGCAGGCCTGGCGACACATAGCCTTGCGGCAGAGGGCAACAAATCAGTCGAGCGCGTGCAAGCGACCGCCAAGGTTCTCGACGAAATTAAAAGCGAATACCGGAAGACATCTTGGGTCCGGCTGACTGCGTTGCGGTCTGCTTTCGATGGCTAAGAAGGTTTTTCGTGCGGCGCGTTATGGACGTTGCATGGTGAGTTGTCGCACCCTTAAGGGCTGGAGTGGGCTGGCATTCTTCGCAATCGAGGGTGGCAGTTTCGGCTTCCAAGTAGCGGGCAAGATATTGGTCTGGTGGTGCTGATCATGAACAAAATAAGACAGGGAGAACCTTCTCTCCAATAATTTTCAGCTCGAGGCCGACGCTTCGGTTGTCGCTGGTTCGGTGGGCCTCAGGGCGTGATTGGAATGTGGACGCAAGGAGTATTTGCCGAAGTCAGCCTAAGCCCGAGCGTGCATCCAGAGGATATGGACAGCATCCGCGATTTCTACGACCGCATGGGCGTCTCAGGACGTTGCCTGTCGGCGAAATCAATCTGGCGAACGCGGCTTATCAAAGTGGGCGACGAAGGCTGCCGAGAAATTACCCATTGCGTTCTTAGGCGGGCGCTCGCAGGCAGTGCCCCGATGACAGCGGTGAAGGGAACGGAGATTTTTCGCCGCGCAAGACACCGTTAGCAGCGATTTGGCCGTGCGCTAATGGCTGCAATTCTTCTGCTATGATTTCGCGGGTGCTTTAACGTAATCACCCGGGTGATGTGGGTCTGTTCTGGACGTCATTTGAGTATCGTTATCGGCGTTGTCTCTGGCTTGAAAGGAAGTTAGCTGTGTGTTCGACAGCGGAATGCGTTCAGCTCGCATGCGCCACCGTTTTGAGTATGCTCTGGCCTGGATATTGGTGCGCGGCATCGGCATGCTACCGCGCCGGCTGGCACGCACTCTAGCCATTGCCCTCGCCTGGCTCGTCTTTGCACTGCATGCCAGGTTGCGCCGGGTGGGCATGCGCAACCTCGAATTGGCGTTTCCAGATAAGAGCAAATCAGAGCGGCAGAAAATTTTGCGGGGAACTTTTACTTCACTGGGGCGGCAGCTGGCGGAGGTATGCCTTTTCCCGAGTTACACACGGGAAAATGTGAGTGAGGTGATCGTTTACGACGGTTTTGAGAATTTTGACCATGCCCAACGACGAGGGCGCGGCGTACTGTACCTCACCGCTCATCTGGGAGGATGGGAGCTGTCGGCTTTTGCACACTCCCTGCAGGGGCATCCACTTCGGGTGGTGACGCGGAGCCTCGACAATCCCTACCTCGAGGCGCTGATCAAACACTATCGAACCATGCACGGCAACACTGTGGTGGACAAAGATAATTTTGTCCGCGGGTTGCTCTCTGCCATGAAGATGGGCGACACGGTTGGTATATTGATGGACACAAACATAACGCCGCCACAGGGTGTCTTCGTGGATTTTTTCGGAACTCCCGCCTGCACCGCCAGTGGCTTGGCCCGTATTGCGTTGCGCAGCCATGCCGCCGTGGTACCAGGATTCACAATTTGGGATGCCGTGCTGGGTAAATACCGCCTTTGCTTCGAGCCCGCCGTCAACTTAATTCGGACCGCGGACGAAGAAGCGGATGTGGTCGCCAACACCGCTCTGTTTACCAGGATCATTGAAGATTACGTGCGACGCTATCCTGACCAGTGGCTGTGGGTACATCGTCGATGGAAATCACGACCGCCTGGAGAAAAGTCACTCTATTGAATTAGGGCTTACCTCGGCCTGGGGCAGTGCGCAGATTTGTTCCTTCCTCAGCGGGCAAAAAATGAGAAACTCCGTCCCGAGCGCCGCTCGTTCCGCGCATTGATTTCGGCAA
>JAFATF010000646.1 GCA_019244045.1 Acidobacteriota bacterium
CGCCCTGTTTCAGGCAGCGCGCCTGGAAGGCCACAACCCTCTGGTCTACGCCGGTCATTTTCTCCATTGCGGCATGCGGGCGGCGGCAAGGCGTCTCGAGGAGCTCTCACAAAGAGCGGGCCTAACGGAGAAGGACAATTTGGCGACGCGGTTTTTGACCGACCCGTATGCGGAGGCTGACTTTGACAGCCGGTTTCTGGGGGACGCCTGGTCGACCCTCACGAGTAAACTCGAAGACATTGTCGAGGAAAACGCCCTTGCCTGTGTCGCCGGATCCGACTTTACGGCAAAGGACATCATCTGCGGCCCCCGCCCCGTCACGGTCTACCTTCGCTGGCCGGAACGGCATTTGGACGCCTATGCCCCCCTGATCCGGCTGATCTGGAGCAGCCTGATTGACGATATGTGCAGCATCTATGATGAGCGCCAGGGAGTGGGATGCCGCCCGGTGCTTCTGCTCTTGGACGAGGCAGGCCGGGCGCCGATTGCCGGGCTTCCGGAATACGCCGCGACCGTTGCCGGACGCCGGATTTCCCTGTGGCTCTCGTATCAATCCCGCGCGCAACCCGCCGCGATTTATGGCGAAGGCCGGGCAAATATCCTCTGGGATAATATGGACAGCTTTATCTACTACCGCCCGCCAACCGGCAACAAGGAGACAGCCGCATTCATAGAAGAGCTGCTCGGAGAGATCTCCCGCTTCGCGCACTCAGAAACCGCCCACCACAGCCGCGAGACCGCAGAGGGGAAGTCGGAGAAGGGTGTACCGCTTCTCTCAGCCTGGGATATCCGCAGAATGCAGGATGAAGACATAATTATTTTTCATCGGGATTTGCCTCCCTTCCGTGCCTACCGCATGGACTGGCGGGATTTTCCGTCTCTGGTCGCGCGCACCAAACACCATCCGCCTGAGCTTGCCCGCTTACCGGCCATACCCGACATTCCATCCATGACGAGTCCGGAGGCAGAGCTTCCGGAGCGGTTCTCCCCGCGACTGGACTGACAGTACCGGTATTTTTGTGATAGAATACCACAATATTTCAGACATATGCGGAAATACGACAAACAAACGCTTGCTAAACAGAAAGCCTATGCCCCGCTTTTCGGAACGGCGCTCAAGGACGAGGCCAGTCATCTTCTTGACGAGTATCTGAAAACGTTTGCCGCCGCCCCGGAAGCAGACTTTCTCCTGAAGCGTTACTTTTTTGACAGATACCATTACAAGCAGCAGTATCTGCAGAAAAATAAGCTTTTCATTCCCCGCGCTGACTTTCTCTGGACGCTGACCTATGCTGTCGGCGAGGATCTGGACCGCACAATTTTCCTGCACAAGCGCTCGTCTGACAGCACCGAACAGGAGATTGAAACCGTCACCCTTACGACCGGCGGGACCTTTACCAATGACCGGGACGGGTATCGCATTCTCTATACCCGTTACTTTGCCGACGGCCATGGTGAAGCCTATTCCCTCAAAAATACGATTGGCGCTGTCGCGCTGGCGAAGAAATTGCTTATGGATTTCCGGGACGACCGCCAAACGCATTTTCCGTATTGAAGGGGAGAGGAGTAAGATTAGGCAAAAGAGAGGAAATGCCCAGGGAGTAGGCAACATCGCGGAACTGTGGTACAATCCGGTATATATATGATCAGGTATAAAGTATGTTTTAATTGCAATAATGAATATACCGGGATGCCAAAAATTTCAATGAGGGATAATAAGACGGAAATTTGCAGCGGGTGTGCGGAGTTTGAGGCATTCCATGAGCTCTTTATCCAAAATATACAGCAGCCCACCGAGGCAGCGCTTGAGACCTTTTACCAACTCCTCTCAATCCGTTTGGGACCCCTCAGAGCCTAAACCATTCATCAGAACTGCTTTTCAAGATATCGCAAAAGGCCACAGAAACGCCTTACAAGGGCGCATTGCCAATTTCTGACCCAAACCCTGTTTCGGGTGTTTCAGGCCGCCTGGCGCTTTGTAGACGCCGTCAGAGACCGCTTCTAAAACTGTTGTCCGTCTCTAAAAAGGGAAATCCGATACGCAATCAACGGATGATAAAGCGGGCGCAGTATGATACAATGGAGATGTATGCATGATAGTGACAAGATTTTACAAAAACTCGAAGAACTGAGCGGCGATCTCAAATCCCTTCAGGGGAATGTTACACAGCTGCAGACAGACGTCAAAGGCCTGCAGGATGGACAAACCGCACTGCAGGCAGATGTCGCAGGACTGAAAGACGGACAAGCCTCATTGCAGGGAGACGTTAAAATCCTGCAAAATGGTCAACACTA
>JAFATF010000668.1 GCA_019244045.1 Acidobacteriota bacterium
TCAACGGCATTGTGAGCGATTCGATGTGCGGAGCCAAACACATGATGCCGGGAGATCCCGCCGGATGCGCCCATGGCTGCCTCAAACAGGGCTCCAAGTATGCGCTCGTGGTCGGTGACAAGGTCTACACCCTTGAAACCGGCGACAAGTCGACAACTGATGCGCTCGACAAGCTGATTGGGCAAAAGGCAAAAGTCAAAGGCAACGCGAAAGGTGACACGATTCAAGTCAGCTCGGTCTCTGGCGCCTGATCCATCGCGCGACGAGTTGCTTCGGGCGGAGGTTGTTTAGCGAACCTCCGCATTTTGTTCTGCTGCCGCAAAATTCATATTCCGTTCACATTTGCGTGTGTTAGATTCGCCTTTGATCTGAGCAGGGAGGAAACCAGAATTGTCCAAGGACATGGTCCCCAAGCGCATTTTCTTCACCAAGGGGGTCGGTAAACATCGAGAGCGTCTCACAAGTTTCGAGCTAGCTTTACGCGATGCGGGGATCGCAGCCCAAAACCTGGTCCGCGTCTCCTCAATCTTTCCACCAAATTGCAAGCTGATCGCCCGTTCTCAAGGCCTGAAATACCTTCATCCCGGCGAGGTGGTCTTTGCCGTAGTAGCCGAGAACTCGACGCATGAGCCGCACCGCCTGCTGGCGGCGTCGATCGGAGTGGCTATTCCGGCCGACCGGACTACCTACGGATATCTCAGCGAGCATCACTCATTCGGCGAGACCGAAGACGCGGCCGGCGACTATGCCGAGGAACTTGCGGCCGAGATGCTGGCTACAACCTTGAATGTCGAGTTCGATCCAGATCGCTCGTGGGACGAGAAGAAGCAGATTTATCGGCTCTCGAACAAGATCGTGCGAACGGCCAACGTGACCCAATCGGCGGTAGGGGACAAGCGCGGGCTTTGGACGACCGTGATCGCTTCGGCCATCTTCATCTTCGATTAGGGAAAGCAAAGGACGGTGCCCCTGTGCCCTGGCGGGTTTTTATCTCGCCGCCAGAATCCTTTTCTTGCTTTCCGTCTTTGCGGAGCGACTCTTAGCCATGCGCTCGAGAACCGCCGCCACGATAATCGGCAGCCCGACTGTCGCGTCGACGAACACCTCACCGAAACGCCCGCCTTCGCCGGGAGGAACGAATTTGCCCCAGGAGACAGCCTCGCTGTACGGGCTACCCGATAATCCACCCCAGTACGCCGGCTCGGGACAGATGCGCAGACCGTAGTGGTACCGCTTGAGGGGGATGTCTTCTCCGAGCTGCCGGTGACGCAATTCAATGAAGGGACCGAATTGCTGCGACCAGTTGCGCGGCACCCCTCCCCCAATCGTGAAGATTCCTAGGCGCTCTTGTTTAAGAAGCGTCTCCGCAAAGTATTCGAGGTCGAGAAACGGATCGAACTTCAAGCGCGGCCTGTTCTCGCGATCTCGGGCGCGATTTGCCAAAGCAAAATCCAGACCGAGCTCGGAATCGGTAAATGCCGGCACAAACACAGGGATGCCATTCTGGTAAGCGGATTTCAGGATACCGCGCTCCTTAATATTCTCGCTAAGGTGGCGCCCAATCACCTGATTCAGCTTGTAGGAGCAGACCACCTCATTGGCATCCCAGCCCGCCAGGATTTTAAACATTACCCGTTCTACATCATCGAGGTTGGTCTCCGGCTCGAGCGTGTCATAAACCCGGTTATAGCCTTGTTCATACAACTCTTCATCGCTGATCTCGGGGCTATAGCGAAAGTGTGCCCGTCCGGTGGCCTCCACCAGGCCATGTGCCATCAGCGCTCCGGTGGAAACAATTGCGTCTATCATGCCACGATCGATCAACTCCGTGATAATCAGGCCCTGCTTGGCGACCGTCATCGCTCCGGCCAGAGTCATTACCTTAAAACAGTTCTGGTCACGCACCATGGCCTCAAGCACATCTGCGGCCTCGCCCAGCTGGCGGCCCGTGAAAGCGGTTTTTGCCATGGCGCGGACCAGGTCATCGATTGAATGAATGTTGCCCAGGTCCAGCGGTTCTAGGGGCGTTAGTCGATCCTCCAAAGGGTTATGCAGCTTCCGCTCGCTGCCGGCACCATCATGTTTGCCCTGCTTCATCGGATCTTCCTCCGCTCCAGAACTCCCCATGAGAAAGGAACACTTTACAGGAAAGGAATGGAACGAGGCTATCAGGTTGCACCTTATAAATGGTGAATTCTCGCGGCTGATGCTTGCGTAATTAAAGTTCGCTAGGGCCTGACCCTGCTATTCTAGGACTTCCTTGGAGCTCGATCTTGTCTGTCGAAAAATTTCGAGTCGGGCTGGTGCAGATGTCTTGTGGGCCAGAGCCAAGCGACAATCTGCGGAAAGCTCTCGATCGCCTGACCCAGGCCGCGCAAAGCGGCGCTCAGGTCGTTTGTCTACCGGAATTGTTCCAGACCGAGTATTTTTGCCAACGCGAGGACGCCTCCTTGTTTGATCTGGCAGAGCCGATTCCGGGACCGACGAGCGACAGGCTCTCGGAAGCTGCCCGGCAGCATAGGGTGGTTCTGGTGGCATCACTGTTTGAAAAGCGTGCCCCGGGCATCTACCACAACACGGCCGCTGTTTTCGATAACGACGGCGCTTTACGAGGTATTTATCGGAAAATGCACATTCCCGACGATCCCCTGTACTACGAAAAGTACTACTTCACACCGGGAGATTTAGGATTTCGGGCACACCAGACGCAAGTCGGAAAAATCGGCACGCTCGTTTGTTGGGATCAGTGGTATCCGGAAGGCGCTCGACTCACGGCCTTGCAGGGCGCCAGCATCTTGTTTTATCCCACGGCCATCGGCTGGCACCCCCGCGAAAAAACAGCGTTGGGCAAAGCCCAGCACGATGCCTGGCGAACCATGCAGCGGGCACACGCGATCGCGAACGGGGTGTACGTCGCCGTGGTGAACCGCGTCGGCTTTGAGACCGGTAACGTGCTTGGTCAGTCGGCTCCCGGTGAGGGCCTGGAATTCTGGGGCGGATCGTTCCTGTGCGATCCTTTTGGGTGCGTGGTCAGAGAGGCATCATGGGACAAAGAACAGATCCTTGTGGGCGAGGTTGACCTGCGCAAACTGGAAGACACGCGTCGCAACTGGCCATTTTTGCGTGACCGGCGCATCGATAGCTACGCGCCCATTACCAGGCGCATGCTGGATACAGATGAGGCCTAAAACCGATTGGCATCTGCCACTCGAGCCTCCCGGATCATTCCAATTCAGCTCTTCCAAACCGCGGCTGCGTCTTCGATGGGCGCGGCGCGTGCCGTACAAAAAGCCCACGTAGGAGTTAGGTGAGGATTTCACTCCGCAAGAGGCCTGGGAAACCTAAGATGCCTCACACTCGCTCCAAGGACGAGACCAACTCCGCAGGGCAAGCCGCTGGAGTTTGGCCCGGTACCTGCCGCATGCCGGCCGAGTGGGAGACGCATGAAGCGACCTGGTTGGCTTGGCCCCATTATCGCAAGGATTGGCCGGGAAAGTTTGCTCCCATTCCCTGGGTGTACTCGGAAATTATCCGATATCTCGCAAAGCACGAAGGTATAGAGCTGATCGTCAAAGACGCCGTCGCGGAGAACGAAGCCAAGGAAATTCTCGAGCGGGCGAACGCGCTCTCCAGCAGCATCCGCTTTCATCGCTGGCCCACAGATCGCGTCTGGATGCGTGACTCGGGCTGTCTCTTTGTCGCCCATGACGGCGGCTCGACTCCGGATGGGCAACGGCTCGGGACGCGTCACAGCGCGGGCGGAGCCTCCAGGGCAGCGATTGCTGCTCGGGCTTCCATGGCACAAAGTTCGTTGTATGCCGTTAAGTGGCGCTTTAACGCCTGGGCAAAATATTCAAACTGGCGGCTCGATGAGACGATCGGAGCGCGCATGGCCAAAGCGGTTCGCGCCCGCCAACTGCTCCCTGTGTTCGGAAACGAGCGCATTGTCCTGGAAGGAGGTGCGATCGATGTCAACGGACAGGGTAGCCTCATCACCACCGAAGAATGCTTGCTTAGCAGCGAGCAGCAGCGGAACCCAGGCATGGGTCGCGAAGACTACGAGAAAATCTTCCGTGATTACCTCGGAAGTCGAGCCGTTATATGGCTGGGCGGCGGCATCGTGGGCGACGACACGCACGGTCATGTGGACGACTTATGCCGGTTCATCGCCCCCCATACGGTGGTCACCATGGTAGAGCGCAACCGGCACGACCCCAACCATGACACACTCCAGGACAATCTGCGCCGTTTGCGCGCCGCAAGAGACCAGGACGGCCAACCACTGCAAATAGTCGAAGTACCTATGCCCGCTGCGATCATTTTCGAGAAACGCCGTCTGCCCGCCAGCTATGCCAATTTTTATATTGCCAATGGCTTGGTGCTGGTGCCCGTCTTCAATGATCCCAACGACCGGATCGCGCTGGACATTCTGAGCGCCTTGTTGCCGGGTCGCGATGTTGTGGGAATTTATGCGGGTGATCTGATCTGGGGCTTAGGCGCGATTCATTGCATGACGCAGCAACAACCGTCGATTGGGCGCAAGTTGTAGGCGTCTGCGCCTCGCGCTGGGGTACTTTGTTGCGAACGATCAGCGACGGAACCAGGTGCACAGTCAGGTAAAGCGCTTGAGCGAACTCTCGACTCGCTACCTACTAAGCCTGAGTAGTAGAAACCATCATTTGCGATATTGGGTCGGCTGGGGACCCTTTTCCAGAGTCTCGCGATCCCAAATCGCGCCTTCGCGAGTATAGTTCGCCAACTCGAAGTCTTGTGTGAGCTCCAGAGCGTCCGTGGGGCAGGCATCCTCGCAGAGGCCGCAGAACATGCATCGGCTTAGGTCGTAGGTGAAGGTGGTAAGTTCCTTCCGGCGCGTCTTTTCGTTGCGTTCGCTGGTTACCACAATCAGGTGCTCAGGACAGGCTAGCGCGCACAGATCGCAGGCGATGCACATGGTTTCATCGGTGTCCGGATTCACATTCAGCCGCGGCGCGCCGCGATAACGCTCCGCCACCTGCGGCCGCTCCAGGGGATACTGTTCGGTATAGATTTGCTTTGGATCCTGGTAGCGAAATGTGACCCTCAGGCCTTTGATCAAGTCGACCATCAGCACTTTGCGCAATAGCTTGGAGATCGCCATAACGTTTCCAGAATATCATCCTCGCCCCCAATCTGAAGTGGTGCGATTTTGCACCTGTCACGCCTAAGTACCAGAAACTGAGCGGCCTTCGTATACTCGTCAAAGCTTCCATCGCTCAATGGGGTCAACCAGGAAAACTGCGGAGCTGCCCCGAAAACTTGCTGGGGAGCTTGCCGCGCGGCAAAGCCTTGTGAGGTGGGAATGACTTACGAAGATAGGCGAACCAGCGACTTTGATGAACTCTGGATGCAGGAGGCGCTCCGGGCAGCGCAGCGGGCGCTCGCAGCGGGGGAGGTGCCTGTCGGTGCCGTAGTCGTCTGCAATGGCCGAATTGTTGGACGCGGCTGGAACCGCAATCTCACGGACTCCGATCCCACGGCACACGCCGAGATTGTTGCGTTGCGTGATGCGGGTGCAACCGTTGGTAACTACCGTCTCGAGAATTGCCAACTGTTTGTCACCATCGAACCGTGCGCCATGTGTGCCGGAGCGATGCTTCATGCTCGCGTCGACCGGTTGGTTTACGGGGCTGACGATCCCAACGCTGGCGCGGTACGCTCCGCATTGCAGGTGGTGAATCATCCCAAACTGAATCCCAAAATCGAGGTTCGTGGAGGAGTGTTGGCGGGCCGCAGCGCGGAATTGCTGCAGGAATTCTTCAGAAAGCGTCGCTCATCGCCTCGTACCGCCCAGCGCGCGCCGGTAAGAGGGGAAAACAAGTGAACCAGTCCACGATAGTGCCCGGCTCGAGACCTGATGCATTTGCCAGTTTCTCTCGAGTTTTACTTTCCGCATGATCCGAGAGGCTTGCAATAGGATGTTGGCATGCCACACCGACCCAAATCATGATCTCCGGGCGCCGCGCTTCGCACCGGATCGATGCCGGCTTTAAGGCGCGCGCACCAAGCAGGATTGGTAGCAGATTCAAACACCCAAGTGTGCGATTGTCTGTTCCCGCGGGGTATTGAATATACGGGGCAGCTGGTCACAGCATGACAATGCGGCTGCCGTCAACGGATCAAGGAGCAAGCCTAAGAACCCCATTTCTGATAGTTCCCACCAGAATACACCGGCCACGTTGCCGACGAGTTCGGGCCTATTTACGGCTTAAATCACTACCGCAGCACCATAGCTGCGGCTTTAAGCTCTTTGCAGCCGTGCCTGCTCGCATCACGGGATCCCCCCGGACGCCGGGTCCGCACAGCGGCTGAGCACTAGGCTGATCCATTCACAACGTATTGGTGCGCAACCATATCCCGACGCTTGGTATAGATTGACGTTGCTCGGCTGAGAGTGGACTTAGTTAATTCGTCTGATGGCAGAAATATAGTCCAAAGCTGGTCGTTTTCGTTGCGCGCGCAAGCAAACATGCAGCCTGCCATCTCAGCCTGCCATCTACGGTCCCATGTCCTGAACCTGGTGGAATCCGTTTCCCGGATTAAGGTTCGAGTTGATCTTTACCCCATTACCATTGGCGTAGTAGTTGGCTTTCGGTCCGCTGAATACCTGGAACTCTTGACCGGTGGTCGGATCATGAAGGTTGGTAACGCCGGTGAGAATGTTGCCCCAACTGGTGACTTGGGCTGCCTGCTCCTGCTGGCGCGACTCAAAATGAGCAACCTGCTGGTTCATGGCGGTTTCTCGTTGCTGGTGATAGGCCGCCATTTGTTGCATAAATTGGCCAAACTCTGCCTGCATCTGACGGAGGCCCGCACGTGTGATTTGGTCTTGGTACCGCTTCCATTCCGGATTCTCCTGCCAGCTGTCTATCATCCGCTGGGTCATGCTCTGCGCTAGGTGCCGTTTGTCGGGACTAACAAGAATGCTGATGATAGGATCGACCACCCACAATCCCTGATTGCCGACGACGGTATTGCGCGTATAAACGTTCACCACGCGTGGACCATCCGAGGTTGCACAATCGTACGCGACGGAAGCCTGTGAGGACTTCGCGCCCGATGGGCTTTTCCAAGCTTCAGGCATACTCGGTGTCCACTCAGATGGCCTGGGAGCGAGCGAGCTACAGATTGAGCCAAACCGACCTCTTGCGTATGACTCGGCATAGGGTTGTGCCTCGCGGTAGTTGTCCACCACCATTTGGTACATATTCGGGCGAACGGCGGGGTGGCCCGGGGGACCAGAATGAGGTCCGGGCAACACGTAGGGCGGGATGTTGGGGTCATCGATACGGATAATGACCTTGCCATCGAGCGAGCGAACGTCCATCATCCAGCGCACATCAAAGTAGCCGAATCGATACATTCCGCCTTCAACTTGCCAACCAACGGGGACCTCAATTGAAAAAGCTCCTTCGGCGTTATCCGTATAACGAACCCACGTCGGGCTGCCGTGCATTTCGGGCTGGTCCTTAGCTCCCAAAGGCGGTCCGGCGGCATGGCATCCTGCGCTCACCAGCAGCAGGGCGAGTAGCGAAATTGCGACCTCATTCCCTTTCATCGTTCTCTCCTGTAAATAGACAACGGGCCAGCATTATTCCAAACTTGTACAAATATTAAAAACGCGAGAGATCAAGCATACGCTTGGCCGCGGTTACCGCTGGAGGCTTGGTCTTCAATGGTCTTTGACAGGCACGGAATTCCCCACGGGAGGGGGTGTCCAGCATGGTATTCGCTAGCTCTACAATTATTCGCTTGAGTCATGTTGCTGAATAAGATACGGCCGCGCGCGTCTGTTCGACTAACTGCGCGGTGGCCCCGCGCGAGCGCTGCTGATCATGCGCGGTCTGGATCTAGAAATGGTCGCGCCGTCCGATGCACGCGCCTCGACCCGACTAGGTGAATGCTGGCACGCACTAGATCGGTTGTTGCACGGAATTTCACCACTCGCGAGAAACCGGTGATGATAGCCGTGCGACCCCAGCTGAATTTCTTTGATTGCTTAGACATGTTGACCCCGCCAGGGTCGACTCCGGCTTCTGCTCTGAATGGTAAATCTGGGATTGTTATTCACTCCTGATGTTTTCCCTTCAGCTTGATATCAGCAGCAGCGCCGGTAGAATGCCGAGCCAATTTGGTGGCGGAGAGAGAGGGATTCGAACCCCCGATACCCGTGAAGGTATGCCTGCTTTCGAGGCAGGTGCCATCAACCACTCGGCCATCTCTCCGCGATAGAAGGAATGGTCAAATGCGATTTTATCAGGTAAGGTTCCGGTTCATCTTTGCAGCAAAGGTCATTGCCGTAACCACGCTGCGCTCTCACCATTCATTCGGCGGACGAACAACTTCCCTCGGC
>JAFATF010000714.1 GCA_019244045.1 Acidobacteriota bacterium
CGAGCTGGAGGGCGTCTGCCTCGGGCTCGCGAAGATGACCACCGCCGATCAAAGGCCTCTAGGGGGCAGCTAGCAGAGCCCCACATATGCACGCGAGATCCTTTGACGAGTGATCGAGCACGGCGCTGCTGCTCTGAAGTAGGCGAGCGAGCAGCAGCAAGTGCAGCCGTAAATACCCCGGGCGCAACTCAGGTGGACCCTCAATCGAGATGCTTACGTTTAGGATCGCAATCACCGCGGCAGTGATCTCCTTCATTACAGCTCTGACCGCATCATTGGTGTTCACAGAGCTTGAGACTTCCGATGCGGTGACGAGAGCGGCGGCGTCGGGCGCCATGGACGCCGCCAGTGCGAACACCCTTGGGCGCCTTGAGGCTGAAGTATCGGGACTGAATTCGATCGTTGACGTGCTTTCGTCGAATCCGTCTCTCGCCGACTTCGACGATCGGAGCGAGCAAGATGGCGCAATCGTCACGTTCAAAGCTGCCTTGGCCAAGTTGCCGCAGGCGGACAGCTTCTATGTCGGATATGAAAACGGTTGCTGGCTTCAAGTCCGGCGTCTCGATGTGCTGAGCCGAGAGGAACGCGACAAGCTGGGAGCGCCCCCTGGGGCCGTCTACAACATCAATCTTGTCCGACCGACCCCCGGCAAAGAACTGCCCATGCGCCGGCTTTTCGAAGACGAAGAAGGAAACAGGATCGGCCAGCTCGATCTGCCGGATTATGGTTACGACGCGCGAAGGCGAGGCTGGTACCGTGATACAATGGTGGCTGCACGGGATGTTGTTTCGTCACCATATGCTTCGTTCAGCATTGCTACACCGATGATCACCTTGAGTGCGCCCCTGCATGGGCATGTTCGCGGTGTCATCGCCGCCGACCTCAAGCTTGACAAGTTCAGCGAGTTCGTCCACGCGCAGCGCCCCGGGGATCACGGAACCGCCGTCATCTTCGATTCGTTTGGGGTACTCGTCGCCCACCCAGACTTCGCACAGCTCGTCGAGAAAGCGAGGGCGCACCCTGCGCATCCGCAGCTCCCCGAAATTGGAGAAATCCGAAGCGGACTGGTCGGCGCCGTGCTGCAGAGGTGGGACGGCCGCGGACGGTTTGAAGGTGAGATGCGGGGCGAGGACGGACGAGACTACCTCTTTCGCTTGCAAGAGTTTTCTCAAGGAGACGCATACAGCGGTTACTCTCTGTTGATTGCGGCCGAGGACGATTTTGCGGGGACATTGCGGAGCTTGCAGATCAGGGGAATGCTCATTGCCCTCGTTGTCGGGGGCTGCTTCGTACCCGCAGCATGGATCTTCGGGAGCCGGATGTCGACCTCGATCAAGCAAATAACCGCCCAGGCAAGCCAGCTCCAAGCGTTGGCGGCGCCACGTGGGGCGCCAGTTACATCCAGAATCGCGGAGCTGAACGAGCTGGGCAAGACGATGGCGGTTGCACGGCGCAGTATCGCCTCGTTCGCCCGCTTCGTCCCCAAGGACATCGTTCGGGGAATCGTCGACGGTTCGATTTCCACCGAGCTTGGCGGAACGAGGCGGGAAGTCACCATCCTGTTTACCGATGTCGCGAACTTTACCGGCATTGCAGAGACAGCAGATCCCGACAGCTTGATGCGCCAGACCTCGCGCCATTTCGCTGCGCTGACGGAAGCATTTCTTGCCGAGGGCGGCACCGTGGACAAGTTCATCGGGGACTCGGTCATGGTGTTTTGGAACGCTCCTCATTTGCAGCCGGATCATGTGGAGCGAGCGTGCCGGGCTGCTCTTTCTGCTAAGACGGAGAGCGACGCGCTCAATGCCCGGTTTCAAGCCGAGGGGCTGCCCCCATTCCAAGTTCGCATCGGCATCCACTTCGGGGATGCGGTGGTGGGAAACGTGGGTTCGGCGGAGCGGATGAACTACACGGTACTTGGCAACAGTGTAAATCTTGCCGCTCGTCTCGAGGGGCTCAACAAGGGATACGGAACGACGATTCTTGTCAGCGAGGCTGTGCGCAATCGGGTCGAGCATGGGTTTCGAGTCAATCCCGTCGCGTCCGTTACCGCCAAAGGCATGACCACGGAAACGCGCGTCTATGAATTGGTCGAGGCAGTTGCGTCCTTAGAGGACGATTCGGAGCGGCATCATACCGAAGATAACGTTGCTATCCACGGAGGGCGACGATAGATGCCACCGTTTCTGACATTGAAGAACGTCGGTTCCTTCCCGGCCGAGACAGGGTGTTCCGGCCCGCCGAAAGGCGCGCGTCTGGTTCAATAAGCGCCCACCGCTCTGTCTCCGTCAGCAGCTAGCCGATTACTCCTGGTTGCGAACCGTTTCGAAAGAAGGTCGACATCGGAGTTGCCGAAAAAGAGGGTCGAGCACGGGAAGTTCCAAGCGCAGCACCGGCAACGGTGGCAGCACCATCCTGACCGACGCATCTGTGAACAGCTGCGGCGCTTCATCAGCCCGCGGTTCGGCCGATTGCTTGCGAGCGAGGTCACCAAACGTGACATTGCAACACTCTCCAACCACCAGATCTCGCGATAGAGTTCATCAAGGTGGCCACGGGCGATAATAACTATGCCTTCGGCTGCCGCTTTGGTGCCGCGCCGCTTGCCCGCTCCTCATGGCCAAAGCCTTGCGTGGCACGACCTAGTGCAATGGCCGGGTGGCCGGCATCTGCGACCTACTTGGCTGAAGCCGTCTAGCCCGATGATTTGCGGCGCTCGGCGGTGACGCGCTGCTGCGAAGTTGAAGATGTTTCGGACTACGGCATCTGGCTGTGCCTCGACCGAGCAGGCCAACAAGGACCATGACGGAACGCCGCTGCCCAGGGGTCACAACAAGGTCTACAACAAGGGCACGCGCAAACGGCTCAACGAGAAGCGTAAGGTGTAGGACGCATGGGCGGTCGAGCTGCGGCGGATCACGGCACGGCTGAAGAAAGCGAACAGCGCGGCGCGGCGCGATCTCGAAACGTATGTCCGCAAGGATCGTGCGAACATCTTTATTTTGCAGGCGCGGCGCCGAAGTGCTATGCTTGCAGCTCAGCGCCGATATGCCACCGGCCGAGCGGATATAGCTACTCTCCGCTTGACTTACTCGGTTGGCCGGACGATCTCGCACTGAGCAGACCTTGCTTTGGCTCGTCCACCTGATGAGGGAGGTTCCAATGCGTGTGCTGGTTTGTATTCTAATTGCTTCCTCAGCGATCTTGGCCGCCCCTGCCAACGCGGCCAAAGCGCGACAGCAGGCTATTGTTTACTGCAGCCCGCACAGTCAGCCGCATCATCATCATGGTCATACTCCCCATAAACGCTGGGGTGGTTAAGCTTAGGTGTCAGCCACTTTCTGCACCTTCGTTCATGGTCGCAGGAAACGCTTGGCACTGTGGAGCCGAGCGCGGTCGCGGCATGCACTTTTGGCCGCGGTGGGTTCGCCGCAAATGGGGTCGGCTTGAGCCGAGGCCTTCCTGGATAGGCCTCCCGGCATTGATGACCTGCGAGCGAATAATGGATTTGAGCTAATGAACTTGGCACGGGCCAGTACTGGGAGGATCGGGCTGCCAGCATGGCGCGCCAGCCTCGGT
>JAFATF010000642.1 GCA_019244045.1 Acidobacteriota bacterium
AGTCCGAAAGTTTCGAGACGGGATAATAAGACGAAAATTTGCAGCGCGTGTGCTGAGTATGAAGCGTTGCGGGAATTCTTTGTGCAAACGGCGCAGCGGCCAACTGAGGCAGCACTGCAGACCTTTTTCAAAATCCTCTCATTCCATATCGGACAGGTCAGCGCCTAAACCATCAGCACCGCGTTTCAAGATATTGCAAAAGGCCACAGAAACGCCTTACAGGGGCGAATTACCCGTTTCTGACCCAAACCCTGTTTCAGATGTTTCAGGCAGCCTGGTGCTTCTTAGGCGCTGCCAGAGACCACTTCTGAAACTGTTATTCGTCTCTAAAAAAGGAAATCCGATACGCAATCAACGGATAATAAAGCGGGCAGAGTATGATACAATGAAGACGTATGTATGATAGTGGCAAGGTTTTACAAAAACTCGAAGAGCTAAGCGGCGATCTTAAATCCCTCCAGGGAAATGTTGCACAGCTGCAGAATGGACAAACCGCATTACAGGCGGATGTCAAAGGACTGAAAGACGGACAAACCGCATTGCAGAACGGACAAGCCTCATTGCAGAGAGATGTTAAAAACCTGCAGAATGGACAAACCGCACTGCAGGCATCTGTCAAAGGAGTGCAGGAGGTTCAGAAATCCCTTCACGACACTGGAGAGCGACGCGGGAAACTCCTCATGGGCATAGCCCAAACCGTCGGCACGATCCTTGAAGAGCAGCATGCCCAGCGAACCGATATCCGCTCGCTTCATGACCAGGGCCGTTCCCTTCACGACGAATTGCACGCAAGCAAAGAGGAACTTAAAAGCGAGATCCTTGCCACCCGCGCCGAGGCTAAACGCGACACAATGGATTTGAAAGCAAGCGTCATCCGGAAGCTGAAAGGACATGAACACCGCATCGACGCGCTCGAGGATGCCGCCGGCATTCCGCATCCGGATGAGAACTGAGTTCTTCTTTAATGCATTTCTAATCGCAACCAGGTTCGTGCTAGTCTTTTGATTATCGCAATCTCTTTGTATTATCTCGCCTTTGAGCGAAAGCCCACAAGCGATAAGCCGCTTTTCAGCGCTGCCAGGACCATCGACGCCGCGCTCGTAGCCGATCCACCTCAGAGCGCAGTGCGGAGGCCTCGCTGGCGGTGATCCGCTCGGCAGCAACGGCATCGACAAGCGCCGTTTGCAGTTCATCAACCCGTTTGCGACCGTTCTCGACCAACTGACGTTCGACCTCGAGCCGGTGCTCGGCATACTCAGCCCGCCTGCGCTCCGCCTCCTCCCGCTGATTGGCCTTCACCAGCTGCTCCCGCAGCGTCTCGATGGCACGGGCGAGCACATCTGTCGCCGGAATGACATCGCCGGCGACGTCATTGGTGACATCGCCGGTGATAGCGGCGGGTGTCACCGGGCCTGTCGTCGTTGTCGCCGGCGGCATCGAATTGTCGGGGGTAATATTCTTCCCTTGGCCTTCTGCAGAATTGACGAGCGCCGAGAGCGGCACTATCACCCGGACGACACCGTCGTTGCCGATCTGTCGCCCCCACCGATGTCGCTGGGTAAGACGCTTTGCTGACGCCGGTGATATCCCTCGCGCAGCGGCCAGCTCGGCATAGGTCATGCGGCGGGCGCCGTCGCCGACCGCCAGGCTAATATCGGATGCCATAAGTTCCCCCTTTCCGTCCCGTAACGCCCTACGGAACCGGCTTCGACCATTTGTCCGGCGGCCGGGGGAAAGCCGCCGGTCGCTGCCGAGCATGCCCGTCGCGGCGCCGGGGGAGAAGCCCGCGGGGAATGTCGCAGCACCATCGGCTGTAGCATGTCTCTCGTCGAATATCCCGATTTTCTGCTTTTTTAGGAGCATGTCGCGTATGCGCGATGGTCGACATCAGCACATGCGCGCCCGCCGATGAATGATTGAAGCCACTTCACGTAGCCGACTGAAGATCCGCGGCAGGCAGCTACAGCCTGCCTCTTGCACTGGTGCAAACACTGTCATTTGCACCGATGCTTGCAGCACAAAGCCCACCAACCCCTAAAGGCGCAAGACGGCCCTCCGCGTGAAGTTGCGAATGACCGGGCGATTGTTCTCGGACGCCCAGTTTGGTTATTTGCCGGCTCCGGCCGCGGCGAACAAAACACAGGAGAGAGGATTTGGTTTGTTGTGATATACTGAGTACCAGGTATATCTTATGAAAAGCATTAATATCCTATCCATTAGTGAAGCACAGAAATTACTTCCAAAAATCATTCAGCTTGCCGCTGCGGGAGAGATCGTCGTTATTGTCAATCGGAGAAATAAGAAGAAGTTTCAGGTGGCGCTTTTCCAAGAGACAACAGAACCGAAGCCGCAACTGCGACACGGCAACCCTACAGATTTATGACAACTAAACACGGGAAAGGCTCTCAAAAAGTCCATGTTCCAGTATGATATAGTTGGATTAAGTGCTGATTGATAGATCAATCTTTACAAACCCCTATCTCATCCATAATACTTATTTTTCTATGTATATTCATATTTTAATCCAAACAACCCTGCTTTGGATAGCGGGGAAAACAACCGGAGTGAGAAGGCAGCTCACATCTGTTGGGATGGTTTTCTTGGCGCCGGTGGAGTAACCCCAGAAGGCAGCATACCAATTGTGGTAAAATTCAGAGAAAGATAGAAATAAGTGTAACTAAACCAGTTACAAAAGTAGCGATTAGCCTGACGTGATAGCATGAAAAGAATGATCTACATAAGGACAATATCATCTAAAGGACAGATCATTATACTTCAGGAAATCCAATGCAACCTTAGAATATATTCTGGAACGCAGCTTGAAATCAGGGTTGAGGCTGACAGTTTTTCGGCAAAAAAATATGCCAAAGCTCATCGTCACTAATATCCGGTTTCCCAAAGAGGACCTGCTAGAATATCGTCTAATCGCACTTCAAAAGGGGAAAAGCTTTTCAGCATATCTCAGAAAAATGATGGCAGAATTTGCCAAACACCGACGGAAACTACAATCTCGATAATTCACTCATAAGAGGATACTGGATTACCGGATTTGTGAAGACGGTATACCAATCAGAGTTAATTATTGTTAGATTTGTTATTTTGAAAACATGTGATATACTACCCGTTATAAAATCTCATATGGGAAAAGAATATCAACATCTATTACCACCACTCACCGAGCTCAGGGAAAAAGCAGAGACATTCGAGAAACTCTCTGCAGAAAGATCTGCCCTCGCAAAGCGGGTCGGCATAGCGGGAAACGTTCAAGGCTATACTTCATTGGAGACAGCCGAGAGAGTCGGCCGCGTGAGAGCAAAACTTGAATTGTCATCTGAGATCTTCAGCCTAAGAGCAACCGCTCTGCATAATGAGCTGGAAGCGTATGAGAAAGCACCTGCTATCATGACAGAATGGCAACGCCGCGGCGAAGAGTTTACCGCGTTAAGCTGAGAATATTATCGAGGGAATGTCAGAAAATCTAAGTTCACAAAGGCCTTCAAGGAATACAAGGCATATGTCGAGAGTATAAAGAGACATCTGCCGACGATGCGCGGGATAGAACGAAGGAGGCAAGAAGAACAAGAGCGGCAAGAAAGCCAACAGTTATGCCTTAAATTATAATTGCCCAGACGCAGTCGGATCCAGATCTGTTGTAATGGCAGACAGAATTATCGGTTGTCGACACGAAGA
>JAFATF010000027.1 GCA_019244045.1 Acidobacteriota bacterium
GTGCAACTCGCCATTGCTCTCCTCGATTGAGTCGCGCTCGAGGCAATCCAGGATCGACGTGATTTGTTGGTGCGGCAATTCCGCCAACCGCAACAAAATAAGACTCGCCGGTGGCGACGGTAATTAGGCGAGCAGGCACGCGCTGAAGCAGGGCTCCGCTTGCCCGCGAGCCGCCTGCTTTGATGCAGCGAATATTGCTGGACTGCGCTCACACACGCGTGCCGGAGAAGAATTGATAAAATTTAATCAACCAAGATCTACCTAACCTGAGTGTCCACGAATTCGGGGCAGGCTCAACCTACCCTGACTGACCAGAATCAGTTGAAATGCATCACCTTTCCACGTAATCACGAGATTCACACGATGGCGGCGCTTATTTTCGATATGGACGGCACGCTCGTCGATTCCGCTGACCTGCTAAGCTGTTATACCGATACTCCGTTCGTGGAGAGCATCGGTAACTACATATATCGGCGATCAGTGGCGGTATTGCTAATCGGCTTGTGCCGCGCTGACATTACCGAACCATCACATTGAACGGACTGATCAATTCAATATACGGCGCTCTTCTGAAGGAGCCTTAACTGGTAGGAGGTGTCATGCTCCACAATTTGAAAGATCTTGCTCAGGCTGGCGTATCCGTTTGGCTCGACGATTTAAATCGGTCTCGCATTCAGGGAGGTAGTCTGCGGCGTATGATTGAGGAAGGCGAGATCGTTGGCGTCACTACCAATCCTACGATCTTCGCGAAAGCGATAGGCGGAAGCTCCGATTATGAAAAACAGCTAAGAGATTTAGCACTGCGGGGCACTGCCGTTGGGGAGGCGCTACGCCTTGTCACTGCGTGCGATGTTCGCGCGGCCTGTGATCTTTTACGTCCTATATACGAACAGAGTGCCGGTCGCGATGGACGTGTATCGATCGAGGTTGATCCGCGCATCTCCGACGATGCAGCACGAACCCTGGCTGAAGCACGCGGCCTTTGGTGGCTGGTAGACAGACCGAATTTATTCATCAAAATTCCTGCCACACTACCCTCCTTGCCTGCGATCACAGCCTGCTTGGCTGAAGGAATCAGCGTAAATGTCACGTTGATCTTTTCGCTAGATCGATATCGCAAAGTAATAAAGGCTTTTCTTGACGGACTGGAGCAGCGCAAGGCCAATGCCGGAAACATGACAGGGCTTGAGAGCGTGGCCTCTTTTTTCGTTAGTCGCGTGGATACCGAAGTGGACCGAAGACTTGACGAGATTACCAGACAACCGGGAAATAACGGGATAAAGAAGGAAATTAACCAGTTGCACGGTCAAGCCGCTATCGCCAATGCACGTCTGGCTTACCAAGTTTACGAGGAGATGCTGGCATCCGATCAATGGCACGCTCTGGCGGCATCGGGCGCTCGACCACAACGCTTATTGTGGGCCTCAACCGGGGTAAAGGATAAGGCATCCAATGATGCACGCTATGTAGTTGAGCTCGTTGCGCCCGACACAGTGAGCACCATGCCCGAAGCGACGTTGCTAGCTGTTGCTGATCATGGCCACGTTCGTGGGAACACCATGCGCGGGGCTTATGCGGAGGCTAATAAGGTTTTTCAGGATTTAAGACAGCTCGGCATCGATATGGAAGACGTAGCAGCGACGCTCGAAGTTGAGGGGATTACATCATTCACCCGCAGTTGGGAGGAATTGATCGGGTCTATAACCATACAGCTCGAAAAATGCGGAGCTGAGGTTCTGCCTGGCGGGACAGTTAAACCGGTGAGTAGCCAACAAAGCGCGAGCTCGGGACCCGCGGCCGCGGCACCAGAGTAGAGGGCCGCGCGGTTTGCATTGCCCGCGCGGACCGCTCGGTCACCGCCTCCTATTCGGCCGCGGCACCCAGGCCGGCGGTGTTAAGGGCGGACTCGGGCTGGCGGAAGACACGTCCGACGCCTCCGTTGCGGTGCGTCAAACCGGACCGATCAAGGTTAAGGAAGGTTTCAAGAACGGCGACGACGCCTTCATCGAGAAACGCTAGGTGTTGTTCAAGCAGCTGCATGTCAGCCGGTTCTGGGACGCCCGAACCAAAACTTTGTATATGTGGTGTGGACCGCTAGAGTCATCAATGGCTCGCCCAAGAATTCGATTTCGGCGGTGGTGGCGCAGCCGTGGGGATCGCAGGCGCCTGATCTGTCGCTCATGAACTCTGGCAATGGATCACCGGCGCAATAACCCGTGCTCTTTCCGTGAGCGTCAAAGCTCTGCGACATCAGCGCACTGGCCACATAAGTATATCTGTAAGGGCGCGGAGAAAATGCAGATAGGGCCAAAGTCTCTACCTGTATAATTTGATCAGGACCGCCCGGATATAACGTCCCAACACGAAGCCGATTACCGATTGCGCTCATTACCGCTGACACGCTGATCGCTTGATTGTGCGGCGATCATTGGAGAATCATGTGCTGCTGCTCCGTTTCGGCGTTCCCACCGAACATTTCTAAATACTTTGTCAGCGGCCTGACGAGGCTTTAAGTGTGACATCCGGATCGCTGCTCAGATCGCTGGCGTTTTCTGATGTGTTATGGGTCAGAAAAGTCATCATATTTTCGGTACGTTTTTAACTAACTCGTGGATGCTGACGGCATTCCAGCTTCAGGCTCTAATACTCTCCCAGAAGCCGCGAGAACTTCACCCGCGCTAGATCCGGCCATGCGAACGCCGGGTCAGCAACCCTGGGCGTTTATGTACGCGTTCCCGGTTGGGATCGGAGCTCAGCACGATCGCAAAGAAACTCAGCGACGGCATATAATCTCCCGCTACTTTGACACAGGCCGTAATCGGCATGGCCAAGATTAATCCCACGATCCCCCACAGCCAGGACCAATATAAGGCGGCGACTATCAGCATTAACGGCGATATTCCAATGCCCGAACCGATCAGGAAGGGTTCAACAAATTGCGCCGAAATTTGATCGAAAGCAACGAAACAGGCGAGCACTTCCAGCGCTTTGGCCCATCCCGGGAATACCGCGAAAGCCACCAAGGTAGGCAGCACGGCCGACGTAATCGCTCCAATGTATGGAATGAAACGAAGCAAAAAGCCGAGCATCCCCCAGACCTCAG
>JAFATF010000146.1 GCA_019244045.1 Acidobacteriota bacterium
GGCGTGGGAGGCAAATAGCAGCTCACCGTGCCAGGCGAGGCAGCGTAAACCGGAAAATGTGTGCACAGGCTTCGGCTTTGACCGCCTTATGGGAGCGGGTCGGGCGGCGACGCTCTCAGAGCCGCTCATTTACCCTCGAGTTCTCGAATGCAAGGCCGCTTGCCGGATGTTCGCTGGCAATGACCTGATACCTGAGGGAAACGTTTTCGTTGCTGGGCTCTGCACGAGCGCAACTCCTGCCGGTTGCTCAACGTGTTACTTAGATGGTGGAAACGGAGGTTCTCGATTGCGGCAACCGCCTCGAGCACGCTCGATCAATCGAGCGAATCCGAGGCTCCGAAGCCGTTGCTCATTATTAGGCCGGGCAAATTCTATAGACAACGAGCAAAAAGGGAAAGAGGGATCATGTGCGAAATGTGCGAAATCGAGACTTCGGCGCAGTTTTTGGCTGTGGTCAACTCTGCCTGTAATACCCGCCACTCGGCCCGTCGCTCGCCAGCCTGTGCAATTTTGGAGACGGTTTAGGCTGAAGTTTTCTCCCGACACGTGCAGGCGTTCGCTCTGATCCCGGCTGCCAGGCCTTTACGCGGCAGGCGGCTAAGTTGCCCATGTTGTTCTCCGCTGCTCCTCAGCGCGCTAGGCCTTGAAAGAGCGATACCTGACATACCGCTATCAGACGGTCCATCGTCCCGGGTAAGTGGCCAAGAAACGTCATCGGCCTTAAGCCAAGCAACTCTACATCGGCAGCTAACCTGGCAAGCTGTTCAAATTCTTCAGCCTTCCTTGCTGCCTGCGCAAGTGCCAGCCCCCTCCGATCGAACTGATTGCTTTGCTCGGTGAACGTCAGGTGTTCACAACACTGCCCAACCCGATTCTTCCCAAGTCCCAGGAAAATCAACGCGCTTCAAGGGCGTTGCCACGTCAATGTGGTTCAAGCCGCTCCAGATCCTGGGCGCTCTTATTAATCGACTCGGCAATCCTCTGCATCACTTCAGCGACCATGGGAATTTCGGCGTCCGCCTCATTCCATTTCTCCTGGTCCATATACTCGTGGACGGCGGCGAGCGGCTTGGCGCCATACCCGGTGTAAGCCCCGGGGGCGTAGATCTGGTTTTTGAACCAGGGGCGCTCGGGCAGACCGCGCTCGTTGAGGAATGCGCGTTGAATTCCCATGAGATCGTGATTGATCTCGGCCAGGGAGTCTTTTGATATTGCTGGTTGCGCTGCCTGCCATCTGGCGAAGGCTGCCCGGTAACGCTCGGCACCCGCTCTTATCAGTGCGACTCCATTTTTCAACGCTGCAAAATTCAGAAAAGGCGGAACCTTTTCTTGCCGAGGAGGGACAAAGGGCTTGCGCGGATCGGCGATGGCCGTAAACACGCCTTCTTCGAGTTCCAGATTGCGCTCGCTGATCTCGTCCTGCTTGTCCTTCAGCAGTTTCTCGAGATCGCTTACATAGCTAGCGACGGTTTCCGCTTCATCGCCATACTCGAAGGGAACGATCTCGGAATCGGCGAGGCGCATCATTGCGCTTCCACCAACCTGCGCCAGCGCTCGCTCATAGGCGAAATCGGGATCTGCAAAACGCGAGTACCAGTAGAAATCATCGTAAATCGAATGATATTGGTCGCCGTCCTGCTCGCCAGCGAAACCTATGTTGAGTGCGGAAATACCGGCATGATCGAGAAATGCGGTATAGTCGGAGCCGTCGCCGAGCGCTCCGATATGCAGGTCGACGCGTTTGCGGATCTCCGTCCGTTCTTCGAGGCTCTTAGCTGTGGAGATGCGGAGCAAATGGGCCCGCTGCCAGATGGATAGCTCCTTCTCGGGGTCGCGAATATCGCGAATTACGTCATTGATGAACTTCTCAAGATCGTGCGATCCGGAGGCATGGAAGAAACCTCGTTCGTTGCTGTCGGAATTCAGATAGGCGACCGCATGTTTCGCAAGCTCCGGTAAATGGGACTCGACCCACTCGACCGAGCCGAGCAGCCCCGGCTCCTCCCCATCCCACGCACAATAGATGATGGTCCGCTTGGGATTCCAGCCCTGTTTATGCAACTCGCCGAGCATGCGTGCTTCTTCGAGGACGGCAACCATGCCCGAGACTGGGTCGTCGGCACCATTGACCCACGCGTCATGATGGTTTCCGCGCAAAACCCACTCGTCGGGAAAATCACTGCCTTTTAGAGTGGCGATTACGTCACGCACAGGCTTCTGGTCCCAATTCGAGGTGATTTTCAGATGAACCTTCGTCGCCCCCGGACCCAAATGGTAGGTGATAGGTAAGTTGCCGCGCCATGCTTCCGGCGCCACCGGGCCAGTCAGCGCGGCAAGCAAAGGCAGCGCATCGCCGTGCGAAATGGGCAGCACGGGGATTTTGGTAATGGTTTTCGCCTCTTGCAGGGTGAGGCGCTTAGCGTCG
>JAFATF010000234.1 GCA_019244045.1 Acidobacteriota bacterium
GGAATCGTGCGAAGCGGTGAACAGAGACAAATCTTGGTGACCTTGGGAGATCGCGGCAAACCATGAGTTCGAAAGCTGCCGTCGCCCGAGACATGCCGGTGGGGATCGTGGCGGAATCTGCGGCGAGGAGATCTCATTTGCGCTCACTTTTGTCGGGTGAGCCGGGGTTCGATGTCAGCAGTCTTGACTTACGTTTCCTGGCGAGCCAGCAAAGCCCAGGTGTGCTCGTCGTTGACCTAAGCGATGAGCTTCAATCTTTGCCGAGTGCACTCGGCGGGTTGAAGACGGGCATGGTTTTGCTTGCCGATGGGGTTGACTTTCACTCGATTGTGCAGGCGTTCTCCGCCAGGCCCTTGGCCATATTAAGGCGCAACTGTGCCCGCCGACAGCTTCTCACGGCCATACAAGCTGTGGCTGCCGGGTTAACGGCCTTCGAGCCCCAGGTCGCGGAGGTATTGTTGCGGGCTCCTTCGGAGACGGTTGCTCTTGAGCCCGGTGAAGAAGACCTGACCTCCAGGGAAACTGAGGTCTTGCGCATGATGACCGCCGGACTAACCAATCGTGAGATTGCCTCCACGCTGGGAATTTCCGAACACACGGTCAAATTCCACATCGCCTCGATTTTTGGAAAGTTGGGAACTTCGACCCGTACGGAAGCGGTCACAGAAGGCCTGCGTCGCGGCCTGATTTTGCTTTAAAAAGAGACCGGCAGGAGCTTGAGGCTCTAAACCAATCCTGAAACCCGCGTCTTCGACTCACCCGTCTGCACTCAGACACACATGTCTATTCTGGAAGGCACTGAATGCCCCCGCTCAGTGCGCTAAGCGCTTTTAAATCAACCATGGCTCGCATGGAAAAGCTCCTGCTTTCCGTCATTCAGCTGCAATGCAGCAGGAGGCGACAATATGACTAAATATCCCGCTATTTCGGCCACTCTCGGCGGTGTTCGAACCTGGGGGAAGCCCCTGATCGCGGGCTTACTCACAGGTTTGCTCCTTACCGTCGCATGCTCTCGTAAGAGCACGAAACCGGCCAATGTGACATCATCGCTGTCAACCGCTCTGAGCCCGAGCATCTCTCCATCGGCCACAAGGGCGATTGCGCCCCCACTGGTGAAGCAGAAACCAGCTCCCCAAAAAGCCGCCAGGAAACATTCATCGATGGTGACGTACAAGGACGAGCGCTATCGAATCTCGCTGCGGTATCCGAGGAAGTACACTGTGAAAACCGGAGAGGATCTCGACTCCGATTTCGTGGGCATGAACTTCGTGCAACCGGGCGGAATGCCCGCCGTCGGCTTCGAAATGCCGAGCAATAGCTATCCCGGCAGCGATCTCACGTCGGCCCTCTTCCAGGTCAATGTGAACAGAAGCTTGAGCGAGGCCGAGTGCGCACAATTTGCGCTATCTCGAGCCAAAGCAGACGACCGGAGTGCCCTTGCGCCGGTCGAGGTTCAGATCGGCGATATGCATCTACGCCAGGCGGAGAACATCGTCGGCGAATCAACAAAACAGGTGGATACGAAGTATTATCACGTGTTCGAAAATGGCGCCTGCTACGAATTCGCGCTGGGCTTGATGACAGATTTGGACGGGAATGAAGAGGGGGTAAACCGAGTGGACCGGGAAGAGATATTTCGCCGGCTGGAGAGGATTTTGGCCGCGGTCAAGATTACACCCGAAACATCTCCCGCGCTGGCTTCTGGTACCCGGGTCACGTCACCCATCGAACCTCGACAGCCAGATATCCGAAAATAACACTCTTCCATGCGAACGGGTCTCGTCTTGAGGAGAGACCCGTTTCTTACCGTGCGGCGGAAATCGTCATGCCTCGTCAGGGGTATGAACAGTGGCCTAGGCATTTGGTTTCCTGACCTCACTCAAGTCGATCCCCAACTGCTCGCATTTTTTGTAGAGATGACTGCGCTCGAGACCGAGCGCCTTGGCGGTATTGGTGATATGGAAGTGATTGCGCTTCAGCTCTGCCAGAATGGTTTCGCGCTCGAACCCTTGTACCCGCTCGGACAAGGGGCCCGAAGCGAAGCTGGGCAACGCCGAGTCAAGGGAGAACGGAAGAGCCTGCTCCACGAGGGCGGCATCTACCTTCTCCGCAGTGGCCAACAGGAGCAGCCGCTCAACTACATTTCTCAGCTCGCGAACGTTTCCCGGCCAGGAATGTTCTTGTAGAGCTGAGATGGCATCGCTTGTAAAGGGAATCGCCTTCCAGCCGTTTTGTCTGGCCACCTGTTCAAGGAAATATTCGACCAGCTTGGGAATATCCTCGCGGCGTTCGCGCAGTGCTGGAAGGCGGATAGGGAAGACGTAAACGCGGTGAAACAGATCCTGACGAAACCGGCCCTCTCGCGTTAATGTCGCAAGGTCGCGGTGCGTAGCCACAATCACGCGCACATCAACCGCCACAGGTTTCTGGCCGCCGACGCGCTCGACTTCATTTTCTTCAAGAACTCTCAGCAATTTCGCCTGCATTGCCATGGGCATATCACCGATCTCGTCGAGAAAGATCGTGCCTCGCTCGGCCTGTTCGAATTTTCCAATATGCCGTGTCGCAGCCCCGGTGAATGAGCCCTTTTCGTGGCCGAACAATTCTGACTCGATAAGCTCGGCCGGAACGGCTGCGCAGTTGAGTGTAATGAAGGGACCGTCTGAGCGCGCGCTGCGTTCATGCACGGTGCGTGCTACCAACTCCTTCCCCGTGCCGGTCTCTCCCAAAATGCAGACCCGCGTCTCACTTGCCGCCACACGTGCGACCTGGTCCATCAGTTTCTTCATCGCCTCGCCGTCCCCAACCATGGCATGCGCTCCCAGGCGCTGCCGCAATCGCCGATTCTCCCTTTCGAGCCGCTGCAGCCGCATGGCATTATCCACGCTAAGCAGCAGCTTGTCGGTGGAGACGGGCTTCTCCAGGAAGTCAAGCGCCCCCAGGCGAGTGGCGCGCACCGCCATCTCGATATCAGCTTGGCCGGACATCATCAACACCGCGCTTGCTATGCCCTCCTTCTTGAGATCCGCGAGTAACGATAACCCGTCCATGCCCGGCATGACTACATCAGAAAGGATGAGGTCGAAATGTTGTGATTTCGCCAGTTCGAGTGCCCGCGCTGCACTGTCGCAAACAACGGCGTCGTGCCCGGCTAGACGAAATGCCCGGGAAAGCGAGGCCAGCGTGCTCGCCTCGTCATCGACGATCAGCAGATGTGCTTTCTCGCTCAAGTCTGCTCCTTGTAGCATTCAAGCGTGATGCCGCTCCTTCCTCCCGGTTCAACTCCCCCCCATTGTGCGGCAACTCGATGGCAAAAGACGTTCCCTCGCCTAGGCTGCTGGTCACGCTGATGGTGCCGCGATGATCGCTGATAATCGATTGCACGATGGCCAGTCCCAGCCCGGTGCCGTTCGGCTTGGTCGTGTAGTAAGGAGTAAACAGCCGCTCGCATTGTTCGCCGGTTAAACCCTTCCCCGTGTCTCTTACTTCGATTCGGACCCCCTGGTCTCGTCGCTTACGCGTCAGCAGGGTCATCGTGCCGCCCTGTGGCATAGCATCCAATGCATTCAGCACTAAGTTGCAGAGGGCGCGGTGAACGAGATCTCGATCGGCGGCAATGGGCGCAAGGTCCTGGTCGAGGTCAAGCCGATAGCGGATCTTCGTGTGCGAGTCGACTTGTGCCTGAAAGACGCGCGCGACTTGCTGCACGATCTGGTTGACGTCAACTGGCTGAAAATCCGGGCGCGGCATCTTCGAAAACTCGGCAAATTGAGCAATGGTGGATTTCAAATTCGCGATCTCCGTGAGCAGGGTAGTCGCGCTCTCAGAAAAGATTTCTTCGAAGATTTGCGGGCTATGTTGGTGAGCCCGGACCAGGTTCTCGACAGTAAGTTGCAGCGGAAACAAGGGATTCTTCAGCTCGTGAGCCAACCGCCGGGCCAGTTCACGCCAAGCCGCAACTCGTTCTGCCTGCACTAAACGCGCGCTCTGTTCGCCCAACTCCCGGGTCATGCGGTTAAATGCCTCCGCCAGTTCGCCTAACTCATCGCGGGAACTGACCTCGACCGTGACCTCGCGAGCCCCCGCCGCGAGCGATCGCGCAGCCGCAGTCAACCGTTCCAAGGGACGCGTAACCAACCAGGCGGCCCAACTGCTGATGGAAAAGGCCAAGAGAATTCCCGCGCCTCCGACCAGCAAGGCTACGTCGCGCACATGGCGATTCAGCTCCACATACGATCGCAGCGAACTGCCGACCAATAACACCGCTGCGACCCGGCCACTTTCGCCCGGCAGGGGAGAGGCATCGATGGTCTCGTCGTCGTCTGGACGGGCGGTCCAGTGGATCGTTGCAGTGTGCTCAAGGCCATCGGCCAGGACCTGGCCAATAATAGGAGCAATTTTCGCCCATTCTTGCTGCCTTCCGGAAGAATCGATAAGGAGCTGTGCCGAAAGTGCGGGAGCGAGGTTTTCATAGAGCAACGCGCGCACCCCGGCAGGCAGATCAAGCGTGCTCAAGAAAGCTTGATCAATACGCTTGCCTCCGGCTACGAATAGAAGATTATCGGTGCCACGCGCGGCGCGGACGGCAAACAGGCCGAGAGCCGAGCCCTGGGGCAGGTCCTCCGGTTTCAGGTACGCGCCTTGGCTAGCGGCGGCAACATTCAAGGAAGCGTCTTGGTAACCGAATTTGCCGGGCCATTGCGCGGACGAGATAATTTTGCCCTGGGCGTCGAGGAACTCAAGGAAGTCGAGCTGGTGACTGTCGGCGATCACCTTCGCCTCAGGGATGTACGCTCCGTAATCCGGCTGCGCGCCCCGCAACGCAAGCGCCATGTGGACGGCCGGCTCTGCGGCGGCAATGGCTTCGACCTGCTTGACCACTTCGCGACCGCGGCTATTGAATTCCTGCTGGAACTGGCGAACTAAGGCCCGCGTGCGTTCCTGGGTAATGCGATCGAATGCCGAGCGCGTTAAGCTTGATACAGTCCAGGCTACGGCCACCACGACGAAAAAGACGGTGGCTGAGAAGGCCAGCAGCAGCTTTCGGTGAAAACTCAATTTCTCTCCGCGTGCCCGCCCGATCGCGGAAGAACAGGGGCAGACGAATCTCGCGTCTCCTCGATTGCTGATCCGGGCCGGTCGGTCGCACTCTCACCGTGATTCAACCAGACATCGGCCAATGACCAACTGCCGTCCCGACCCATTTTCCAGCCTCTCAGCGCAGCACCGACAGAATATTCGCTTGGCAAATGAAACAGCGGAACCACACGTTTGGTTGCAAGAAGCGCGGCTTCGGCCTCATAAAGGGCATCGGCGTTCGCCGTGTACAGCTTCGGCTCCCCAAGCCCGAGCTGCGCTGCGGCACTGTTCAAGGCGATAGCGGCATTGGCCGATGGCAAGTGAATGCGGGCCAAGAGGATGTCGGCATTTGCCGCCGTCGCCAATTGCACCCTTAGACCGACCTCACGCGCGTTCAGGGCAATCCGCTCGGCGACCACTTGGCTGATGCCATCCATGGGATTGTAGCCAAGTGTCCACAGGGGCGCCTGATTCACTTCACCGCGCTCTTCCTGCGCCTGCGTCACGTTCAGCTGGGAAGGAAAAAGGAATTCATATCCGCTCATCCAGTTGGGAAGAATTCCTCCCGCCAATTCGCCCTTTCCGCCCAGGAGCACATTTCGGATAGTGGCTCGATCGATGCACAGAGCCAAGGCATCACGAAGCTTCGATTCGCTGTCCGCTTGCGGGGCGTGCGAGAAAACGAGGGCTAGGAGCTCAAGAGGTGCCGATTCGGCAATACGGCCGCCGCCGCCCTCCAGCCGGCGAGCATCCTCGGTTGCAATCTCGATCACATCGGCCCGACCGAGCGCCAGCGCAACCTCCTGTTCCCGATAGCTCTTGCCAAACTCAATCTCCACCGCATCGAGAAAGGGGCGCCCTCCCCAGTATTCTTCGTTGGCTTTCAGCAGCAGTCTTTTTTGAGAGACCCATTCTGCTGCCCGAAATGGGCCAGTGCCGCGGGGCACCTCCGAGCCGGCCTTAACAATGGCATTCTTCGCGAGGGCGAGTTCGGCAAGTAGCGAAGCATCGGGCCGGTCTAGATCGATGTCTAGGGAGCTGCCGTGCGACAAAATTTTCCACGGATTCAGCCGTCGCAGGGAAGCGGCCGCGGCATCGGCGGACACGGTGGAACCGTCGTCGAATTTGACGCCATCTCGCAGCTGGAACTCCCAGTGACGCTGATCCTGGGCCACCTGCCAGGAAACGGCCAGCCCGGGCTGCACTTGACCGGTATCGTCAATCGAAACCAGAGTGTCATAGAGTAAATGCACAAGGTTTGCACTCGCCATCAGGGTGGACTGCGGGCTGCCCGGGTCAAGCGAGTTGGGGGCGCTGCGCAGCAGAATGTGGGCCGTGCCGCCATACTGCGGCCGGGTCGCTCCATAGGTAAGCGATAGCAGGACGCTACTGACCGCAACTAATGGCCAGCCGAAATGCTTCATATTGGCCCGTCCGTAAATTTCGTGTGATCGCCACTGCCGTATTGCCTGCTGCCTCTGTCCACAGCGATGTGACCGGACCGCCCATGGCGACGCCCTCGCCGACGGCAACCGGGTCGCGATCGGAAAGTTGATAAGCACGAACGCTGTCCGGTCGATTGCCATCAGAATTGCTGGTTGCCAGAACCTGCCATCCTGAACCGCAGGAGCTTCTAACAGCCGCAATCCCACTGCCCCAGCCAGGAGCAGAAACCGGCATATTGCTCATCCCATCGGAGGCGTAAACCTGCCCGTCGATGGCGGCAAACAACCAGAGCACGTATTTCTGGCGTGGAATGGGTGCAGCAGAATAAAACGCCGGCAACGTCGTTTCGCTGCCCAGATTGGGCGTCAGCGCTCCCGTGAAGAAATTGCGTGTAGATGAGAAGAAGCCGTTCAGTCGAAAACCTTCCCCCGCCAGCGGCCACGGGTCATCACTCTGGCTGCACTTGAGATACCGACTGCCCTTCAAATTGGCGGCACAGATGATGCCAGGAAGATAGGCATCAAACAGATAATCCTTGCGCAATACGAGTCGGCCGCGCAGGTCACGTGGCCAAGGCCGCACATGTCGAATAGCAAACTCACCGTCTGGTTGCCAGCGACCGTTGTTCAGGCGGCTATACAGGGCAACCCTCTCTGCCTCGAGAACGATGATTCGCGGAGGACTATCGATTATCCCAACATCAATAATGCGATTCTCCTGCGACCAGAGCTCGATCTTGGCGATGGCCAGCGGGGCCGCTTCGGGTACGATGATCGCCGGTCCGGCGCGCGCGACCAGGACCATAACCACAGCGGGAGAATTATTACCCTGCTGAATCTGAGCAACCCATAAATAACTCTGAATGTTTTCCGAAAGGGTGACTTCGACCGAGGCTGCAGCCTGCTCTGCCGTTACCAGTTGCATGCCTGCACCCTCGAATTGTGCTCGCAGTTCCGCATGGATCGAATTCACATCGGCCTGCGCCAGGGACGAGCGGTTGCGCACCAGGAGCGAGACCGCCCCCGGCCCGGTCACGGCCTCGACCTTGCTGGCAAGCTCCTTTTCGGGCGCACTCCAGATGGAAGCGCATGAATTCGCCTCTGCCAGAAGCACCAAGCTCAGAGAGAGAAGGGCTGCGAGCACAAAGCGGCGAATGCTCATGTGAGGCTTTCGCGCATTATAAACGGCTGCCTTCACGAGGTTCTCCGCAGCGCCCGGCATACACTGGGGAGGGCAGACTTTTTCGAATACATAAAGTGTCTGCCACCTCCCGTGGGCGCAAACCTACTTGGGATCCTGTGCATCGGTGCCCGCCTCGTCGGACTGACTCACGCGATTGGCATTGCTCATGCTCCGCAAAACGTCGTTGGCGAAAAAGAACTTGCCATCGGCGGGAACCATCATGATCTGCAGCTTATCGGAGAGGCGCTCGGCCACGATTTTGTTGATCAACAGTGGATTCAACTTGAGAATCGCAGCCTCGCTTTTCATTCGGTCAGCATCGGCCGCGGCTGTGACCCGAATGCGAGCCGCCTCGGCATCGGCCAGCATCTTTCTCCTGTCCATTTCGGCCTTGCTATCAATTATTTTGGCCTGGGCCAGGGCCTCGGCATTTTTGACGGTTGCCTCCTTGCGTGCCTCCGCTTCGAAGCGTGATTCTTCGATCTGTTTTTGCTTCAGCGGCAAGGTATACTGCATGGCGTCGGCTTCCGACTTGGCCTCGAGCACTCGCACTTGTGCCTCGCCTTCAGCCCGCTTGACGTGCTGCGCTTTCTGCGCCTCCGCCGCGAGTTCCGCAATTCTAACCTGTTTTTGTTGAATGTCGGCCTCTACTCCCATGCGATCACTCTCTTGCTCTTTCAATAACAGATCTTCTAATCCTTTGGCGTATTCTGGCGGCAACTCGAGATCACGCAACATGACTTGCTTGACCATAATGCCATCGGAGGCGAGCCGTTGCGCAATCGCGCCGGCGGCTCGCTTGCGAACATCTTCCCGCTTATCGGCGAACACTTCCCGGACGGTGTAGCCTGGAACCAGGTCACGCCAGACGCTCGCTACCACTTGCGGCACAATTTCTTTTTCGACCGGCTGAGGAAGGTTGCTTTGAATGTAGTCGAGACGCCTGGCATCCAGGCGATAACGCACCGTGATTGCCAGACCCAGGGTCAACCCTTCTTTGGCCTGCACTCGTAGCGGTTCCAGCTTAGCCCGAGTCTGCGCGCGCCCCCTTTCACTGCCGTCCTCGGGAGCGCCGGTGGTGAACAACTGGTCGCGCATGTCGAAAAGGACGACCGTGTCGATCACCGGCAGTATGACATGCACCCCGGGATAAAGCGTGCCCGCAAGCGTACCCCCAACCTGGCTGACGCGAACGCCGGCCATGCCACTGGGCACTACCACAATGCTGAGCGCCAGCAGCATCGGAGCCCAAGCCAGCAATACTAGTCGGACGCTGGTCCGCCAGCGCACTTTGGGTTTGGCAATTGCCGGTGTGAGTCCCATCGCGATAGCCTTCCGGTGCCGCATATCAAGATATAAGTCGAAGCCCAGAATTGCGGCGGCGGCAACCATCGCCACGATGCTGCCCGCCATCAACAAATTCTTCAGGAACAACATACTCGTTCTCCTCTCGCGTTTACCGCCGCTTCGTCCAACACCGAACCCTTTGCAGTGCCGGTTCAGCAAAGAACAAGCGGACGATTTCGCCGAAAATCAGCTCTTCCACCACGATCCCAACCGCCATCGAGAATATGAGTCCCGCTACAACCGTCATCGTGGTAATCGCCATATCCATGAACTGCCTCCTAAACCTGAATGCTCCCACGACAATCACTTGCTGCCGCCAGAGAAATCCCCATCTGCCGCCAGAGCTTCGCGACCCTTCAAGCTGTCGCCGAATATCGTGGCCGTTTGTTGATCTCGCTGGCCACGGATTTTTACGACATCACCGACCACGACCATTGCAAACAGCTCTTGAATATCTCGATTGCGCAGGCGAATGCAGCCGTGTGAGACGTTTCTACCAATTGAGCGGGGATCGTTTGTGCCGTGAATTCCGTAACCTTTCCTGGTGAGGCCGATCCAGCGCGATCCCAGGGGATTGTCTTTGCCAGGGGGAACAATAACGCCGGGGTGGTAGTACACAGGATGGGGTATTCGGTTTGCGATTTGAAACACCCCTTGTGGGCTGGGGCTGGCCATCGCTCCCACTGCCACCGGGAAAACCTTTACGACAGCACCGTCCCGCAGCACGGCTAGCTTGCGATCCGGGATGCTGACCAGTATTTCCCGCCCCTCGTGGCCGGGGACCTGAAGGGCCGACGCGCCCGTCATTCCCAAGAGGATCAGCAGAAGTAGTCGCCAGCCTAATATCCCTATCTGATAGGTTGAAAACTTCATAGAATTGCTCGCCTCTGGTTGCTTCACAGGGCAGGAAATGCATACCTGTGACCAGAGCGAATTTCCTGAAGCGAAAAGGTTTAGGGCTGAGCAAGGGGAGAAATTTCGTGTGCGTGCAGCTACATCGTGTCGGCACGAACACACTCTTCGGTAAGAGGCGTTGCCAGGGTCATCGACTTCTGCGTCCCGGTAGCAAAGGGGTTGGTCTCAGGACCCTGCGGGGCGAAACAGAACGTCAGGTTTTCATCTCGTACTCGAGACCGGCACGGGTTGTACCCGTCACGCGAGAGACAAACCATTAGGTCTGGTTCGCACAGCTTGCGCTCATTGATCGCTTTTTAACGAGAGCCCTCTTTACTTGCGGCGCAACTTAGCCCAGCCCAGAACATTGAAGGTCGCGAAATTCAGTGTGCGCCAAATAGCTACGCATGGCCTTGGCCTCGAGTCGATGAGGATTGAGAACTGCTCGATATTCGAGCTGCTAAGGCGGGCTAGTACGTTCCGAATCTGCCGATTTCAGAATGCGTGAGGCGCGGCCTAACTGAAGCGGACGGCGCGCCTCGCTGCCGTGCGAGCTTATGCTGCAAACCGCACTTGTCTTCCCAGGCACTCTACAGCGTCCACTAGGCGGAGAAGCCTCGGGAGGTCGGTTATCATTCCAACGGGATATAACATGAAATCTCAGCGGCACGTCCGACGATACCGTCGATCCCTTTACAGCGTCCCAATTACACTCCACAAATCGGTGGCGGGAGTGGTACGAAGTTCTCAGGGTATCAGCTTGGATATCAGTGAAGGCGGACTGGGAGCCTTAATCAGCAGTGACCCGAAAGTTGGGGACAGAGTTCAAATCGAAGTGCAGCTGCGTGAGCACCTTCTGAACGCGGGCGCGGTCCTGCGACATACCTCCAACATTCGTTCAGGATTCGAATTCCTCGAACTTACCACGGAGCAAAAAGTGCAGATCGCCCGGACCGTAGCTAATAAGTAACAACCGGACAAGGACGCGTGCGGTGAATCGAGCCGAGCTTCGCCGTTCGATGCCGCGGGAGCAGCCATTTTCGACAATACAGGCGTAGTCTGCTTCGGGAACAGCTCTCGGCGATCCGCCCATTCATCGCAGCCATCCAGAAAAGTCGAACGCTGGTTCCGCGTGATGCGTTTTCTGCCGCAAGGTGAGTGAACGTGGCGCTTCCCGCCTAATATGGGCTGGTTGCGACCTTGTGAGATGATGATAAGAACACCATCATGATTCAGCTCTGCGGCGCCGGCAAGCGCTACGGTCACAAGCTGCTATTTGAAGATGTCAGCTGGTTGATTACACCCCAAGACCGCATCGGCCTGGTGGGTGCTAACGGTGCCGGCAAGACCACGGTTCTCAGGATTCTAGCCGGGTTGGAAACTCTCGACGATGGTTCCATCAGCACGGCCAAGCAGATTACCTTCGGGTACCTGCCGCAGCATGGGCTCTCGCTGTCCGGTCGAACTGTATTTGCCGAATGTATGGATGTTTTCTCCAGCATGCGGGCCTTGCAGCAGGAAATGGAGAGCCTCACCCATCGCATGGCTGATCTGGACGTTACAGCGCCCGAGTATGCTCGAGTGGCGGACCGTTTTCACCGTCTCGAGCATGAGTTTCGTACCAACGAGGGTTATGCTCTGGAGGCCAAGGTGGGCACGGTTCTGGCCGGCCTGGGGTTTCGGAAACAAGATTGGCATCGCTCAGCCGAAGAATTCTCGGGCGGCTGGCAGATGCGCATCGCATTGGCCAAGCTACTGCTTGAGCAGCCTAGTCTATTGCTGCTGGATGAGCCCACCAATCATCTCGACCTGGACGCACGCAACTGGCTTGAACAATATTTGGCCGAGTATCCCCATGCCTTTGTGCTGGTCTCCCATGACCGGTACTTTCTCGAGGTTACGGTCAGCAAGATCGTTGAGATCTGGAACAAACGCCTTCACTACTACGCGGGCGATTATGAGAAGTATCTCGAGCAGAAGAGACAACGCCGCGAGCAACTCGAGGCTGCCTATCGCACGCAGCGCGAACGCATCGAACAACTGGAAGTCTTTATTAATCGCTTCCGCTATCAGGCAACTAAAGCGAAGCAGGTGCAGAGCCGAGTCAAGGAACTGGAAAGGATGGAACGGGTCGAGCTGCCGCCGGAAGAGAAGACCATTCACTTTACGTTTCCCCAGCCGAAGGCGAGTGGAAGGATTGTCGCCGAGTTCCGAGAGGTAACCAAAAATTATGGCCGCCAGGAAGTCTTCCGCCGTGTCAGCTTCCTGGTTGAGCGCGGCGACCGTGTGGCCCTGGTCGGCGCTAATGGGGCCGGAAAATCCACACTGATCAAATTGCTGGCACTGTGCGAGCCACTGACGGCAGGAGAATACCGCATCGGACATAACGTCCAGACCGATTATTTCGCCCAGGATCAGTACAAAGAACTGGATTCAGAAGCGCGCATCCTCAACGATCTGGGTCGACTTTCTTCGCGCTCCACGGAAACTGAACTGCGCAATCTGCTCGGCTGCTTTCTATTCTCGGGTGAGGACGCGTTCAAGAAGATCGGCGTGCTCTCCGGTGGCGAGCGCAACCGTTACGCTCTATTGCGCATGCTTCTTCAGCCGGCCAACTTCCTCCTGCTGGATGAACCGACCAACCATCTCGACCTGCGTGCCAAAGATATGCTCTTACAGGCACTGGCGAAATATACGGGCACCATGGTGTTTGTTTCTCACGATCGCTATTTCATCGACCGACTGGCAACGCGTGTTTTTGAGGTTGGAGACGGCAAGGTGGAGATTTATCCTGGCAACTACGAAGACTATCTCTGGCGCAAGCAGGGCGGGGCATCAGCACTCCCGGACCCTGGGCACACGGCGCAGCATCGTAGGGAGCGCGAGGAAAAGCAATCCGCTGCAGACAAACCCCAGTCGAAAGAAATTCCTGGCAGGCGCGTAAACCCGATCAAGCTGCAACACATGAAGCATCGCTGCCAAGAACTAGAAGACGAAATCGCCCGTGTGGAAGTCGCTATACAGCAAAGGGAGGAGTCTTTGCAGAGGTTCGTGAGCAGTGAAGAGACTCTTCGCCTCACGCAGCAGTTGAAACAATTGCGCGCAGAGCTGGACAACTTACTCCCCGAATGGGAACAACTCGCCGAGGTCCTCGAACAGCAGTAATAACTGGAGGGTGCCGGCCTTACCTGGCTAGCCGCAGTCCTCCTCCTGCATCGTGATCTGCCCTGGCTCCTCTTATAATCTCCGCCATCTCCGCGGAACGCGATTTGATTATCTCCCGCACCCTGAAGCTCTCTCTTGCCTTGGATGCTCAGATGTCATACCCGCCCGGTCGAGGGCTGCAGCACACACGCAGGTAGTTCGCTTTCCGAGTTGCGCACCGAACAGCCCCACCTGGTCCTGCTCTTCGGTAACCTCCCCAATTTCCTCACCCTCGTGCCATAGTCTGGATGGCCTCTAGGCCAGGCCCTGAACCGCGAACGGCGGCTGCTCT
>JAFATF010000586.1 GCA_019244045.1 Acidobacteriota bacterium
GCGTCCGCCCCCTGCTCGGTGATTTCCACCACTTTGCCACGCACTTCCAGATAGCGGTAAGGATTATCGGGATCAATAACGGCCAGGGCCACGCGCGGGTCACGGCGTACATTGCGATCTTTTTGCCGGCCTTTGGCGGAATTGAAAATTACATGTTCCCCGTCGCTATCGATCCAAACCGGTGTGGTTTGCGGACTGCCATCGGGCATGAGCGTCGTCAGAGCAGCGAAAGCACGTTTATTGAAAAGGTCGCGGTACTTCTCGGGAATGACTCCGGGCATATCACTTCCTCCTGCTGAACAGGGTGGCAATCTTTTGGATTATATTCGGCCCTTGATCGAGAGAAGCCGGTCGAGATCAAAGGATGCAACCGACTCGACCAAGACCTCCATGATGCCGGACGTTCTACTCCCCCGCTTGCTGCGCGTATCGTCGGAAAAAGCTCGTTTGCTTCCACGCCGGCCGTTGCCCCTGGTCGGCCACTTTGATCATGAGGGTGCGCACGGTGTCTTCGTAGCCGGCAGCCGCTGACAAAACGACGGGTTGCTGCAGGTCATCGGAGGGGGCATGATAACGCTGCGTGAGCCAGTCTTTGCGTACACCCTGTTCCTCCTTCGTGGTGGGCGCAACGTCCATCATCAGGGCGGGAATGCCGTGCACAATAAAGTTGTACTGGTCGCTACGGATAAAGATGTTGCGCAAAGGCTCAGGATCGGCCTGCACCGAAATGCCATGTTCCTGAGCCGCAGCTCGCGCCAACTCGCCCAAGTCAGATTCCTCCAGACCGTAGACGGTTAGCTTCCTGAGCGGAATGATGGGGAGAAACATATCAATGTTGATGTCGGCCACCATGGCTTTGGCGTCCACCGTGGGATGTGCGGCGAAATACTTTGAACCGAGCAGGCCTTTTTCTTCTCCAGTGACAAACAGGAACAGCAGCGAGCGGCGCAAATCAACCGGATTCTTCTTGAGTGAGGAAGCCACATCGAGCAGAACGGCGGCGCCCGAGGCGTTGTCCATGGCCCCGTTGTAAATGCGGTCTCCATCGACGGGCTCACCTACACCGATATGATCGAGGTGCGCGGACAATACCACGTACTCGTTTTTTCGTTGCGGATCATTTCCCGGCAATTGGGCAACAATGTTGGCCGATTCAACATTGCTCTTTTCGATCTTGGCGGTGGCCTTGATCGCAAGCGGCAGCGGAAAACGCGGCAGGCGCTTGCGATCTTTGCCGAGCTCGGCGATCTCTTGAAAGCTGTGTCCGGAGCCCTCAAACAGTTTGTCGGCGTGTGCAGGATTGAAAATCAGAGAAAGCTGCTCCCCGCGAGTCTCATCGAATTCAGTACCGGCGAGCTGCATGCTGGGATGGGTACGGTTGAGAGCGATGCGCCACCAAGGGATGTCCATAAAGGCGGGATTCGGGAGCGCAATAACACCGATCGCACCCGCCCGCTGTAAGGCGTTCCACCGCTCCTTGGCTGTCTGATAATGCGAGGCCAGCGCTCCCGGGATCTCAGAGGGCGATCCGGAGAAGATCACCGCAACCTTCCCTTTCAAATCGACCCCGGCAAGATCGTCATAGTTCTGTTCCGGAACGCTGAGTCCGTAGCCGACAAAAGCGAGCGGCGCCTCGACTTGGCTCGCAAGGTCCACGCGCGTACTGAAGATGGCGTCCTCTCCAAGATCGAGCGGCTCCGCCAGGCCATTGTGGATAAGAGCTGCACGACACTCTTTTTCGACGATCTGGCGAGAGATGAACTTCACCGGCTGGTAGAAGCCATTGGTGCCCGCGGGCTCGAGGCCAGCTTTCCTCAACTGATCGACCACAAACACTTCTGCCTGATGAAGTCCCGGGCTGCCGGTTTCGCGGCCTTGCATTTTATCGTCGGCGAGAACCTTCACATAGTCCCACCAGGTCTTGCCGTCAAAAGTAGGCGAGACCTGCTGCGCGGATAGCAAACGTGCGACCAGGAGGAGTAAGCAAGAGATCCGGAGTGCAGTGGGCATGAGGCAACGCTCGTAAAAGTCAGCTCGTAGAATCAGCTTGGTATTTTATCGTAAGCACTAAAAATAGAACGGAGATCTGCTGCAAAAGTGGGAAGAAAGAACCATAGGTTTTTTTGCCTCGGTCGCTCAATATTTCTTCACCTCGCGAGCTAAATGTTGTTGACTCCAAATCTCGGTGAAGGCAAATTTGCATGACCGGACTGCAAGAGAATTGGTTCTCCGCCTCCCCCAAAGGATGTCTCGTATTCCGATCTCAGGGCCTAGGTTGCGCAATCGGCGGCGATGCGGGGAAGAACTTGCTTAATAAGGGCCGTAAAGGCGCCCTTGACCCTCTCCCCGGTTTCG
>JAFATF010000096.1 GCA_019244045.1 Acidobacteriota bacterium
ACGGCGGGGGCTTACGGCCCGACAGTCCGGGCAGTTTTTTGCGCCCGCAACTCGATCAGGTTTTCTATCGGCTCTTCCTCCCCTTCAGATGGGTAGCCACGAAACGTCATCCCGTGCTAATCGCGAAGTGGACCAGGAGGGTTGTCGAAGCTCACAGCCGAAGAGTTCCTGGACAGTCCTACACCGCTCGCTTCCGCCGCAGCCTGGCGTAACCGAGCAGGATAGCACTGCTGGTGCCAAGAAGGGGGAGAGTGGAGGGTTCGGGAACTACGCTAGCCTGTGCATCGAAGCCTCCTGTGCCACCTCCGATGCTCAATGTGTTGCCCGGATCAATAGTAATTGTCTGAGGTGGGCCCTGAAGGGGTATCGTGAGCACACCGTTCGTCGTCAATTGGAGTTCGCCGAACGCTCCGAAGTCAAACGCGGCTAGGCCAGTTTCGTTGGGGCCGTCGACACCAGAGAGGGAAAGCATTAACTGATCGTCTGCGGAGAAGGTGGTAGTCACTGTGACGGGCACTAGTGAATTATTGAAGAAATCTTGAACACCGGTTGTCGAGATGTGAGCGCTGGCAGTCCCAAGGGGTTCCGACGCGGTTGCGTTGGTCTCAATATCGCCAAAATCAGATAGAATGACAGACCCACCTGGTGAGATATTGAAAGTGAAAGCTGACGGCGCTAGACTTATTGTGGTACTAGTATCTGGGGGGGTTGATACGGAGTTAGAAATGTTCAAGAGCACCTGTGGCTGGTCGATCCGTTGGAGTAGGGTCATCAGAGAAGCAGAGGCAGAACCCGTACCCGTTGCGCTTGCTTGGAGTGTGATCACTCCATCTCGCATGGTGTAGACCACCTGTGCAGATTGAGTTAAAGAAGTATTCTGAAAGGTTTCGAAGGTTGTGCCCTTTGATTCTGCACTCGCTAATATGGTATCAGCGTTTGTTGGAGTAGGACTCGCGACCCCCCATGCGACCACGATGATCAGTAGGTAACTGTGTTGTGTCAGGCGAAGGCTCATGTGATCCCTCCTTCTTTTAGCCGAAATTTCCATTTTGACACGGTCAGGGTAGGATAACCGGTCGCCCCTCTGCACAGATCCCTACGGACGCCCATAACGCATACGGCTCCTCCCTCGGATACTAGTTGCGAACTGCATGCCGCACACCGGGCCGGATTATCCACGGATTTGAATTCTTGGGTCAGATCGAACACGCTTCACGGGTCGGCCACCGGATCAGCCGCAGCAGGTGGGCTTCGAGTTCATGTCAAATTGGACCCTTTTTGAGATGCGACCACTTCTTAACGGGCCGCCCGGCTGCACCGCCGTGTGTGATAACCTCGGGCGATCATGTCTCAAGAAACCGACATTACTAAAGATGACAACCAGGAAAACGTGACTATATTACCCCCTGATTGAGGCAGGTCTTCTTCCTTGCTGCGCTTTAGCTATCGACCCTAATAGCTACCCCAACTACCTCCTGCAAAACGCTTGCGACCGACCAATGCAAGCTCGTCGTTCTTCGTTTTTACCCTAGGTCTGGTACTCCCGCTTACTACGACAAGCCATTCCAAGTAGGTGCGCGTGGAGCTGTCAGCGTCTACGCCGCCGGATTCTTCGGAAGCATCCAAGTGTTCAGTGAGCGGGACTGTTGATCGAAAGAGGGTCAGCAGTCACCATTTGTGACACGTCCGCCGGACGCCGTAAGTAGAACATGACTTGATCGCCGCGCCCCTCTCGATTTAGGCGAGCGGTCATTGTGCGAAATTCTTCGATCTCACGCTTAGAAAGAAATTCGGCGGCGCTGCGTCTAGCATTTCCAGCAATCCCGCGCCGATATAGCTCGCTTGCGGTGAACTGTGAGACAAGCCCCGCGCTCTCGGCATGTGTAACGGCAAGCCCTGCATTGCGGGCCAGAATTGCCATGCTGTTTCGCGTGAACAGGTGCAAATGTCGGGGCGCGTCGAGATTTGCCCAATTCTCGCGGTATCGTTCGCAGGCTTCACTGTCGGCAACTGGAACGGCTACCAGAATTGAGCCGCGTTCAGATAACATACTGGCGGCGGTTTTTAATGCTCCTTGCGGGTCAACCATATGTTCGAGCGAATGGTGAAACATGATCAGATCGAACGGTTGCCGATATTCCCCGGCGAATGCCTCTAGGGTGAGTTTGTGAATTGTTACCCCGTTTGGATAGGCAATGGTTTTGCGGATAAATGGATCAACGCCGGTGACTTGCTGGAAGCCTCCAAGCCTCATGCGTAGTAACACCTTGCCGTTTCCGCATCCAACATCAAGCACGCGGGCGGCGGTGTTCAGTCCCGCTTTCTGTACCCACGTGAGGTAATCGAGCGGGCGAGCAACGGGATTAAGAATCCATCCAATGAGGTTGCGCCGCTCAAGGCTGTGCTGCACACGTTTACAGTCGATCATTCGGCGCAAGCGGCCACGTGCCAAGTGGTCAAAACTGCGGAACGAAAAATAATCACGGGGATAGTAGCGGCCAAGATCGCGGGGTATCGGCGCGATTTGAAGGCAACCACATGCGCCACACTTCACGTAATCGAATAGCTCGCCGGTGCCGTGTAGCATCTCCCGAACGCGCCAATATGTGCTGTTTGTGCTGTTCCCGCAAATGCGACAGGCTGCAACAGGGGCAGGGCAAGATAAGGCCAGTTTCATGGGCTTCTTGATAGCGGCTCACAGTGGGGCAGGGAAGGGCAAAACTCACCCAATATGCAACAAAGGAAACCCCGCACCGGGCGAACCGGCGCGGGGCAGGGAACATCAGTATTCAGACGCCAGCATGATCGTTAAAACCCGGACGGTCTGTTTCGGGTCGCTCGGGTCCTCGCTGCCTTTCGTCATGGTGGTGTCGTAATAGTCGATCTTCCAAAAAATCTTATGGCCGTTGTGATTGAACGCACCGAAATCGCGCTCTCCATACGGGTCATTGTCCGGGGTGAAGGTATCGAAGGTTTCGACCTTCTCACGGATTGCCGATTGATCCTGCATCGGTAAGGCGCTGATACCGGCTGTCTGGACCAGACGGCCCGCAACGCCCATAGCAGTTCGGCAAAGGTCGTTGAGTTCCGCGATTTTCTTTGTGTTGCTGTCTGACATGATGGCCTCTTTCGTTTGAGTGACCCCCACGGCGGGGGCGAAAGAGGGCACGTCTGCCGCCGCAACTGAGCGCGGCTGTCATAGCTTTTTGGGGGGACCGCTTTTGCGCCTATCAGCAAAAGTGGGGGAGCCAAAACAGCGTCATTGACAGCAAGCGGCGGCGGCTAAAGTGCCTTCGCCCCGTCCGTGCTGTGGGTCACGCGAAAGAGAGCATCAGGAAAGCTGCGCTTTCATCGCCAAAGCCTCTCGAACCGGGCCGGATTGCTGGCGGTGTATTTGACGGTGTGTTCAATCTTCCGGTGGCCCAAATAATCCTGAATGAGCCGCGTATCGGCTCCCTGGTCGGCCAGGGCAAAACCGCAAGA
>JAFATF010000138.1 GCA_019244045.1 Acidobacteriota bacterium
GTCCATCGCATCGGCATAGCCGGCGACTTCCTGCTCGTCGCGGCTCGCGAATGACTTGGCCTTCACACCGGAGAGCAGCTTTTCCACTTCTTTGTCGCTGAGTTTCGCACCTTCGATTCGCGTGGAGGAGCCGACACTTTCAATCGTGGCGATCCGCCTCAGGCTGGTGAGCTTTTCCGGCGCAAGCGACTCTATGACTTCCCAGCGCCCCTTGAACTCATCGATCTGGGCGATAAGCTTCAGGATTTCAGGCGTGATGGTGATGTTCCTGATCTCGTGGTTGCGGATATCCATTTATACCCATTTTCACCCCATTCCCAACCAATGGCAAAGCGATATCCATTTACACCCGTTTATACCCTTTATACCCGTTCTGAGCCGGACCGGAAATCTGAAAGCGGTGATGGATGCGATGGGACACGCGGACGTGAAGATCGCGATGAACTATCAGCACCCAGAGCTGGAGATTGTGCGTGATGCGATTAACTCACGGCACACTTTACGGCAAACCGCCGAAACCACTAATTAGATAAGTAATTGCGATTTACGTCTATTGGCGGCGCGCGGAAACACTCGACTGTCTTGTTGCAACGAGGCTATTTGACGGCTTCGGAGCTTGAACGTTGGGCACAGTCTCGACACACCTATCTGGGGTGAGAACTTCTTTGTGCGGAAGTGTAAGGATCCCAACAGGCTAGGCCTATGCGCTGCTCGACTGCGCATCTGACCACACGTTCTTGATTGGAGGGGGATGCAGCAATGTTTGCATTACAACGCAATACTGCTCGGTTTTTTGTTGAAGGGCTGTCATCTGCTCCTGCGTTGCTTGCGGCGCTCGGACAAGGAAATTGACCCTAATGTCTTCAAATCCGACCGATACTGTTTTTGACATTCCTAGCGTCCCTTGCAAATCCAGATCTCCTTCAACTGTCACCCCGATATCGTCGACTGGGATCCCCATGGCAGCCGCTACCATCTGGCAAGTGATTTGTGCACATGCGGCCAACGCGCCGAGTAATAGATCCCCGGAACAGGCACCTGTGCCGGCTCCTCCAACGCCTTTGTGCGCTTGAGCGTCATAGATCGCACGCCCGAGATCCACTGAGCAAGAAATCGGCGCGTCGGTCCGTCGTCCATTCGCGATCAAAGTTATGCGAGAACTGGACGGAGCCTGACGATATGCGTCTTTCAAAGGCCGCTGTAACGATCGGATATCCATAGGTTCCTCTAGAATCCACGATTATAGCTTCATCATCACGTCGCTGAGCGAGATGTGCCGTGCCGCCTAACGACGTTTTTGGGGCAAAATTTTAGACTTCTTCCGAAGTCGGATCATCACCAACTTGACTTCGGAGATATGGTTTGCCAAGAAGCCTCCCTGCATGGCATGCGCACGAATCATGTCTTCATTGGAAGCGATGTAGACACAGTAAATGTTGTCAGTCGTGACGTAGCTGTGCACCCATTGGATCTTCGGTCCGACTCTATCCAGAAGACTGCACGACGTCTGCGACATAGCGATTACCTGATCGGGGGTTATATTTCCGATACCGGCTAGTTCGCGCTCAACGACGTACTTGGGCATTTGTGTTCCTTTCCTGGTGGCGTTTCGGACGATATGGAAGGGAGACGCACGCAAAGGCGGCGTCTCCCGTTGCTCTATTCATGTGAGCAGCTCACGTGGTCGTTCCAGTCCACGAAGTTGCCCTGCGGATTGTCCCTCCACGCCCATACGTGAAGCTCGAAGAACGGAGCCGGGACGCCGTAGCGGTTGGGAGCATCGATGAGCAAGAACGTCTGGCCTTGGAGCACCGGTGGTGTGTTGTTGTTGTCCTTAAGCCAAGTGGCCTGGTCAACGATGAACTCGACTCCTACCAGTTTCATTTGTCCGTTCACGGGCTCGTAAATGAGCGCCTGAGGGTGTTTGGCGTCAATGGTCCCATTGACCAAACTGAAGTTGACGTAGTGGATACCCATGGCGCCATGGTCGGAGCCACTGACGCAGCCGAGAAATTGCCCGTATCCATCTGCTATGGCGTTGTTGACGTCGAGGTATTGTTTCGTAGCCTCGCGAACCGTCTGAACGAGTGCGCTTTGATTTCCTGCGCCAGCCGGCTGCGCCTTCTGCTGACCCCAGCCATACGAGGAAGCCGCCAGGAAAGCAATCGACAACAACGACAAACGCGACGTGAGAAACGTGTTTTTCATTTATTGACTCTCCTTATGTTTGTTGTGAGAAAACCGCCAAAGAAACATAGTGTTGCGACTCATAATCCCGAACAGGTACCGGCCAACGGCTCGTCTACTTTGCGGATGCGAGAAGCGTGAATACTTGCCACGTGACGTTCCGGGCCTGCAGTTCACGTTCTACCGTGCTAGCCGCTAATTGGTAGCCGCTCCCGTTTTCGCGCTTGATACCGGCCAGGAAGTACTGGTCACCATATTGGTGAAACACAAGAGCCGTCTTTTTGCGCGCGTTTGGCGACGCGTCTGAAATGGGAAGGACATAGGCGTGCCGCTCCCCGCTGCTGATGGAGAGCAGTGTCCGTCCATTCACAGCAACTGCGATTGTGCATTCGCCGGCTGGCATCGATTCGCCATTCGCGACGAACTCGAAGGGGACCTGCGTTTTGATCGTCCTTGACGTCTGCGCATTCAGCAAACCCGTCAACACGACCAACGTGGTGAGGAGCAGTGCGGCGTGCTTCGTGATCGTCATTTTGTTTCTCCTGTTTGCGAAATTTTGTGGAGGGCGTCTTCTGAGCTTCTGGAAGCTGAGCTGCACGCCTCTATGTAGTAAGGCGGGAATGGATCGAACGAAACCGCAAGAAGGGAAGGAAAAAAGTTTGAATCCAGGACCAACCGCGCGCGGGCGCTAGTTTTTTTATGGTTTTCGATGTAACTTATTGAAACCATGAGGCCCGCTTGGAGAGTTCTTCCAACCACGAAGTCACCCTGCTATTGAAAGCTTGGAAGGGCGGGGACAGTCAAGCGTTGGAAAAGCTGACGCCCCTGGTCTATCGGCAGTTGCACCAGATCGCGCAACGCTATATGGGCGGAGAGCGCTCGGGCCATACGCTACAAACCACCGCATTGGTCAATGAAGCCTATTTACGGCTCGTGGACTGCACACAAGTGAACTGGCAGGACCGGGCGCATTTCTTCGCGGTATCGGCCAATTTGATGCGGCGCATTCTGATCGATTTTGCCCGCTCGCGCGGTTATTTGAAACGCGGTGCCGCCGTTCCTCACATCCCTCTGGAGGAGGCTCCGTCGGTGTGCAATGAGGCTGATCTCAATCTGGTAGCGCTGGACGATGCCTTGAATACATTGGCGACGGTCGATGAAAGGAAAAGCAAAGTCGTAGAGCTGAAATTCTTTGGCGGATTGAGCGTCGAAGAAACGGCCGAGGTCTTGCACGTTTCCAGCGATACAGTAATTCGAGACTGGCGACTGGCCAAAATGTGGCTTCTCCGTGAGTTGAACTCCGGAAGGGCAAGTCATGAGGCCTGAGCTTTGGCGTCGCGTCGAAGAACTCTGTCAAAAGGCCCTAGATCTCGACGAAAGCCGCCGCGCTGAATTCCTCGATTCTGCTTGCGGAAGTGA
>JAFATF010000266.1 GCA_019244045.1 Acidobacteriota bacterium
ATCCACGGCCAGTCCTCGAGTTCCGGCGGTGCGCGGCGGGGTTGGTCCACTGCGCGCCGGACAACGCCGTTCGTTCTTCTGGCGACGGCTGCACTCCCTCACCGGTATTATTCCGATAGGCGTCTTTCTGATCGAGCACTTCTTTTCGAACGCGGTTGCCACCGCAGGTCCGGCAGCTTATACCCGTCAGGTAGCCTTTCTGGCCGGGTTTCCTTTTGTCGAGGTGCTCGAACTGGTGGGCATCTGGATTCCGATTGCTTATCACTCCCTCTATGGTTTCTACATCTGGTACCGGGGCGAGGCCAATGTGGGCGACTATCCCTGGCAGGGTAACTGGCTGTACACCGCGCAGCGTTGGACCGGCGGCATTGCCTTTTTTTATATGGCTTATCACGTCTGGCACCTGCGCTTTGCCGGCATGCACATACTAGCCAACCCAGCCGGCGCCTTCGGCAAGGTGCAGCTGGAGTTTCAGAATCCCTGGATTGTGGCTTTCTACGCTATAGGCATCGTGGCGGCTGCATGGCATTTTGCCTACGGCTTGTGGTTGTTTTGCGCCAAGTGGGGCATCATCAGCGGACAAAGAGCGCAACGGCGATTCGGCTACGTTTGCCTGCTTATTGCGCTCGCCTTTGTCATCACCGGGGGCGCCACCATGTATGCCTTTCTGTCTCGACCACTGGTTCCCATGACTCCGGCCAGCGGCCTCGAGTCCTATACCATGCGATAGCGCAAGCAGCTAGGGATTTCTATGGCTCTTTCTAATCCGAGAATCATTGTGGTGGGCGGAGGCCTTGCCGGTCTTGCGGCCGTCATCAAGGTTGCTGAAATGGGCGGTCACGTCGATTTATTTTCCATCGTTCCCGTGAAGCGCTCGCACTCGGTATGTGCCCAAGGCGGAATCAATGCTGCCAAGAACTTAAAAGGCGAAGGTGACTCAACCTGGCAGCATTTCGATGACACCATCTACGGCGGCGATTTTCTTGCCAACCAGCCTCCTGTTAAAGATATGTGCGATGCCGCACCCGGTATTATTGATCTGCTCGACCGCATGGGTGTCCCCTTCAACCGCACGCCGGAAGGGCTGCTCGACTTTCGGCGTTTTGGCGGAACGCTTTTTAACCGCACGGCTTTCGCCGGCGCCACCACGGGTCAGCAGCTTCTTTATGCCCTTGATGAGCAGGTGCGCCGCTATGAGGCGGAAGGCAAAGTCAGCAAGTACGAAGGTTGGGAGTTCCTGTCGGCGGTGCTCGATGCCCGACGCGTCTGCCGCGGCATTTGCGCCATGGACCTGCGTTCAATGGCCATCTGCACCTTCCCTGCCCACGCAGTGATCATCGCCACCGGCGGAATCGGGGCCATATTCGGGAAATCCACTAACTCGGTCGTGTGCACTGGCTCTTCCCAATCTGCCTTGTATCAACAAGGGGCGTATTACGCCAATGGAGAATTCATCCAGGTCCACCCCACCTCGATCCCGGGGGAAGACAAACTGCGACTCATGTCCGAGTCGGCGCGGGGCGAAGGAGGCCGCGTGTGGGTGCCCAAAAAGCCGGGTGATAATCGTGATCCTAAGCTAATTCCCGATGGCGAGCGCTGGTATTTCCTCGAGGAATGGTACCCGAAGTATGGAAACTTGGTTCCCCGCGACGTCGCTACCCGCGCCATCCACAAAGTGGTTTACGAACACAAGCTCGGCGTCGATGGCAAACCCATGGTGTATCTGGATTTGACTCATATCGATCGCAAGGTGCTCGACCGTAAGCTGGAAGGCATCCTTGAAATCTATGAGAAGTTCGTGGGCGACGACCCGCGGGACACGCCCATGAAGATTTTTCCCGGCGTGCATTACACTATGGGCGGTCTATGGGTGGATTTCAAGCAGGCCACCAACATTGCCGGAATCTATGCCGCCGGCGAATGCGAATACCAGTACCACGGCGCCAATCGCCTGGGCGCGAACTCTCTGGTCTCCTGCATCTGGGGCGGATTTGTTGCCGGGCCTGAGGCCGTCAAATACGCCCGCAACGCCTTCTCGCCTGCTTCCGATGGACATTTTGAGGCCGAACAAAAGCGGCAAGAAGATATCAACGCCAAGCTGATGAGGGCGGACGGCAGAGAAAATCCCTTTCTACTATGGCGCGAACTGGGCGATATCATGACCCAGAACTGCACGGTAATCCGCGATAACCAGAATCTAAGAGCAACTGATGCCAAGTTGGTGGAACTGTTGGAACGTTATCAAAGCATCAATCTGAGCGATCGTACGCAATGGGCGAATACAACGATCGGCTTCACACGCCAGCTTTACAACATGTTGCAACTGGCCCGCGTCATCGCGCAGGGAGCAGCTCTGCGTGACGAATCGCGCGGCGCGCATTATAAGCCCGATTTTCCCGAACGGGACGACAAGAACTGGCTCAAGACCACCAAAGCCACGTTCGCCCCCGACGCTGACGAGCCACGATTCGAATTTGAACCGGTAGACATCTCTCTGATCCCCCCGCGTGCGCGGAAATACTGATTTCCTGGTCGCTCCTGTGCGAGGCGAACAGCTTGCCAGGAGCTAAAGGCGAAGAGCGAATGGCTGATCAAAAAAACGTCGCCCTTAAAATTAAGCGCCAGGATAACCCCACGGCCAAACCTCGCTGGGAAGAATTCGAAATTCCTTGGAAACGAGGCATGAATGTCACCTCCTGCTTAATGGAGATTGCGGCCAGTCCGGTTACACGCCAAGGCACCGCGACCACTCCCATAACCTATGACTCCAACTGTCTGGAAGAAGTTTGTGGCTCGTGCGCCATGCTCATCAATGGGCGCGCTCGTATGGCCTGCTCGGCGCTGGTTGATCAGCTGGAGCGGCCGATCAGACTCGAACCATTCTCGAAGTTTCCGGTGGTGCGCGATCTCTCGGTTGATCGCACCGTGCTCTTTGAAAACCTCAAGCGCGTGAAAGCCTGGGTCCCGGTCGATGGGACCTATGATCTCGGCGCCGGACCGCGCATGTCCATGGACGATCAGGAGGCTGCCTATCCCTTATCGCGCTGCATTTCCTGCTGTTGTTGCATGGAGGCTTGTCCACAGTTTACAGAAAGCACCGGTTTTGTGGGTGCGGCCGCCATTTCGCAGGTCCGCTTGTTCAACACTCATCCCACGGGAGCTGCTTTAAAACGAGAACGGCTGGTAGCCCTGATGGGAGATGGTGGCATCCAAGAGTGCGGTTACGCGCAGAATTGTGTGGAGGTGTGCCCCAAGGACATTCCTTTGACTCGATCAATTTCGCAGGTCGGCGGTGAAGTGATTAAGCAAGCATTGAGCGATTGGTTCAGGAAGTAAGCAGGTGGGCATCTGAGGTCGACGGCCACTTGATCCTCACGGTTACCCCCGGTTTGATAACGACGGCTTATTCATGCGGTATAACCTTAGTAACCCGGCGATTGTTATTTTTGTGCAATTGCTTCTCCCGCTCCCTGGTTTAAAATCGCAGCCTGTCTGGCAGCTCAGGCCGGCGATCGAGTAGGAGGTAAATTCGTTGCACATACGATACCAGCGATCCTACTCGCTGCTCATCGCTCTGGCCCTGTGCGCGCCGCTTTTCGGGCTGCATAGCCGGGTTGCATATCGGCGTAGCAACCCTCGCAAGCTTCCCCGCAGGGGTCATCAGGGGCGGCGGATCGTCTGGAACCCGATGTTCCGGCCTTCACACAATTCCCTGCTCCGCCAAAACGAAGAAATTGATCGCCTCGAGCTACCTCGCATTGCCGACGATGATGAACTCGCGCAGCTAAAGGCTCGGCAGGACTTGGTCGAGATTTCCGAAAGTCAAATGCTGCGTTTCGATCCTCGGCTTGATCCCGCCCGTCGGTATTGCCGTCCTTGGACACGCGATTTCGTACAAGACCTGAGCGAAGCCTACTATCGCCGCTTCCATGCTCAGATACAGGTGAACTCGGCGGTTCGCACAGTCAGAATCCAGCATAAGCTGCGCCGGCGTAATCGCAATGCTGCGCCCGAGTCCGGCGAAACTGCCTCCTCACACCTGGCTGGCATTACGCTCGACCTGCAGCGCCGCGGCATGAGCAAGCAAGAGGTTCGCTTCGTCGAGAGCTATCTTTTTTATCTGCGCGCGCTTGGGCTGGTCGAACCGGAGGAGGAACGACATCAGTGGGTGTTCCATGTGATGGTCTCCGATCGCTACACCGAGTGGCGTCGCACGCAGACCCTGTTCCCCGCCGAGTTGTCGAATACCGTGAAAACAGCTGAGGATCGCACCGAGTAGCCGGCCTTACACACCTCATCAGGTGAGCGGCCTGCCCGTGTTGTCGATGATCCTCATCGAAGGCGAGAGGCGGTTTTCGGCGCCAAGCAATGAGTATGAATGGAAAATGTCAAGCCCAGCCGCATGTGCCGGTCAGTCATCTGGATTATGATTTCATCGCGATTTTCATTAAGGTGGGACCCTCGAGTTGCGGTTCATCTGCCCGTTTTGTCTCCCACGTCTACGCCGGTTGTGTAGCGGGTGTTCCCAGGTAGCAGGTATCGAAACCCGTATTCTGCTTCACCAAGCCACTTCGAATCGGCGTGAGAGAGTCCACTCTTTATCCGACCGCGAAGAGCGTATACAATCCTTGCCTTGCAGTGCTTCGCTTGGCTTAATTCCTTATGCAACTCCATCGCGTCTTACGAGTACTGCTGCTTGCGACCACAGCCTTCGGCCAGTCTTCCCAGGACAGTGCTCTTGTCGTCAGTGCCCGCGCGCTCGTTTTACACCGATCAGCTATCGTAATCGATACTCATGCCGATACGCCGCAACGCTTCCTCGATCGCGACTTTGATATCGGTAGCGCGGATCCCCACGATCAGGGAGAAGTCAGCCTGGACAAAGCCCGCGCCGGAGGTCTGGGCGCGGAGTTCTTCTCCATCTGGGTTGATCCAGCTACGACCGATGCTGTGAACTACGCGAAACGAGCCGCCGACCTGATAGATTCTGTTTATCACCAAGCAAAGCGGCATCCCGATCGCATGATGATGGCTTATTCGGTGGCCGACATCGAACGCGCCCACAAGGAGCATAAACTGGCGGCTCTCATGGGAATTGAAGGCGGCCACGCGATTGAAGACGATCTTCACCTGCTCAACGATTTCTATCGCCTGGGTATACGCTACATGACCTTAACCTGGTCCAATACGAACGACTGGGCTGACTCGTCAGGAGATGCCGATGATGCTAAAGTGCAACATCATGGGGGGCTCAGCGATTTTGGCCGGCAGGTGATCGAGGAAATGAACCGCCTAGGGATGCTGGTCGATATCTCGCACGTGGCGGACAAAACCTTCTACGATGCCGTTGCCATCAGCAAGGCGCCTATCATTGCATCCCACTCCTCTGCGCGAGCTCTCACCAACGCCCCGCGTAACATGACCGATGACATGCTGAAGGCCATGGCTCGCAATAACGGGGTGGTCATGGTCAATTTCTGCTCCTGCTTCATCGATGAGAATTTCCGCAAAGCTCAAGAAGCGGTGCGCGAGCCTATGAATGCGGCAATTCGAGATTTTATCGCCCGAGAAAGAGCGTCAGGAAAAGCGCCGCAATATATCGACAGCGAGCCGCTGGAACACCAATGGCTTGCCCGCATCCCGCGCCCGCCGCTGAAATCACTGATTGACCACATAGATCACATTGCCCAAGTAGCCGGCGTCGATCACGTGGGCTTAGGGTCGGACTTTGACGGAGTAAGCGGTGCCCTCCCGGCGGGCATTGACTCGGCTGCCGATTTGCCTAAAATCACTCAGGCGCTGATCGATCGCGGTTACAGCAATTCGGATATTCGCAAGATCCTTGGTGGCAATCTGCTGCGAGTAATGAAAGATGCCGAGCTGGTCAGCCATGAACTCGAAGCAGGCCAGAATACAAGAAAATAGCGTCTCCACTATCATACAATTCGCGCGTCGCGCCCTGTGGGATGGAATGGGGATCGCACCTGTCTGGGTGATGCCAACCGGGGAGAAGAGGAGTGATGGATGCGCGGTATTGCTTTTATTCTTTTAGTCTCGAGCTTCGCCTGGTGGCAAACATCCGCCCCTCAACGCGTCCCTCAGAAAGTGACTGCCGCCAACGGCAGCGGCGAGCCGCTAGCTATTTTCGAGACTACGGCTGGAGCTTTGCGTTGCACGCTGTTTCAGAAGCAGACACCCGTAACGGTCGACAATTTTATTGGGTTGGCCACCGGAACAAAGGATTGGACAAATCCCGTCAGCCATGTCACCAAGCACCACACGCCGCTCTATGACGGCACCATTTTCCATCGCGTCATTCCTGATTTTATGATTCAAGGCGGCGATCCTGCGGGCAATGGCAGCGGTGACCCGGGTTACAAGTTCAAGGACGAGATCGTGTCAGGCTTGACGTTTGATCGTCCCGGGCGATTGGCCATGGCCAATTCCGGTCCTAATACGAACGGATCGCAATTCTTTATTACCGAGGTCCCGACGCCGCATTTGAATGGGCGACACACGATATTTGGTCAATGTGACGATGCTTCCGTCGCTCTGGTCAAGCAGATTGCCCGCATGACCCGCGACCCACAGGATGATCGCCCCTTCCACCCCGTCAGAATTAATCACATTACGATTAAAAAAGCAGGTGCGAGTGCCCGCTGAGAGAAAGCGCTTCCACCGGGAGCGCGGCCCCAGCCGAGTAGGCGGTCAAAAACATGCTCGAAACCAGCAACCCCCGAGAGGAGAGCAATTTTATGTCACGCCAGCCCGGCGTCTATGCAATTTTTGAAACCAGTGAAGGCCAGATTGTCTGCCGCCTTTTCGATAGAGATGCTCCCAAAACCGTCTCGAACTTCATCGACCTGGTCGAGGGTAGCCGGCAGTGGACTCATCCCGTGACGGGCAAGAAAAGCAAAGACCGCCTTTACGACGGCACCATTTTCCATCGCGTTATTCCTGACTTTATGATTCAAGGCGGCGATCCTGCGGGTACGGGAATGGGTGGCCCGGGTTACCAGTTTGAGGACGAAACCCGAGCTTCGCCACACAGCTTCGACGGTCCGGGCAAACTGGCCATGGCCAATGCGGGCCCGAACACAAATGGATCACAATTCTTTATCACAGTTGCACCAACCACCTGGCTCACCGGCAAGCATACAATCTTTGGAGAGGTCGTTGAAGGCCAGAACGTGGTTGAGAAAGTGACAAAGGTTGCGCGCAACCGTCAGGATCGACCCCTGAAGGATGTGATTTTGAAATCGGTGACCATCGAGCGTACTTAGTAGTCCTGAGCTTATCCGGCTGTTTGTTCCGGGCCCAGAAGGTGGAGCGGGCAAGATGAGCGGCCAATGAACTCGGCAGAATGGCTGCGCTTGGTCGGACGGCCGGCTTTAACCGCTCAGGCTGGAAACTTTGTCGGCTTCTGCTCGGCCTATCGCTGAAGAACGGCTGCTCATCGCTGCCGAGATTCTGTCTTCAAACTCTCTTGCCCGCCGTTCAGCGCTGTGCTCGGCAAGAACTCTTTCTCGAGCC
>JAFATF010000313.1 GCA_019244045.1 Acidobacteriota bacterium
CGTCGCGTAGATGATCGAGGTGATCCCCAGGCTCACGCTGACGGCATAACTCTGGTTGGTCAGCGCCTTCGGCAATGATGCCGCTTCGGAGAATCGGCCGATCCTGGGTGCGTTCGTGAAGATTCGCTTCGAGGACCAATTCCGGCAATATGCACCCCCTGAACGATGCACCATTCAAATATCGAACTCGGTAGGCGCACCTTGGCTACAAGGGCTTCCGTTCCCTTACGATCGCCGGCCTTGAACAGCGAGATCAACTCCAGGGCCTTGCCGCGGCGCATTTGCTTGAGCGTCATATCGAGCCCCGAATACGACGTCGGCATCGAGATGATGTGCTTGATGCGGGGCTCGAAGGCGGCCGCACGGATGGACATATAACCGCCGCAGGAGGCACCCAGCCAATCCGCCGCACCCAGCTCGAAATAATCGGTCGCGGCCTTGGCCGGCTTCTCCCAGGCATGATCCATGTAGATGCCTTGCCGCGAGGCGCCGCCCTGGCCAGGCCCGTCGAACGCGATGACGGTTATTCCAAGTTGGGTCAGCGGGAGAAGGAAGTTGTAAAACTCCTCGACGAAACGAATCGTATCCACCAGTGCAAGAGAACGTACTGCATTCTTTCCCTTTTGCCTGGAGTCGATAGCCCGGCAGATGTCCGCCGGGATACGGAATTTCGATGCGCTCGTAACCAGCGACGCCCTTCATGCCAAGATTCCAGTTTCGCGCGAAATCATCGTAGAGGCCATTGCGCACGTCACCTGCGGGCAAATAGAACGCATTATCTTCTCCTTCGGCCAGGATTGTAGGTGAAGCAGAAAGGAATTCATCCCAGTGTGCCTTCGAGGGCAATATCAATCTCGGCATCATCCTGTTGCCTACGAGGCAACACGCGTGCCAGTCGTAGGATGGCCGGAACCACCACTGCGTGATCAAATTCGCTCGACATCGTGAAGGGCTCGCCGGGATCGGCCCTCCGTGCCCTTGCTAACGCGCTTTGCCATCCAACGGGGATGCGGCGGCAGGTGATCTCTGCGTCTCAGGAAAGCATCGTGAATGCTGATGTATTTCGATTACGTGCGCGCAGTGACGAGGTTGTCGGCCGTCACCCCGGCGTGTTTGTGGTTCGGGTCACTCGAGCTCAGCCGCCAAACTGTTTTGGCCGGCCGCCACGTAGATGTAGTCGAGAAGCGCATCAGCATCTTTTTGCAGGCATGAACCGCGGTTTAGTCACTCTGAACATCCGCTTCGCACCGGAGGGCTGGCGTTCCAGGTACCCACGCCAATTTCTAGTTTCGACCCATTTTGGATCTTGACTGCGGCACCTACAAGTAGCGGGTAATGGAATCCGCTACTCTCCACGGGACACGATATTTGCCGCGCCGTTGGCGGCCTCGGTGTCATTCGGGAGGCAACTCTCCGGGCGAAAGTGAGGAGTGCGCGGAAGTGTCACCAGACCTGGCGCCCACAAGCAGGCGAATAACATTCGGTGCCACGTCTTCGAAAATAGTGACGCTGCGCGCCGGCAAGATATGGAGGCCTAGCAATGTGTCCACCAAAGCGGTCAGGGCCGGTGGCGCGACGTTATCTGGCGGCGGCTCTCGATACAGAACTTCGAGGCCGATCGGATTGCTGGTGAAAACACCTGCGTTTACTCCGGCCGTATCCCATCCAGCCTGTTGCGCGGCCGACACAAAGTCGTTTGCAAACTGCTGACCCTCCGGATCCCCCAATATCGAAGTGATCTCGATCTGCTGTCCGGCGAATGGCGACAATGCGGCAGCCAGCGTTTGCTGGTCTGTGGTGGTCAGCCGCCGTGCGTCTTGCTGACGCTGTGTCTCTTCAAGCCGGCGTTGGAGTCCCGCTATCTCGTTCTGTGCCGGTCCTCAGCTTCTCGCCTTTCCTGGTCGCGGCTTGCAGTGATTTCACGCTCGACCGCACCGATCAGAGCGTACTTGCGGCCGTCGTAAACGAGCGCCATTCCCTCCGCGACAACCAGCAAAGTCAACACGAGCATAGCTGCGATATGAAGACCGTGGCCAATGGAGCCCACAGCATCCAGAGAATTCCACCCCGGCAGCATAGCCATCGCTGCAATACCTCACGCAGCCAATAAACCCGTAGCGAACTTGTCCCCGTCCGGATGGCGGCCCTACCCTGTCCGGGCCGGCTTCAGATGCGAAACCGCGCTTCCGCCCTCATGCTTAATGTCACCGGCAATTTTGCCACCGCGTTCAATCTCGATCTCGCCGTAGGCGATGATTCCAGAGACCCGACCCGTGGCGCGGATGAGAAGCCGCTTGGAGACAACGAGATTGCCGTCAAAAGAGCCCTGTACCTCGGCATCCTCGGTGGAGCTCTCCCCCTTGAAGACGCCGCCTTCCCTGATGATCACGTTCGGGCAGTCGGTCAATTTTGCCTCGATTTTACCCTGCACGATCAGCCGATCGCAGGAGGTGATTTCACCCGATACCGAGACGCCAGGACCAATGATCAGCGTCCGATCATCGGCTTCGTTGTTGCGGGGACGCGGCGGCCATTGCGTCTCAGATATAGGGTTCGGCGGATCAGCGGGAAGCGGTGGTTCTGTCGATTTCCAGAACGATTCCGTGGGCTTACGATTTACGGTGGTCCCAAGCATGGCATCGCCTTTTGTTGCGGTTTTTCAAATTCGATTGGGCGATTTACGAGTTACTACGGTTAAAATCTGCTTAACCGCCGGCTGATGACCGAGAGTTTGTCACAGCGCCCCGACTCGGGATCGTCTGCAGAGGCATTGCGCCGCGACCATGCGTAAATTCGATTGGGGCTTTTTGCCGTCGTTTTTAGCCTACGCGAGCTGCTCTCCGGGGGAAACAGCTGTGAGGCCGTCCTGCACATTAATGTCACCGGAAAGTTTGCCGCCGCATTCGATCTCGATTTCGCCATAAGTGATCGTCCCGGAGACTTGGCCGGTGGCGCGGACGAGCAGCCGTTTGCGGACGATGAGCTGGCCCTCCAGGCGGCCGTACACGTCAGCATTCTCGGTCGAAGCGTCACCTCTGAAGACCCCCGTCTCGCCTACAATCATGTGCTGGCAATTGTCCAGGGTCGCATCGATCGTACCTTCGACGATCAGCCGATTGCACGAATTGATTGTGCCGCATAGGGACATACCTGATCCAACGATCATCGTGGGCACATCCACCTCGTTTGTAGGGGAACGAGAGTGTGGCCCGGTTTGATTTCTTGAAATCCCCTCGGTTGTGGGCCGCGACATATCACTCGAACGCGATGGTTCCACGGGTCTCCCGCGTGGCTCAACGGACTTCAGCACCAAGCCGTGCCTTTCTGTTTGATCATCCATTGCGGAATGCTCCCCTTACTCGCTGTCATGAAGAACCGATCTCGTTGCCTCGCCTCATCGTTAGCGCTGGCACGGCCTGGCGCAGGCCTGGCAGATCGAGCAAACTCAAACCCGTTCCTCGCCCTATGCAAATAGCGCAAACCAAAGGAAAGCAGACCTTTCCCGAAAGAACGCAGGTTTCCGGGGGGTTTCGCCTCTCCTCTAACGGCAATTCGTCCAGCCCGGCGCGAATCGAATAGGGCAACTGTAAGAGTTGACCCAACCGATTCGCTCACCCTACAGCCTGCGCCCACCAGACGAAGCGTCGGAACCGTTTGGAATTCCGAATCATACACGGTCCTCTGTAGCCCAGAGTCGTCTGCCCTTATTGTCCCGACTCGGCCCGCCTTGTGCAGCAAGTTGGGTATTCGCAATGCGCGAAGAGCAGGCCGGCTCCACAAGAGGAGATTAAGCTGTGACAGCTGAGATCGTATCGGCTGAGGACAAGACAGAGGTCGCCGTGCCGGCCCGCGCTTACCGTCGGCTCAATGTAGCGCTGCCGCTGCGATTCAACATGATGCTGAACCGAGCACACCGGGGATTGCGGCACATCCAGAGACGCCTTGTTCCGGAGCAGCTACAATTTTGGTTCGCACTCAGGCGACTCCAGAGAGCCAAATTGGATATCTATGAATTTTATGAAAAGCGCCACGAAGAATACCGCGAGGTCAATGCCGACGCTGAACAGATGGAGCAATTAAATTACGAAGAAGCATATGAACTCCGGCGCATCGACGAGAAAATCCATCAGCTGTGTTCTCAACACATCATTCTTCAGGCCGAAAGATATTTTGTAGCGATCCCGGAGTTTCAGGACGACAGCGGGGATTGGGAGGCCGCGCGGATATCCGGCCGATTGCATCTACGACGCGAAGTACTGGTGACGCTGCGCTCGGCAATTCGGGGGAGACAAAACGAACGGCAAGAAGCGGCCCGGGCGAACTTGATATGGGTGATGGCTTGTACCGGGTTGGTTGGCGCGGTCACCGGTCTCATTTCTGTGCTTGGCCGGTGAACGCCTGTTCCCAGGCGCAACATTTTACCTTACAGGATCGGATTGCGTAGAAAAAAGAGCGAGTCGGCAGAGCGCAGCCGCCCCGTTCTGAATCAGCGACCGACCGATTTCCGACCCAACACCGACCTCCAAATCGGGACTGCCACAACGTCCGAAATGAGGTCGATTGTGTTGAAAAACTCGAAAATCGGGCCTGGCAAACAACCTCGCCAAATTGAAATCCGACGGTAGATCACCACTCGACACCGTCTCTGTCCTGCTACGGGCCGCGCACGGTGCCTAAACGCTAAATTGGCTGGTCCCCCAGGCAATTTTTTGAATGCCGCTCCGTAGAGCTCCTATCAATCGAGCATCGCCGAAAGAGATTTTTTCAACACAGTCGGGTCGAGAGCAGCCAGGCGATGTGCTCACGCGGATGCCTACCATTGTGCCTAGGCGATGCCTACCGTCGGCACAACCTGTAGCACACGAACTTCGAATGCAAGTCACTGAATAAACGACCTTTTTGATGATGTGCCTACGCCCTTTTCGGTCGCGACCAGGAATGTGTTGGTTGTTATTGATGATTTACGCGTGCGCGGGTGCGCCTGTCGGCCAAGAAGACTCCTTCGGAGATCGCGGAGACCGCGAGCCTCGCTGCGCTCGCTCGCTCCTCCTCCGAACCTCTTGCCTCGGCCCTGTCGGCTAAAGCCGCAGGGCCTCGTTCGAGTCCGTGGTGATGCTAGCCATCGCTTCGGACGTGTAGCGCCATAAGAGTGGAGGGAAACGACCGCGTCCGCGCTGCGCTCGACCTGCGGAGTACCGCAGGTCGGACTTCGCGGCCGGGTCGTTCCCCGCTCCCTCTTGCACCGACGGCAATGCCTGGGTGCCGTCGGTGCCCGCGTTTGACCTCGGTGTGCAAAATTTCCTGCGCTGTTGTTAGAGCGCCTGGAACCGAAATTCGAGTCCGTCGAGATGCAGCGCCGACCAAGCGCCGCGACCAACGATACCAGCTGGTGATGCGAGCTGGCGGGCGCCCGCTCCGCACACCTGGACGTTAGCGGCCGAGCTCCGGCCGTCAACCGGAAGGGGTTGACCGCCCGTCGCCATGCGGCCGCAGGCGCAAGGCCCTGTGTGCGGATGGGCTCCCAATCCCCGCCACAGGTCGAGCTTTATCAGCCCCTCGCCATTCAGACCCTATGTACGACCCGAAGAAACTCCGCGAGCGCGTCATGCGCGTGCTGGAGGAGAACGGCGGGAAATGCCTCGATACCGCAGACGAGCAGCGTGAAGTTGCCGAAGCCCTGTTCGATGCGATCGATTGGTTTCTGAACGATGCAAAGTATGATGCCGTATTGCGATAGCTGCCGTCACAAGGGCCAAGACCATAACTGGCGCGTCCCTCCGCGCTTCGTATGCGATGGTCGGTATGGCTGTGCCAACTGCCGGCGCAATCGCGAGCTTCGTCGCCTTCGTGGAGCCTGCCTGATATCCCAGTGTATCTGTTCGAGGTATGTGCCGCTTCAGTATCGGCGCAGACCGGTCAATTCACTGATCGGCCGCTTGCGGCATAAGCACCAAGAGTAGCCCCCCTCAGATGCAGGGGGCGGGCGCCCTCTTCGGGGCGCCCGCTTTAGAAACCGGGGACAGCCCTGCGGACCCGCTGTTTGCTCCTCCCCCTCATTACCGTCTGGTGCTTTCGAGGGCACGGAACACAGCACACCGGAGAACCCACAGAACGTCATGCGTGTACACGGCGCTGTCGAGAACGCGCCACAACAGCAGCGGGGGGAAGATGAACAAGCCGACGATGCTCCTTCGTCGCAAACCAGTGAGGTGACACAATGAGTGAGTTTTTTGATCCCAAGGACATGCAACCCGGCGCACCTCGCGTGAGCGATGCCGGTCTCAGCTACTACAAGTCGCTGCTGGATGACCCGACATGGGTTACGGAAAACCCGCGACGGGCATCCTTCTTGCGCAGCAGTGTAGACCGCGCCCTCGCACTAACGGGTCAGAGCTTGGAGCCGCCATCCGATCCGCGCTCCATTGCTCAGCAACAGTACGACCGTGTACACGC
>JAFATF010000354.1 GCA_019244045.1 Acidobacteriota bacterium
GCCGTTTGAACTCTTCACTCCCACTCGATCGTCCCCGGGGGTTTTGAGGTAATGTCGTACACCACGCGGTTGACCCCTTTCACCTCGTTTACGATGCGGTTGGAGATGCTCTTGAGTACTTCGTAGGGTAATACAACCCAGTCGGCCGTCATGCCGTCTTCGGAATGAACCGCCCGAATCGTGCAGGTATAAGCATACGTTCGCTGGTCTCCCATCACGCCCACGGACATGACCGGCAACAGAACCGCAAACGACTGCCAAATTTTCGTGTATAAGCCGGCTTTCTTGATCTCCGTGACCACGATGTCGTCGCACTCGCGAACAATTGCCAGGCGTTCCGGTGTAACCTCGCCCAAGATGCGCACCGCCAGCCCGGGCCCGGGAAACGGCTGTCGTTGGAGAATCTGCTCCGGGATGTCGAGATCCCGCCCGATGCGCCGCACCTCGTCCTTAAACAAATCCTTTAAAGGTTCGATCAGCTTCAACTTCATCTGGTCCGGCAGACCGCCCACGTTGTGATGGCTCTTAATGGTCTCGGAAGGGCCGCGCACGGACCGTGATTCGATGACATCGGGATAGAGCGTCCCCTGAACCAACCAATCGACCTTACCTCCCTGTTGTTCAATACGATGCGCCTCCTCCTCAAAGACTGCGATGAATTGTTGGCCGATGATCTTGCGTTTCTTCTCCGGGTCGGTAACTCCCCGGAGTTTAAACAAAAACCGTTCGGTTTGATCCACCGCGACCACTCGCAGGCCGAGCTTACCGCTCAGATTTTGCTGAACTTTTTCGAATTCGTTTTTGCGCAGAACTCCGTTATTCACAAAGACGCAGGTCAGGCGTCTTTCTCCCTGCTCCTCTCCCAACGCCCGGTCGACCAGGGTAGCCGCTACCGCCGAGTCCACCCCTCCCGAAAGAGCGCAGATGGCGCGTGCTCGACCTACCTTCTGCCGCACGCCGGCGATGGTCTCATCAATGAATTGTCGGGCGGTCCAATTGGGTTTTGCTGCACAGATATCCAAGACAAAATTGCGCAGAATATGGGTTCCTAGCGGCGTGTGATGCACTTCAGGGTGAAATTGCACCGCCCACATCTTGCGCTCAGGATTCTCAATGGCTGCCACGGCATGGGGGGACTTGGCTGTTATGCGAAATCCGCTTGGCATTTTGATGGCTTCATCGCCATGCGACATCCAGACGGCCAGAACTTTCGGGAGGCCGCGGAATAGTCGGGAGCCGTTCTCGACTTCGATGTGGGCATGGCCGTATTCGCGCTTATCGGCGGGGTGAACGGTCCCCCCAAGAGCATGGACCATGTATTGCAGACCGTAGCAGATACCAAGCACCGGCACGTCCAGTTCGAAGATCCCCTTATGGGCGAAGGGGGCGCCCCGATCGTAGACAGACGCCGGACCACCGGAAAGCACTACACCCGCCGGCGAGTAGCTTTGGATTTCTTCGAGACTGGCGTTAAACGGGAGCACCACCGAGAAGATGTTCTGTTCGCGGATGCGGCGCGCAATCAGCTGCGAATATTGCGCCCCAAAGTCGAGGATGAGGATCGATTGTCTTTCCACGAACGAGTGTCTCAGAACAGAAAGCAAGTGTAAAGCCGCGAGACCGCGTCTCGCTACTAGTGCTTTACGCCGAAGCCTAGCCTATACCGGCTCAAGCGGCGGCCTAAGACCCGCAATATCGCTCATAGCGCCGGCGTCGGCAGGGCGCGGCCGCCCAGGCATTGACAACCTCGGGAGCTGCTGGCCGGCCTGAGCTGGGTGAAAATTTGCGTACCCCTCGTTCACAATGCTGATATAGGCTGCCAATTTGGCTACCTGCAGAAAATCGAAGAGTACCAAGTACACGAGCGCCAATAATATGAGTCCCGCCACCATGGTTCGGGGCACAATGCTCGATAAGCTCAGCAGCATGGAAGCGAGCGAAGCCGCCGCAAAAAAAAGAACTACATGAATGACCAGAAAAAGCGCGCCGGTGCGAAGAATGGAACCCGAGCGCGCGAGCACAAAGCGCGTGGCAGCGCAAATGGATGCGAACAGACCTTCTCCGTCGCGAATGCTGAAAAGCGGTGCCATGGACAAGAGTTGATCCATGGGCTGCCACAACAAGACAACCGTCGAGGTCAGGCCGAAGAACAGAAGAAAAGCCAGCCCGGGCTGAGGATCGGGTTCTGACAACGGCAAGCCGGCTAAGATGAGCGCGCCTGCCCATCCCACAAGGGCGGTACTCAAGAGCCCAAGGCGGAGGAAATGCACACCCAGAAGCACGCCTGCCACGAGCCATGGACCGCTGGCATTTCGGGCCGAGCTCTTCCCCGTAGCCGGTAGTTCGCTCGAGCCTCGGCTCACCTCACGGCGCGCTCGGACGCGGACGATTGCGTGCAGGGTAGCGGCGCGACCAGCCGAGCCAGCCACCATCCATAAAGCACCGATCGCCAGCAGCACGATGCTCGTAGCCGCTGCCAATCTCTCGGCCCCAGATAACAAAATGTGGCGAATGGCTCCCATGGCCAACCAAGGCAAGCCGCTGCGCAAGAGCAGCAAGTCACCTCTGGTCACCGAGAGCGAGTCCAGATACTCGACGGCGAGGAACAGAACCAGGAGCCAGGCGGTAATGGCAAAACTCCAGCGCCAGGCTAACTCTCGCAGAGCCAAAGAAGGCCGCCAAAAAACGAGCCGCAACCCTTCGAGCGTAGGGGAATCAGACACGGAGGCTTAGCATACCTCAGAGCTCGTTTTGATGGGTATAGGTCCGAAAAACATCGTGTCACGATATTAGTTCACAACCCACCTATTTTCACTCGCATCTGTTCTTGTAGGAGCTTTTGTAGATGAAGACGGGAGGATGTACAGATGAAATCTGATAAGTACTTGAGCCTGGCGGCGGCATTCGTTCTGCTCCTAACACCAGCAGCTTTGGCCAAAAGCAAAGATGAACACAGCATGAAGTTGGACGAGCCCGTTCAGGTCGGTTCTGCGCAATTGCCTGCCGGGAATTACAAAGTAGAGTGGCAAGGCATGGGTGAGGCTGTACCCATCAAATTTCTGCGAGATGGAAAAACAGTGTTGTCCACTACGGGTCAGGTGGTTGAAAAGGACAAGCCCGCCGAGGCAGATCAAGTCATGATGCAAGAAACGAAAAGCAAGCATGAACGGCTGGAGGAAATCGACTTTGGTCATCGCCGTGAGTCCCTGTTGTTTTCAGCGCATACTCGCGGCATGTAGCTGAGGGCAAACTTAAACCGGGCGGGCTGGCCAGCCTCCCCTTCCATTGCTGCGCCGAATTGGTAGGGTCTTACCCCTACGCGCCGTAGCACCTCCGTTACTTGTCGTTAGCACAGGGCTGCCGCTAGGTTGACTCTAGCGGTGCCCCGGATGATTCGAAAGACCTCCAAAGCCTCGATCGTGCTGTCGATCCTTGCCGCCGTCCCTCTGCTGGCGTTTGCCGGGGGACATGTGATGGAGACGGGAACTTCAGCCGTGAAGACCCTTCACGAGATACGGGATGAAGCAGATCCCGATGACGTGCAGGCTTGTTATGCCCTTGGCCGCTTGGACATCACCTTCCGCACGGAGAAGAACGGGCCGCCCGCAGTAGGTTTGGTCATGACCGATCCGCGGGGACGCCGCATTGGCTTTGATCCGCTGAAAAAACATGGCTGGCAGGAGCTACCCAAGGCGCAAGGTTTCATTGATTGCGAAACACCCGATGCGCAGAACGCATGCCTGGGAATTATCCAGGTCTGTGGGCCAATCAGCGGAACGTACAAGCTCGAAGTCATCGCTCGGCAAACGACCGAGTATAGTTTGGATATTTCCGGGAGAAGCCAGGAAGTCCGCGAGCGGCAAGCTCTTGAAGCCACGAGTTCGCGAGTGCAAGTGAACTCGGTCGCTATTCGCCAGGGTTCACGCGATATGGTTTTGCTCAGCTATTCCCGCGATCCCAGCTCTAAAATAGCCCTGCAATCATCGCCGGCCGCCCCCCTGGCGAGCAACCAATAGCTTCTCGCGGTTGATCTCTGGCGGTTGTTTACGAAAGGGCAGCGACATTTCCGCTACCGCGACTCGCGAGGCCGGGCGCTCGAAGATTACCCGCCTTATCTCACCACTACATTCACCAGCTTGCCGGGAACGACGATCACCTTCACGATTTCCTTCCCGGCTAAAGCCGCCTTGACCTTCTCATGACTCAAGGCGCGCTGTTCGACCAAGTCCCTCCCGGCGTCATGCGCGACGATAATTCGAGCGCGCAACTTGCCGTTCACTTGCACCGCAATCTCGATCTCTTCTTCTTTGGCGAGTTCCGGATCATAGGTGGGCCAGGGGGCACGCAACAGACTTCCTTCTTCCCCGAGCATCTCCCAGAGTTCATGAGCCAAGTAGGGGGCAAAAGGGGCGAGCATGAGCACGAGGCTCTTCTCAACCTGGGCCACCAGTTTCGCGGGCAGCTTGCTGATCTCGTCTTCAACGGCGTACAGCTGGTTCACTAACTCCATGACGGCCGAGATTGAGGTATTGAAGTGCCAACGCCCCTGAAAATCGTCGCTCACCCGTTTGATGGTCTGGTGCAACTTCCGCTGGATCTGCCGGGCCTCGGCAGACGGTCGCCGGCCGTCCGGGTCTGCTGATGTGCCAAGGGAAGGCGATATGTTCCGTACAAAGAGCCTGTAGACGCGGCCGAGGAAGCGCTGAATCCCCTCTATGCCGCTATCTTTCCAATCCAGATCGCGGTCCGGGGGTGCGGCAAAGAGACTATAGATGCGGGCCGCATCTGCACCGAATCGTTCAACCATCGTGTCGGGCGTAACCACGTTGCCCAAGCTCTTGGACATCTTCGCCCCATCTTTGATTACCATGCCTTGCGTGAAGAGACGCTTGACCGGCTCATCGTTTTTAATGATGCCCATATCGCGCATGACCTTGGTCCAGAAACGCGAGTAGATCAGATGGAGAATGGCATGCTCGACGCCGCCAATATACTGATCGATGGGAAACCAGTAATCGATCGTATTACTGTCGAAGGGTGCGCGCTGGTTGTGGGCATCGGCGTAGCGGTAAAAATACCAGGACGAGTCAACGAAGGTGTCCATGGTGTCGGTCTCGCGGCGAGCTGCGCCTCCGCACTTGGGGCAGGTCGTGTTGAGGAATTCCGGCAAATTGGCGAGCGGGGAACCGCCACTCAACGTGATCTCAACCTTATCCGGCAGAACGACCGGGAGGTCCTTCTCCGGAACGGGAATGATGCCGTCTTTTTCACAATAGAGCATCGGAATGGGAGTGCCCCAGTAGCGCTGCCGGGAGACGCCCCAATCTTTCAGGCGATAGGTGATGGTTGGCTTCCCAAAGCCGTGCTGCTGGGCATATTCCGCCATTTTTTTGATCGCTTCTTCACACTGGAGTCCGGTGAACGGTCCTGAGTTGACGAGAACGCCATCAGTGGGGGTAAAGGCTGACGTAGCGAAATCAACTTGGGAGGCGAGCTCGCTAGACGGTCGCGGCTGGATGACGGGTCTGACTTCCAGGCGGTACTTTTTCGCGAAATCGTAATCGCGCTGGTCGTGGGCAGGTACCGACATGATCGCGCCCGTGCCGTACTCCATGAGGATGTAATTGGCCACCCAAATGGGCACCCGTTCGCCGTTGTACGGGTTGATGGCGAAGCGGCCGGTATTTACCCCGTGTTTTTCGATCTCGCCAATGTCGCCGAGCTCTTTGGCTTTCCTCTGCTCGGCGAGCATCCGCTCGACCTGATCGCGCAAGGCCGGATCCGAAGCGGTAAGATCGGCCACCAGCGGATGCTCGGGGGCAAGTTGGAGGGAGGTAGCCCCGTAGATAGTGTCAACGCGCGTAGTAAAAACCGTGATCGTTGCCGACTGCGGCAAGCTGCCGGAGGGAGCCAGCTTAAAATCGATCAAGACGCCTGCGCTGCAGCCGATCCAGTTGCGCTGCATGGTGCGGACCTTTTCTGGCCAGTCTTCGAGCTTGCCCAAGTCGCGGAGCAATTCTTCCGCATAAGAGGTGATCCGCAGGAACCACTGCTCAAGATCGCGTTGTTCAACCGGTGTGGCTTCGTGCCGCCAGCAGCAGCCATTGGCTAAAACCTGCTCATTGGCAAGCACCGTGGCGCAGTTGGGACACCAATTCACACGGCTCTTCTTACGGTAGGCCAAGCCGCGCTCGTAGAACTTAAGGAAAAACCACTGGTTCCAACGGTAGTAATCGGGAAAGCAGGTGGTGACTTCGCGATCCCAGTCATAGGCGAAGCCAAGGCGCTTCATCTGTGCCTTCATGTTGCCGATGTTGCGCAGCGTCCACTCGCGGGGCGGGGTATTGTTGGAAATGGCCGCGTTTTCCGCCGGCAAGCCGAACGAATCCCAGCCCATAGGATGGAGAACGTTGTAGCCGTTCATCCACATGTAGCGCGCGAGGGCGTCGCCGATGGCGTAATTGCGAACGTGTCCCATGTGCAGAACACCGGAGGGATAAGGCAGCATCTCGAGGACATAGTATTTCGGCTTTGTGGAATTAACTTCCGCCGCATAAAGCGTGGGATCCTGCTGGAAACGCTCGTACCATTTGGTTTCAACGTTGTGCGCGTCGTAGCGCTCGTCGCGAATTGTCTTGTTCTCCTGGGTCTCGCGGGCCATGGGAAACCTTTTTTTCTTAATCGTAATTAAATGTGATTTTACAACGACGTAGTACCTAGCCTTGAAGCTGAGGGCGGATCCGATCGAACCATCAAATGCTATGACGCAGGAAACTTGCTCGGGAGAGGATTTCCGTCGAGGGGGATCGAACGTGCCACAATGGCAATCCCGGCCAGCATTGCTCACCCCGGTAAGGCGGACCCAAAGGCCTGCAGGAAGCATTTTTCTAGTGCGATGAATAGGCAAGGCGGTCATGACGGCAAATTCGTGACCCCGAGTACCAGTTGGATCAGCATCAGAGCCCAGCAGCAGGCGGCGTAGAAAGCTCGGAAAGCCATTCGGCATGTCGACAAGGATGCGGTGTTCGTCTCTGGTAGCAGGTTCTTGATGGGTTTAGAAGCAGTCTCGAGCTCTGTTCCAAATGTCACTGAGGCACGGCGCGCCTCGAGATCGAAGCTGAATACGACAGGTACGAACTCTCGCTCAAGCGCTGTGGCAACCACACTGGCAGGACTTCAAACCATCGACCACCGGACTTTCCACTCATGATGGCGAGCAGCGCCCGTCACTGCTCGGCGGTGGTCGGGTCCGACAGATAAGGCTGAATGATGCCCCCGACCAGATGTAATGGCTCCTCCCCGGTGGTGGGTATCGCGTCAGAAACTACGCCCTCGTTTGTTTGAGCCAAAGTTTCCGTCGTACACTCGAAAGGCCATGTCATTCCTTCGCATTTGTAGTGCATTGGATTTGTGCACGTGGCGAGGGTAGCCGCGAACGGAGTTGCAGTTTTTAATGTAATCGGCTTTAAATCTCGACTCCCTATCGGCCTTTCAAAGCGCTGAATTTATAGCGCGGAATTATATTGCGGAGAATCGGCGTAACCTGTCAGCCAGAGTGGGCGGATGGTTGGCCGCGGGATGAAATGCCGCCGCTGCCCGGGTACTTCCGGCCTGGCTCGAGCACCTCCGCGACAGGTCGTGCGACGCTCGCGCGGCCGGCCAGAGATCCGGAACTTATTGCGGATTGGATCTTCTCGCAGGCGTCGCTCGATGTACTTTTTCAGAAACTAAGCTCTTTAACGCATTCACATTGCGGCGATCATCGCCCGCTCGATCGATTGGAGTTTCAGCGATAAAGGCGGCATGAGCGAGAGTGGGATTGTTCAAGAGCAGGCGAAAGGGTTCGAAGCCGATCGTTCCCTTTCCAATATGCTGATGCCGATCGAGCTTTGATCCGCGTTGTGCCTTGGCATCATTGCAGTGCCAGACGCGAACGTTCTTGAGACCTATCGTCGCATCTAACTCGGCGAGTGTCTGGACAAGGCCGGGCACGCTCACGATGTCATAACCAGCGACATGAAGATGGCAGGTATCAATGCAGGCGGCAATCGGCATCACGTCAGCAAGCAGATCCAATAGCTCTCTGACCTGTTCAAAGCTGCCACCCAGTGAGAACTCGGCCCCTGCGGTATTTTCAATCAAGAGCGTGAGACCGCCTCGTCCGAGATTCAGGCCCCGAGAAGCAACCCGCATGGAAGCTGCGACCCGCCGCACACCCTCCTCTCTGCTCAAACCGCGAAACGATCCCGGATGCAGCACCAGGTATTCGGCACACAGGTTCAAGGCGCGCTCTAACTCGCCGCGAAATGCCTCAATCGATTTCGCTAAAAACACTTCGGTCGTGCTGGCCAGATTGATTAGGTAGTTCGAGTGAATGACCAGCGGCCGTAGATCGTAGTCCTCGCGCAAGCGGCGCATTTTGTCACATTGCGGACGACTCAGATCATAGGCTTGCCATTGCCGCGGGCTGGTTGAGAAGATCTGAAAAGCATTGCAGCCTAAGCGGTATGCGCGCTCGGCGGCATTTTCGACTCCCCCGGCAATCGAGGTGTGTATGCCAATGCGGCGTGTCGTGAGCCGTGGCGGACGCTTCGGAGGCGGGAGTTTGAGAATGTCGTGTTCCCGGGCCATCGGGCGCGGCATGCGATCAGTATAAATAGGCCGCTGTCTCTCCCCAGCCACTCTGCTCTCTGTCGCCTCGTTGGCCGCGCCCAGCTTACTCGCCTCATGCCACTCTGGGCGCGGCAAGACATCACACCTGCTCGTCGCGCTTTGCAGTTTGGGCCCGGATTATCGTAAGTGCGGCGGCGATGGGACTTATGTTTAATCTACGACCCGTATCAGCTGGACGGCGATCTGCTGGACCTTGGATTTGGCCCGCCCTCAGCTGCTTCGACACTCTAGTCAACGACAGCGCGGTCTCAAATCAGCACGCGCGATCGCTCGTGGCATAACGAACTGCGAGCGATTTACCCAATATGCGACTTAGGCTTTCCCGGCCGGAGCCATTTTAGGGCCCCCTAGGCTAAGCGATAATGGGGCTTGCGGTAGCACGAACGCGGGGACGAACGGTGGAGCGTAGCTCGGCACACAGTTCGACATGGAAAACGGTGTACAATGGCACCACTTTCTCGGGACAGATCTTCACAGATCCAGCTTGGTAATCTCAGCGTGTCTGTCGCCAGCTAGAATGCGCTTGAGTGAGGTGTTTTTTATGTGGCTAGTTGCACCCGGGTGGAGTCGCTCGCGCGGCGTCCTGATTGCCATAATGGTTACATTCGCCGTGCCGGCGTTGCCGCAGACAACGATCTCGACAGGAAGTATTCAGGGCACCGTCACGGACGCGAGCGGAGCAGTACTGAGCGGCGCGAAGGTAAGCATCACGAGCAATGCGACAGGCCGCCAGTTCACGGTAAGCACGACCTCTGCCGGAGCATACGCGTCCGGTGCGCTCACGCCGGGCGACTACACCCTCCGGGTGGAAGCGCCTGGTTTCAAAGCTGCGGTTGAGACGGTTACGGTCCAAGTCGGCGTTACCAGTCCCGGCAACATGCGTTTGCAACTGGGACAAGCCACGCAAACGGTGGAAGTCGAAGCATCTCAGCTGCAAGTCAACACAGAACAAGCCAGCGTGCAAGGGGTGCTGACCACGCAGCAAATTGAAAACCTGCCGATCAATGGCCGTAATTTCCTCGATCTGGCGCAACTCGAGCCGGGTGTACAGATCCAGGACGGCGGCAATTTCGATCCAACCAAGAACGGCTTCTCATCGATTTCCTTCGGTGGACGTTACGGACGAACGGCAAGAATCGAAGTCGACGGGCTGGACATCAGCGATGAGACAGTGGGGACTACCACCCAGAATGTTCCCGAGGGTGCTATTCAGGAATTTCAGATCCAGCAATCCTCGCTCGATCTTTCCACCGAATTAACTTCATCTGGTTCGGTCAATGTGACCACGAGATCGGGGACCAATTCCTATCATGGCGATGCTTATTACTATTTCCGCGATCAGACTCTCGACGCCAATCTTCCCGGCGCATCTAACAATTACTTTCAGCGCAACCAATATGGCGCCAGCTTCGGCGGTGCAATCATCAAAGACAAGCTGTTTTTCTTCCTCGATGGCGAGCGCACAAAGCAAGATCTCCTTAACCCCGTTCTTTCCGGGGGGCCTTTCCAATCCTTAACCGGTAACTACGATTCTCCCTTCCGGGAGACAGAAACCGTCGGCCGATTGGACTGGCAAATCAACAATAACTATAAAATTTTCTACCGTTTCTCCTTTGACCAGAACAGAAGTGTTCTAGCCATCATTCCCAACGTTTTCCAGCCGTTTGCCAACGTGAACCACACACCGGCTCACGCGCTGGGCCTGGATTTCAACACCGGCCATTTCACGCATAGCATTCGCTTAGGCTACACCAAGTTTCGCAACGGGATCGTGGATGCAACCGCCGGAACCGGCATCTTTGATCCGCTGCCCAATATCGAACTGGCCATTGGCAGCGATCCTCTGTGTCTCACTTCGGGAGCGGATTTCTTCTGTTCGGGCCCAAGCTATCTGGCACCGCAGCAGACCTACCAGAGCGATCACCAGATCAAGTACGACGGCAGCCGAGCTCTGGGCAAGCATATTCTTCGTTACGGTGGTGGACTGAACCACATCTGGGGAGGCGGCTTTGCCAGTTTTCTTAAGCTGGCCCCGGCTGTCGGTGCGGGGATCACCGATTGCAGCGCCACCTGCCTGGCATTGCCCGGGGGAGCGAACAATCCTCTGAACTATCCCGCCACAAACGTTGCTCTCGGCAATGGGGTGGGCTATGCCACTGAGATTCCGGCTTTCGGTTTTCCCGCCGGCGGCACCGGTCCCGATAATCGCCTTTCCGCCTACATGGGGGATGCTTGGAAAGTCCGACCAAATCTCACCCTGACTTACGGTCTTCGGTACATGCGTGACACTTGGCGCTCGGACGCGGATCTAGGCCCGGTCGCGGCTTTAAATCTCTGGGGCCCCGGATTGGGCAGGCCCGTCAACCAGCCCAACAAAAACTTCGCTCCTCAACTCGGATTCGCCTGGGACCCCGCTCACCGCGGAAAAACCGTGGTTCGGGCGGGGATTGGCCTTTTCTATGAGAACGCGATTTGGAACAACACCGCCTATGATCGGCCTGGCCGCTTGACTACGGGACTTTTTCTCCAGAACCCCACGGTGTGTTCGGCGAGTTCACCGACCCCTCAGAACTTGCCCTTCAGCGCCAACCTGAGCTTCTGTGGCGAGCCGATGGGCCAGGCGGCGCCCGCTATTGCCGCGTTGCAGGCTCAATATCAAGCGTATACGCAAGCCCTAGGCGCCAAGGCGCTGAATCCCGGGTATGTCGCGACAACGCTTTCTGCCGGAAGCGATGTCAACGGCATCGCGATGCTCGCACCCAACTATGTGACACCACGTTCCTTGCAATTGAATGCCGGGATCCAACATGAAATTAGACACGGCATGGTGTTCACCGCCGATTATCTGCGCAACGTGGGTACCCATTCGCTGCTGGCTGTCGATGTTAATCACGTAGGTGATGCTCGCTACTTCAATCTGGCCAATGCGCAGGCGGCGATTGCCAACACTTTGGCCCTTTGCGGCGTGACTTCAATGAACGCAGCCATCTCCTCGTGCGCCGGTCTGCACCCGAGCGGGGGAGGAGCTACCATCTCCGATTTTGCCAGCAATGGCCTTGACTCCGGCTACTCCTTCTGCGCCGGTAGTCCGTGTCCGGCGGCGGCATTCCCCGGTATTCACCCAAATTTGGGTGCGAATCAAATGCTGTTCCCCATCGGCCGTACGGTTTACAACGGCCTTCAGCTCTCACTCAAACAGGCCATCCAAAATCCCACCAAGGGGGTGAAGGAGTTAAATTTTGAGGTTTCCTACTCCTTTTCCAAATATGTCGCCACCGCGACCGACAGCGACTTCATCACGATTGCGACTGACTTTAACCAGGCCTCACACTACATCGGTCCCAATGGGCTGGATCGGCGTCACCAGCTGTCCTTCGGCGGTTGGATCGATCTGCCTTACGCATTCAACCTTGGCGTGATTGGCCACTTCTATAGTCCTCTGCCAGTAACACTCACGCTCTCGCCGTCCGGCAATCCCGGCGGCATCTTCGTAACCGACGTGACCGGGGATGGGACCGGCGACGGGAGCTTTGCTTCCAATGGCGGCAGCGGCGACGTGTTGCCCGGCACAAATCTCGGCTCCTTCGGCCGCGACGTAACCGCCGGCAACATCAACAACGTGATTCAGAACTACAACAGAAATATGGCCGGGCAGCCAACCCCCGCTGGCCAGGTGCTGATCAACAATGGCCTTTTTACTCTTGCCCAATTGCAGGCGCTCGGTGGAGTACAGCAGCCGATTCCTCTGGCCCCCGCCAACGAAGCGAACATGGCATGGCTCAAGGCCTTCGACCTAAGTCTTAACTGGAGCCACAAGCTTAAAGAAAGGGTAGTCATCAAGCCCGGCGTCTCGTTCTACAACATTTTCAATATGGCGAACTTTGATAGTCCCTCTAATCCCCTCAGCGGCGCTCTCAGTGGCAGCCTGGGAGCGGTTAACGGCACATCGGGACAACAGCCCAACCAAAATCGCATCGGCACGGGCTCGGGTGTGTTTGCGTTAGGATCTCCGCGCGTCATCGAGTTCGCCTTAAAAATGAGTTTCTAGGCGGCAGGTTACCGGTCTTATAATCGGAGATTCGATGCCGCGTTCTGCTCTTCGCGCGACAGGGGAGTTGCTATGCGCCGATTTACAGCCCTGATCATTAGTTATCTGCTCGCAGGATGTTCTCTCGCCTTTGTCGCAAGCAACAAGTTCAGCCGGGCACCAAAGGCAAACAACGATTCGCGGCTCGAAGGATCATATCGCCGCCCGGCTGACCACGGATGGACCTTCGTTCACCTGGCCGGCACTCCGTCCCAGATTGGTTTCCAGCACGGTTATCTGCTGGCAGCGGAGATCGAAGATACCTTTCGAGCCATCATGCTGGAGTTGACCCATAACAACAAAAAGGATTGGCAGTTTTTTCGCTCGGCGGCGCAAGCCATCCTGTGGCCCCATATCGAACCCGAGTACCGCGAGGAGCTGCTGGGCATCGCGCAAGGCGCTACGGCTAAAGGAGTTCAGCTCGATGTGTGGGATGTAGTGGCGCTTAACGCCGCCAATGAGTGGAGCTATTACGTCCAGCAGTACGATAAACAGCATGGCGTCAAATCGGCATCGCTTCGGTCCGGCGAGCGCTGCAGCGCCTTTGTTGCGACGGGCAGCTACACCGCCGATGGACAAATCGTGATTGCCCATAACAACTGGTCTGAGTACTTGGACGGCGAGCGCTGGACCATTATCTTCGACATCGTACCTGCCAAAGGCTTGCACATCATCATGGATGGCGGTCCGGGTTTCATTCACAGCGGCGATGATTTCGGCATCAATTCTGCCGGAATCGTCATTACTGAGACTACAATCGATGGTTTTTTCGGATTCGACACCACCGCAGTCCCGGAATTCGTACGCGCTCGTAAAGCGATGCAGTACTCTCGGTCAATCGACGACT
>JAFATF010000723.1 GCA_019244045.1 Acidobacteriota bacterium
ACGGGCGAATGGATGATCTCACCGACCTATGCTCCCGCATCGAGACAACGCTTGTTGGCGAGCCACCGCTCACCTTCGCCGATGGCGGGGTCATCCGCGCCGGCGTAGACGCAGAGCTCGATGAGTTGCGTGACCTGAGCCGCAACAGCAAACAGTATCTAGCGCAAATCGAGCATCGAGAGCGGCAGCGGACGGGCATTTCTTCACTCAAGGTGAAATTCAACTCGATCTTCGGCTACTACATCGAAATTTCAAAACCCAATCTGCATTTGGTCCCGCCGGATTACGACCGCAAACAAACCCTGGTGGGAGCCGAGCGATTTACGACCCCTGAACTCAAGGAATACGAGGCCAAGATCCTCGATGCCCAGGAGAAGATGATTGAGATCGAACGGCGCCTGTTCGCCGAGTTGCGCCTAAGGATAGCTGGAGAAGCAAAGAGAATCCGCCAGACTGCATTAGCACTCGCGGAAGTCGATGTCCTTTCCTCATTTGCCCATACAGCTGCCATGCGCTCCTACTCTCGTCCCATATTCGACGACAGCGCTGACATCGAGATCCTCGCCGGCCGTCATCCGGTGATCGAACAGCAGGAGCTCGGGGGCACCCAAGAGAGGTTCGTAGCGAACGATCTTTTTCTTAATTCCAGCTCGCACAGTATCTTGGTGCTGACCGGACCGAATATGGGCGGCAAATCCACCTATTTACGGCAAGCAGCTCTCATCGTGATTTTGGCGCAGATGGGTTCCTTTGTTCCCGCCGGCTCGGTACGAATGGGCGTTGTCGACCGCGTATTTACCCGCATCGGTGCCAGCGATAATCTGGCGCGTGGCCGCTCCACGTTTATGGTGGAGATGACGGAAACGGCGGCGATTTTGCATAGCGCCAGCTCCCGCTCACTGATTCTGCTCGATGAGATTGGCCGCGGCACGGCAACCTACGACGGATTGGCCATTGCCTGGGCGGCGATCGAGTACCTCCACGCGCACACACGGGCAAAGACGCTCTTTGCTACGCATTATTTTGAGCTCACTGAATTGGCGGGCCGACTCTCGGGTGTGAAGAATTACCAGGTCTCGGTCAAAGAGACCTCGGGCGGGATTGTGTTCTTGCGCCGGGTTCAACCCGGGGCTGCCGACCGCAGTTATGGAATTGAAGTAGCCAAATTGGCTGGTTTGCCACAGCAAGTCATTGCACGCGCCCGTGAAGTCTTGGCGGAACACGAAAACGCCGAGCTGCGGGTCTCGGAGCAGTTGGCCAGAGGGGAGCGGCCGTCGCTCCCCCTCCAGTTAACCATTTTTACGCCACTCTCCCATCATATTGTCGACCGCCTGCGTGCTATCGACCTCGACCGGCTCACGCCCCTTGAGGGATTGAACCTCATTGCCGACTTGAAGAAGCAGTTGGAGTAGCGAAAAATTCTCGTTTGATGCCGAGCAGAACATCATCCTCGAAGCTGAAAGAAAAAATAGGACAGCTCTTCATCGTCGGCTTCGAGGGTACGGAGATGTCATCCAACCTCAATTCTATGTTGCGTCGGCTTCAGCCGAGCGGAGTAATTCTGTTTGCCCGAAATATCGTCACCGCACAGCAAACGCATGCCCTATTGTTATCCTGCCGAACCGTTGTGCCCACTCCGCTGTTTTTGTGTGTAGACATGGAGGGAGGTCTGGTGGACCGGCTGAAGAGGGCACTGCAGCCGACCCCATCGCCGGCCGAAGTATTCGCTACCCGCGATCGCAGGCTTTTTCGCCAGCACGGCCGAGTCATCGGCGAAGAATGCCGTACGGTCGGTTTCAACGTAGATTTTGCGCCGGTCTCCGATTTAGCCTTCGCCGACTCACGCGCCGTCCTCGGCTCGCGCGTTGTGTCCGCCAGTCCACGGCAGGCGGTCACATATATTCGTGAATTCGTCCGCGGACTGAAAGCTGAAGGCATCCTCGGCTGTGGTAAGCACTACCCGGGCCTCGGAGAAGGCAAGCTTGATTCGCACCAGTCTCTACCGCTCATCGCTAAGCCCTGGAAACAGCTCTGGGCTGAGGATCTCGTTCCATACCGCATGCTGCGCAACGAATTTTCCTTTGTGATGGTTTCCCATGCCGCCTACCCAGCTGTGACCGGCGACCACATGCCGGCTTCACTTTCCAGAAAATGGATTACTGACATTCTGCGTCACAAGATCGGATACAAGGGACTCGTCATCTCCGACGATATGGAAATGGCAGGCCTCACGTCGGCGTCAACGGTCGATCAAGCTGCCGTCGCTTGTATCAGGGCAGGCGGTAATATTTGTCTGATCTGTCATACGGAGGAGCTCATTCAGCAGGCTTATGAAGCGCTCATGCGGGAGGCGGAGCGGGACACGAAATTTGCCGCGCTGGTCCAGCAATCGGCGAAACGAGTCATGGACTTCAAGAAGAGAACACTGGGTCCCAAGCGGGCCGTGCCCCAACCTACGCCGCCGAGGATTGAGCGCCTGACGCGGCGTATCTGGGAGTTTTCCGAGCAGGTCAGACTGCAAGCTCTTGCGCGCGAGGAGCCGGCGTGATCGTTGCCGGAGTAATGAGCGGGACCTC
>JAFATF010000734.1 GCA_019244045.1 Acidobacteriota bacterium
TGGTAAAAGCTGCCTTCACCGTTTCCGGAGTTGCCGTGACCGTCGGGCAGGCATTCGAGCCCTGTAGTTTCACCAAAGGCGTGTGCAGCACGTCGTACATGGGGAAGAAGATAACGTTCAGCGGCTTCTTGCGGTGCTTTTCCTGAACCAGATTGTAGACATGCGAGATGCCGATCTTTGCGGGGAAGCAGGGGTCGATGGCGCCACGGCTGGCACCGGCGCGATAGAGCTCTGAACTGGTGTAGTCGGAATAAACAATATTTTCCGGCTGTACGCCGAGGCTCTCAAAATAAGCATTGAACAAGGGGGCGTAGGTATAGATATTCAGCACGCGCGGGATGCCGATTCGCAGCTGCTTGCGCCCTTCGATGAGCGCGATGCGCTGCTTGGCGGCCTTGGTCCAGGCACGTGTCGGGACCGGATCTGCGATGTTCGCGGCGTTAGTTGGCCGGAAGACCTCTTTCGAGGCAAAATCCACCAAATTGGGGTGCTTCTCGCGGATCTGGTCGAGGCCCGCCTTGATGTCCTTCATCTCGCTCAGGTCTTCTACGGTTCCTTTTTCGCAGGTGGCGATGATGAGACGCTGCTCGCCGATCATGAGAGGAACCTTGGTGACCTTCTTAACGGGAATGAAATCCTTGACCGGCTCGGTCCTGACGTCGATAAAGGTGCGCAGGCAATTGTTCTTGCAAAAGTTGCAACGTGTCGATTCGTTGCGTGTGGTGCGGTACTCGATCTTGCGCACCGCGTCCAGTCCGACAAAGGTCGTTTGCTGTCCGTTGCGCCACAGCCGGAGCGATTCCTGTGCGGCTCCGATTGCGCCCGACTCGCCACAGTGCTCGTGCACAATAATTTCCGGTTGCTTGCCGGCGGCGCGGAAGCTGTTGCGGATGAAATCAACCTCGGCCTTTACCACCGCCAGGTTGTTTTGCGTTCCCCCTTGCAGCACGAAGCGGGTACCAAGAGCGGCGAGATTGGGGATGCTGGCCACGTACAAAAACACGTTTTTCGGCAGGACGGCCGCCAAACCCGCCAGAATTTCCTCCGCCCGCCAGCCCTGGCGTTGGAAGTTTACGATATCGGACTGCATGAAAACCGCGCAGCCATAGCCGAAGACCGGCATGGCCTGCGCCGAGAAGGCAAGGTCGGCGTATTGATTAACACTGAGGCCAAAGCCTTCCGCGGTTGATTGCAGAAAGTATCCATTACCCGCCGAGCATTGCGTATTGAGTTTGAAGTCCTTGACGCGGCCGTTGTGCAAGATAATGATCTTGATATCCTGTCCGCCAACGTCAACAATTACGTGTGGATCTTCATAAAATTTCAGCGCTGACTCGGTGTGTGCCACGGTCTCCACCAGGGCGACGTCGGCTTTAAGCACGTCTTTCAAAATATCTTTGGCGTACCCTGTGGTGGCAACCCCCAGGACCTCAAGCCTTGCATTCTGCCCCTCGACCTGGCCACGCAGGTTCTCGAACATCTCAATGGTGTCTTGGATCGGATTGCCATTGGAGAGCTGATAGGCTTTGCAAAGAATGTCGCCGCTTTCGTTCAGCAGAACGGCCTTGGTCGACGTCGAACCACCATCGATGCCGATGAAACCGGCAACTGTCGTGCCCTTTTGGAATACGGCCGGCGCGAATTTGTTGCGACGGTAAGCGCTCTTAAACGAATCGAGTTCGGCAGGCGTTTCGACCAGGCCTTTGCCCCCCGATTTCGCCTTCTCCTCCTGACGGCCATAGTCAATGTAGTGGATCAGCTGATCGTAGCCGCGATAGCAACCAACGCAATCATCTTCACTGCGGCCGAATTCCACCGCACCGAGCGCCGCGAAGTACTGTGCGTTCTGCGGCACCTTGATCAGGTCCTCCGGCTTTGCCCCCGCCGGAATCGTGACTTTGCGTTCCTGCCACATGCGCGGAATGTTGGCCTGCCAGGCTTCCCTCATGCCGCGGATGAAGCTGTTGGGGCCGCCGAGCAGAAGCACGTGCGGGCGCAAGGTGTTTCCCCTGGTTAAAACACTTAAGTTCTGCAGAACGATCGCTTCAAACAGGGAAGCCATCAGCTCGTCGGGCGGTGTCCCCACCTTCTGCAGACCATTGATATCGGTCTCGGCAAAGACCCCGCACTTTCCGGCAACTTTGTGCAGCTTGATTCCGTGATAGCGCTGCTGGCAAAGATCATCGGGTAAAATCTTCAGCTTCGCGTTGATCTTGTCGATCACCGCGCCCGTACCGCCGGCGCATTTATCGTTCATCGACGGGATCTTCTTTTTTCGGCCAGTCTCCTCGTCGTCTTTAAAGACGATGATTTTGGCATCCTGTCCGCCTAGCTCTATAACCGAGTAGACTTCTGGGTGAAGCTTCTCGACCGCCAGCGAAACCGCAGTGACTTCCTGGACGAATTTTGCCCCGATCTGATCCGCGATCGAGCTCCCGCCCGACCCGGTCAGAAACATTCGCGCATTGTGGCGATTCACCCCAAGATCGGCCTCCATGCGCTTCAAGAATTCCAGCGTCTTCTCCGGCTGCTTGGTTTCGTGCCGCTGGTAATCCTGCCACAGCACCTGATCGCTCGCTGCATCTACGACCACCGCCTTAACTGTAGTCGAGCCGACATCCAGTCCGACCATAAACTTGGTCGCGTGGTCGTGAGCTTGCTGGGCGCTCTTCACCTGCCGAATCGTGGGCGGGGGAGGCTCAAGCGGGGCGATCTGTATCAATTGCGGACTCTTGTGATCGTGCACTTCATCTCTCCCTCTGGACTCGCGAAGTCTTCAAACAAGTTCACTCAGGTTCACTGCGCAGCACATCGGATTGCGAAATAAAGACTCGAACTTGCCGGCAGGCGGCGCCCCTAATCGCCGGACGTCGCCGGAATGGCCGCACCGACTACCCGGGAGCGCTTCCAGAACCGCGCGTCCTTATCAATCCGGTCGCTGACATGCAACACGAATTGAGCCGCGGTTCCGGCAATACCCTCGCGGTGCGGCACCTGGTAGAAGGGGCGCTTCAGCTCAGGGTGATCCTCGATGTAGTCGCGGATCTGATTCATGCTCTTGCCGGTCGATTTGAGGCACTGCTCGAACTCGGTTTTGGCCTTGACCTTCGCTTCCCCGAGCGCCATCTGCACCCGGCTATGTGCGTTAACCTCCCCTTCCCCGGAAGTTTCGATGGGGAGGAAGATCATGTCCTTGAATTTATTAATCACCGCCGACTGCACGCCGTCCGATTGGGAGGACGGCATGCACCCGAATGGTTTGAGCGCCAGCACCATGTGACAGAGCTTGTGAATGGTGTAATAGACGTTCTTACCGACTTCCAAGTGGCCCTCGCCACCGCGCGCGAACTGGTTATAAAAAGGATCAGCCAGCTGCGCCAGTTCTGTCTGTGGGGCCAGATGATGGGTGATGCCGCCCATGTGCTTGATGGTGCGGTGATAGAAGTAGTTCCACATGCGCTCGCCGGCGCCAATGCCCCACAGCTTCTTATGCAGCCCAAGGTAGTTGGCGAATTGCTTCTTACATTCGTACCACTCAGGATTGCGATAGGGACGATTGACAGGCCACTTCGCTTTGGCGTGCGCCTTGGCCTGATACATGAGATAGGCGACCCAGGTTGCGATAGGTTCGACCAGCACTTGCGCGCCTTCCCGTTCCAGAAACTCGAACATATGGAAATTGCCATCGCCCTCGGTGATCTGTGCCCAGAACTCGCCGGTAATCTTCACCAGCGGCTTGACCCGCGTGCGATCAACTTCAATGGAGTTGATCTTTTTGCTGGCCGAGTCGAGCGCGTTGAGGTACTCCTTCCCCCACATGTGTTCGTGCCACTTGCCGAGCACATTGAAGCTGTTGCGCAGAACTTTGTTGCTGCGGAACTTGGGCTTGGCCCACTCGGGCGCGCGCTCTTCAATTTCAAAAGAGCGGCGGTTCCTCAGATCCTCACATAGCCCATCCACTGACTCGCGGAATACCCGGTCGGTCTCGCCGGCGTGCACCTCGTAGGGGCGAATCTGGTAGATGATGTCATTGAGTACATCCCCCAGGTGCATGGCGTTCAACATGCCAAAACCGAAGTCAATGGTGAATTTCAAGCCGGGTTCGCCGGACGCAGCCTTAATTCCGTCGCTATCTTTGAACAAAAGCACACGGAATCCGTCGAAGCCCGCATTCTTCAGGGCGAAGCGGTATTCGGCTTCATACATGCCAAAGCGGCAAGGACCACAAGAACCAGCAGTGAAGAACACATAGTTGTCCAGGATCTGCTGTCGCGGGAGCCCTTCTTTCTCGAGAAATTGCAGGTACTGTACCAGGTTCCCGACCGTGAAATAGGTAGGGTTGCACTGCCCGTTGTTGCCGAATTCTTTTCCGGTTTGAAAGGCGGCAACATTGGGCACCGGCAGCTTCTCACAACGATAACCACAGCCTTGGAACACGGCGCGGATCAGATCCTCATGCTTCCAGGTGAAACCACCAAACAAAATAGTAACGCGGCTGCGTTCCTCCCCGGTGAAGGCGCGCTCTACGGGACGGTGAAAGTGCTTAGGCTGGTCAAGTCCAGCAATCTTGCGCAGCCGGGCGCGTTCTTGCTCAAGTCGGTTCCTAATATCGTTCTCATTTTCGATTTGGACTAAATTCGTCGCCATGTATCCTCCGGCGGTGTGTGTTGGGTTGGCAGAAGTTCATGACTCTCGCGCCTCAGTAGGAAAAAGAAAGCGGGTGGCAAGGCAGGGCAAAGGCGAAGGGCAGCCGCGCACGTAGAGAACAACTTCCGTTCCTCTAACGAACCACATCCGAACTCCAGGAACTCGGCTGGAAGGTTCGAAGTCTTGCACCGGCGGAGCCAATGGTCCGTCGGCGCCCGATTAGGCAAACTGGTTAACCCGGCTGATTTAGATTAGCAACAGAGTCCAGTATTGTATCCAAAAAATCACTTTCGCGCTGATCGCGTATGCTATCCGAAGTTTTGTAGCAGAAAAAGGTGTTCTGATTCAAGAACTCTGGAACTGCAGCTCCATAAATCGCCAGTCCGCCGGGCAGTGAGAGATTGAAAGCGAGCCGCGATGAGGACCCAAGTGCGCGCGTTATGGTCCCCGTCTGTGTTGTCACCCGAGGTTGGGCAAAACTGTCGGAATAACCCGGGACTCTCAAGCTTGGCGGCGGCGCGCGCGTTTGCCTTTGCGCATAGGCCTAATCGCTGGGTGTTCCTGGCTTTCGCCCGAGTTGTCCTCTTTAGGAAGGCCATGAAGCTCCCGCACGAGCCGCAAACGCTTAAATGGATCCTTCTCCATCATCGCGTCGACGTAAAGCTGTAGCCAATTTTTCTGTTGTGCGCTCATGGAGCATGTAAGTAGAAGTTCAAGCTACTTCCAATGACTACCCTTACCCATATGGATGCAGCAGCTACTTAAAGGTTGCAGTCCCAAGTCTATGGATAATAAAAGGTTAGCCGAGATGATGGCCATTTTTGGTGCTCTGTTATACCCGCAAACGCAAATACTGCGAAAACTGCTCAGGCACATCGCCTGCCTTGGTCGCCGCTATTTAGGGGCGGCACTCCCGTCACGCTTGCATTCGATGGGGGCGCCAAAAAGGTTGACTCTTGAATTGCCACACAATGACGATGTCAGTCCCCGGTCGT
>JAFATF010000014.1 GCA_019244045.1 Acidobacteriota bacterium
CAATGCGGTGATCTGCCCCTCCAATGCAGTGAAGGTGTCGATGAGCAGCTTTAGGATAACGCGCGCACTGTCGGGGAGCGCGGACTGTAGATCCTCGACCAGAGCGACAAGGGCTTCAACATGGGTAATGCCCTTCGGAAAGACATAGCCGTATTCCATCAGGTGCCCGCGAAGAGCGTTGACGCATTGGGTGCGCTGCCGCACCAGGAGATCGCGGGCCCGGAACACGATGCCGTTCGCCTGCTGCTCTTCGGTCTTGACAGGAACGAAGCGCATGTTTGGCCGCTGGGCCGCTTCACAGATGGCCTCTGCATCGGCGGCATCGTTCTTCTGTCGCTTGATGAATGGCTTGACGTAGGCCGGCGCGATCAAGCGGACATGATGGCCCAATTTAGCGATCTCACGCGCCCAGTAGTGTGCGCCGGCACAGGCTTCCATCGCGACGACGCACCGGGCTTGCGCGGCGAGAAAACCGAGAAGCTTTGCGCGTGTGATGCGCTTGCGGAACAGCACATGCCCGGCAGCATCCGCTCCATGCACCTGGAACACGTGCTTCGCGATGTCCAAACCGATCGTGGTAGCTTGCTCCATGGACGCCTCCTTCGGTGGCAGTTCGACACCGCTACCTTGGCACACAGATGCCGTCGGGGGGCGTCCACCCCATCACCCCAAGCGGACCCTGAGTGCAGCACCAAGCGTCAGATTTCGTCCACTCGGGGCCGGGGTGTGCGCTACTTATTGTTCAAGATGACACTGTTGACTGGCTATCACCGGAAATACCATTTCAACAGACGGTCAACGCCCTCGATATTACAAAAACGCGCCGAAGGTATGGCGCGGCCCGCGTTTGCTTACTCGTGTGGTGTTCGCTCTAACGGTTATTCGGGCCAGGACTTGACCTAAATCAAGGCAAGCCGGGAAGCGCCCGGTCATTATCTTGGGAACGCTCAAACACGAAGTAGCGGAGCCGCAGAAGGTGACACCATGCAACAAGTGGTACGCGAGCTGGAGGATCTGATCGAGAGGAACAACTGGCTGACGAAGTTTGAGAAAGCAATCAAGAAAGCTCAAAGCTACAATGTCCCAAGTATTAAGCACATTCATAATCTTTGTGATTATTTAAAGTGGATGAATGATCTGCTGGAATGGGTGCCGGCCGAGAATCATAATGGCAGGCAGATTTACGAGAGGATCTGTGAATTCTATTTCTTTCTTGATCAGCCACCGGTCAGAGAATTGCAAAACAGGATTCAGCCGGAAAATCAAGCTCAGCCGCTTACAGAACTGTCTCAGTGGATGGTTGATTTCGCCAAGGCCCTGGGAAATTTTCTAGATACGACCGAGTCGATCAACTCGGAGTCGGCGAAGTCATTTTATACGTTGCCCAGCTTCAATATGGATGAATACATGCCGCCGCCCAGCGGCTACAAGACTTTTAACCAGCTCTTCGCCCGGCGCGGCCAGTCGCGGCATTAAACGACCCAAAGGTCATCACGTGCGCCGCGGATTCCACCTTCATTGGCTGGTGGCAGATCAATGAGCAGTCAAGGGTCATAGTGAAGGGCCTGGAATGGTCGGTCCTTGAGCTCCTGGAGGGCAGCCCTTACCGGGATCGGTTCAAAGGCGGCGTCTTTGCGCATGCTTTTCTCAATGTCTTTGATTATCACCGGCTGCACGTTCCGGTTGGGGGCAGGGTCCTCGAATCACGCGTCATCCCCGGTCAGGTGTATATGGATGTAGTCGCGGTCCCAACCGGTGAGGATGAAAACGGCACGCGGCACCGTGTGAAGGCTGTTCGCACCTTTGCAATCCAGGATGGTACCGGGTATCAGTTCGCTCAGACCAGGGGCCTCATTGTCCTTAATACTCCCATCGGTTTGATCACGGTCCTGCCGATCGGCATGGCGCAGGTATCATCGGTGGTCATGACAGCGGAAGTCGGTAAGACGCTGCACAAGGGCGAGGAGTTTGCTTACTTCCAGTTTGGCGGGTCAGACCACATCATGCTCTTCGAAGCGGCCTGCAATGTGAACGTCACGGCGCAGCCGAACGTCCACTATAATCAAGGGGCCTGTATTGGGTACGCCTATCCGAACTGAGCTCCTCTTCCAGGAGCCTGTGGGCTCAAGCACCAGGAAATAACCCTCAACTGTGTGTATCTCGCCCAGACCAATCTGCACAAGGAAATGATTGAGGGGGAGTTATAAGGATAGAAATGGCGTCGACTATCGGCACTGGTCTGGTCTCAACCTTGCTTATCCTTGGCAAGTTTAAGACTGGACTACTAGGGAGGATGCGATGGCGAATTCCACAGTCCTTGTAAATCCTACGTCAGGAGTACCTGGTAGACCTCAATATTCAGATTCCTCATTAGTTACTTTATTCTCGGCGCATGAAAATCTCTTTGCTATCGAACATCAATTATTCTGGCTACGTGGATCCGCAATTTTAGTTGCGAATACCATATTATTCGCTGGTATTGTACAATTACTCATTAAACAAAAGCCTGAACAAGCTTTTCCAAACTTGTTTGGTTTACCAACCGATGACTTATACGGAATGGCCGCGTGCGGAGCAGGAATGGTTATATCTTTGGTTTGGTGTTGGCTAATCCATCTCCATTATAAACGTGTAAAACTTATGCTCACAGTACTTCGACAATTTGAGTGGGAGAAGGAATATTATAACCCTTTCATGAATGACGAAATGTATCATATTATGGCAGATCCACAAGTTGATTTTCTTCCCGGTGTGACGACGCAATGGTTTTTTAAACTTATAATATTTATATTTTACGTTATGTACGGGATTTCATTTTATATCTTTGTACAACGTTCCATCCACCCACTTTAACTCAAGACTAAGCCGGGCACAGTAGTATATCAAATTATCAGTATGACATTATTGATTATTGAGATTTAGTAAGCTCCTCTTCTAGCGCTTTAATCCATGTTTTATTTTGGCTTTTATCTGCTTCCCGTAATAAAACCCTCGTTCTAAGCGTTCTGTATGCCTGTGCCACCTTCTTTTGATGATGGGCTTCTGGTTCAAACGGTAAGGTTCTTACGAACCTAACGTCTCTATCGTTATTTCCAACCTGTATCTCTGTTCCTGGAACCAAAAGCATACGAGAATACCATGGATTTAGAGGTACTGGTTGCTTATTCCACTTCAATTCTCTGATGTGAATGTGTAATTTGTCTTTTTCCATATTTTTCTCACCTACCTTGCTATCGTATCTGCGATTATGTTATGGGATTATAACACAATTTTTAGATTTCCCTCAAAATCAGCTTCAAAATGCCACTTGACAACTCTTATAAGATGCTAATTGCCAGTTGCGGTAACACGACATGAAGACGTTACGTCCCCCTACTTGGAGTCTGAAATTTTTCCTGTCAAAACAGGTGCAAAAAGATAAATATCAGGGGTGCGCCGGATCAGACGTTATTTTAGGAAGTTTGTTAACTTAGTGGTTATCTTGCTGTTCACTAGCTTCTTGACGTTTGCGTTTAATCGCCCGCATCGTTGGCAAATGCCTTTCAATCCGGCCAACAAATACTTTATATTCCCTGTAGGCCTTTGTGAATTTCGTTTTTCCAACCTTCCCCCGGTAATGCTCCGCACAAAGCGCGCTGAATTCCTCTCCCCGCCGCTGCCATTCGGCCATTATTCCGGGCGCTTTCGCGTAGGCCTCGAGTTCCTCCCGAAGCGCAGTTGCCTGAAGGCTGTAGATCTCAGCGGACAATTCCAGTTTGGCCCGCACCCGACCCACTCGTTCGGCTGCCTCGAGGGACGTATGGGCCTGAACTTTCCCCGCTATGCCAACGCGTTTAGAAAGCGCAGATCGATCTTTCGAGAGTTTCTCGAGCGCATCCGCTTTGTCCTTCAGTTCCGAAAGCGGCGGTAATGGTTCCTGGTATTCTTTCCCCATAGGAAGCCCGGGGATAATACCATACCCTCAAACTCACTGCTGTAATTCACCATACAGTCTGGACAGTTGTTATGAGACGCTAGTTTTAAAGATATAGGTTCAGTTCTCAAATGATAAATCGTCCGAGAGATTTCATAAAATATGTTCGATTATATTTTCTGCTCCGGTCGGGTGCGCTGGAGCCGGTCACCGAAATGTGACATGCGCTCTCGCGGCAGACAGGCCAGACTCTAACC
>JAFATF010000043.1 GCA_019244045.1 Acidobacteriota bacterium
CCCATCGAACCTTTGTCCAGGAACTTGATACGCCCGCTGATTTTAGCGAAAAGGGTATCGTCCTTGCCGCGCCCGACGTTCAGGCCGGGCTTAACTCGAGTTCCGCGCTGCCGCAAGATGATTGTGCCTCCCGGGACCACCTGTCCTCCGAAAGCCTTAAAACCGAGCCGCTGAGCGTTGGAGTCGCGTCCGTTGCGTGAACTGCCTAATCCTTTTTTGTGTGCCATAAAATCTTTCTCGTTTCGGCCCAAAACGTCGCAATACCGCTAACTGCCGCCGCTCCCAAACGCCAGCTTTGGTTGCCTACTGCTTCGTTTTCTGTGTTCTGTCCTTGTGTTTCTGGTCGGGCGCCAGGAATGATTTTCCATCGTAGGCAATTTCCGTGATGCGAACCTCGGTAAAGGGCTGCCGATGTCCACGCAGTTTTTTGTATTGCTTCTTGCGCTTATAGTGAAAGACCAGAACCTTATCGTGACGGCCTTCTTCGACCACCTGGGCGCTGATCTTGACCTCGGACGCGGGCTTGCGGATGTCGCCCTCATCACCCGCCACGGCTAAGACGTCGCTGAACTCGATCGTGCCAGCGCTGGGGTCCAACTTTTCCACCCGGATCACGTCTCCGGGCGCAACACGATACTGCTTGCCACCGGCGCGGATCACCGCGTACATAAATCCTCAATCCTCCTTTTGGATGCGATTCCCAGCGCCCACACAAGCACCTTCGGAACCGGCTGTTTGCTGCTCTTTAGAGGGTGTAACCACCTCCGCGCTGACCCCGCTGAGGGGGGCAGAGGTATAGGCGAACCCCTCTATTTTAGCGTGGGCCTGCAAAACAGGTCAAACACGCCGCGGTACTTCCTCTTACCATGCTTGTATTTACGGCTTTCCGCCGAGTCGTTCTCATGCGACAATGCCCGACCAAACAGTTAAGGAGCGCCCCGTATGCGACCAATTGATGGATTGGCGGCTGTGACTGCGCTTTTTGCGCTTACCATTATGGCGCCTGCGCAGGAAAAAGCCCCAGCCCCCCTCCCGCGCCGGCGGAGTTGACAAATCCGATCTGCAGAGAATCTGGGACGGCTGGTCAACGCTGAATCCCAGCAATGTCGCCCGCTACTATGCCAGGGGTTCACACGTGTTCTTTGATATCGCTCCAGTTAAGTACGACAGCTGGGATGACTACCAAGCCGGAGTCATTAAGGTCTTGTCTGGCTTTCAATCAGCCACATGCAAAGTCAACAATGACGCCCAGATCCACAAGGCAGGAAAGGACATTTGGATTACCGCGACCATCGCGGCCGACATGGTCGAGAAGTCCGGAAAACATGACATGTCTACCTTCCGCTGGACGGCTATTTTTGAAAAGATGCAAGGCAAGTGGCTTATCGTGCACGAGCACGTTTCCGAGCCGCTCAGCCAATAGGGAAGGCACCGGGCGGCCGATGCTGCTCAGCTCGCGTCCTCGTCTATGGCGCCCCGAATGAGCTTCGGCGCGGTTTGGTGAAGAGCAGCAACATTCTTTTATAGTTCATCGATTTACTGGTGGTCATGGCTCTCGACCTACGCTGCGCCACTCGTGGGTGCTGCCGATATTGGGATTAAAGTTGGGGTTATCGCTCAGGATGTACTCCCCGCCTGCGTTCGCCCAGACACTTCGATATCCGGAAGGTAGCTCGACCGGTCTGTCGGCAAACGGCGTACGATACGCCTCAACACCTCGAATATAGCGGTCGAACTTGGCTGCCGCTCGATCCATGGCGACTTGGCGCTCCTCGTACGAGCGGCGGATAGTATCGCTAATCTGGTGGTTGGTTTGGGCGAGATAACGGCTTAGCTCCACCGCTCGGTTGCTAGCCTCCATTTGGCTATTTACCATCATCCTCTGCACTTGACTGTAGAGATTCAGCCATTCGATATTCAACTGCTCCGAGTACAGTACGGTCTGAAGTAACTTGAACTGGTTCTCCAGTTTGCCCTTTTCCGCCCGCGAGTAACGGATACCGTCGACGCCCCAGAAAGTCATGGGAACGCCCTGAATCGGCGTAGTCCAGCTAGCCGCAACACCGTAGACATCCATCTCGGCGGGCCTGTTGTCGTATTGGTACTCGACGCGAACCTTGCCGCCTGAGAACTTCGCGATGCCCTGCAGCTCTGGATAATTGGCAGCGGCCACAGCCTGCGCCATTTCAGGCAACGGCTCCTGCGCGATGATCCTGGCGCCCGGAAGATGCGCCGAGTAGCGAGGCAGAACGAGTGTGCGTAGCGCCGCCAGCGCATCGCCGACCGGTGGACGCACTTCATTTCCTAAATAGAAGGAGCCTTGGGGGAAGCCAAGGGCGGGTAAGGTGGCGGCCCACACACACGGGATGTCGGGCACGGCGCCGATCTCCTCGGGGCCGCGCGGATTATAAATTCGAATCGAGACCGTGGCGGGACGGGAGGGATTGGCACGCCAGATCACCCCGCCATCTACTTTCCAGTCGGCCGGCATCAAGAAGCGAAATGCCTCGACCCCCAACTGTGGATCCTTAACAATGAACCGCTTCAGGCGCATGCCGCCTGCCGTCTGGCTGAATGAAGCTGGCGCGGCGGAACGGCTTTTGCTGACCGAAGATTGTCGCTGGCGAGAGGTGTCCTGCTTCGCACCGCCCGCCGCGCCGATTGCGACCGCGGTAAAAAGCGTGAACAACGTTCGGCCGAGCATGCTCCACTCCGGCCGCCTAATCTAGCATAGTTTTGTGCCGCTAACTAAGACTTGGTCAAGCGAGGTTCGTCGCATCTCGAGTGGCCGCCCCCTTATTTCCTGCGCTGCGGCCTCGCAAATCGATTCACCCGCGAGTCCTTGAGCTCCTTGGCTGGTTGGTTGAAAGTCGATGGCTTCGCCGTGGGGACGGGCAATCTAAGAAAATGAGGCGGGCTGCCTCTGGAGCTTACAGGCAGTGAGGCTTGACTCACCTGGACTGACTGGCTAGGTATCCAAAAGCACCGGGGCCTGAGATGGAAGCTCAAAACTACACTTCCTCTCGGTAGCGCAGAAAGCTGGGCCGCCGCG
>JAFATF010000062.1 GCA_019244045.1 Acidobacteriota bacterium
CGGGAGCGAGCGGCGCATCGCGCCAAAAGCCCTCGACAAGTTCAAGAAGCGCATCCGGGACGTGACCCGCCGGACACGGGGGATCAGCCTGACACGATTGGTCGAAGATCTCACGCCATACCTTCTCGGATGGCGCGGATACTTTGGCTTCTGCCAGACCCCACGAGTGCTCACCAACCTGGAGGCATGGATCCGCCGAAGGCTACGTTCGTATCTTTGGCGGCAATGGCAGAACGGGCACAACCGCTTCCAGGAACTGCGGCGCCGCGGTGTGCCAAAATTCCCCGCGGCGGTTGCCGCCGGCTCGCCGACCGGGTTCTGGCGCATGTCAGGACATCCGGCGGTTCAACAGGCCCTGCGCAACCCGTATTTCGACGGTCTCGGTCTCCCCCGCCTCTACGTTCCGGCCCAAGCTTAACCCGATCGAACCGCCGTGGTACGGACCCGTATGCCCGGTGGTGTGGGAGGGGCGACGCCGCAAGATGTCCCCCTATCCCGATCAATAGATAGTTATGGCCAATTCGAGATGAGAAATCGCCGATCGGGCCGGCAGAGAGCGGCTGGCTCCTGCTATTAATTGCCCATAAGAAACGGGGGACACAACGGCCGGACTGCCCCTTTTTAATTAAAATCAGATACACTATTACGCTAGAAGTTGAATAACTGATAAATCAAAGATAGATTGATCAAAGGGGGAATTGGAGAAAGGAATTGGCATGACCAGCCGTGTACCGTTTGGGTTCAGATGTGTGCAGGTAACGCTTTCTCTCGCTATGCTCGGCTCGACATTGGCGGGCTGCAGATCTTGGATTCGCCCAAGGGTTGATAATCCGATTGTGCTGAACACGACTGCGCCGTTCGCCCAGGGATCGGCGGTCCTGCTGCCCGGAGCGGACTACCATTTGGTCACTGTCAGGACGGGTTCGCCCTTGCGCCAATCCGACGGCACGGTGCTCGCTGGCCAGGACGTGTTATGCTCGGAGCCTAGCCCGGATTGGGCGATCGCATTTGGAACGGCCATGGCGGGCGCCGCGAGCGGAGGGGCTTCCGGCGGACCCTCCGGCTCGATCAGCGGCAGCGCAAGTACCACCGAGGCGATCACCGCAATGGCGGGACGTACCGCCGGTGTAGTTGCCCTCCGTGACGGCCTGTATTCGGCCTGCCAAGCCTATGCTAATCAGTTAATTGGTAAGGATGAGTACTCGCTGATTCTGAGTCAATACGGAAATTTGCTCGTAGCGTTGGCAAGTGGCGGTGGCGGAGGTGCCGCGAATACCGCGTCTCCTACATCATCAGCAACACCACCTGGGGTCGCTGGGGCAGTTTCTACAGGAGGTGGCTCCTCCAACCCCTCTAGTACGTCGCCAAATAGCAACACAACACAAGGCAGTAATCCACAGGTCGCCCAGATGCAACAGCAAGCGGTTCAGGCTATGTTGGTTGCCTGTATCGGCTATAATGATGCGTCATTGCCGCATCATGACAATGAAATTCTTAAGAGGTATTGTGATCACTTTATGACGCAACTTGATAATGTGCTCCCGGATCTTCTCAAGCCCGCCACCGTGTCTGTCAGCCAAGCTGCCGCACCCAAATCAAGCGGGGCAAAGGCCATACCGGCCACAGCCGAGAAAGATCCTATCATCTCACTGGTCCAGCAAAGGTTGAACTCGTTGAATCCCTCTAAGATAAATCCGGATGGGATTGACGGGCCTGAGACACACAAGGCGCTCGCTGCGTTTCAGAAGGACAAGAAAATCCCGGATGGCAAGCTTAACGATGCGACCTTAAAAGCCTTGTTCCAGTAAGATCTCGAACCGTCAATGAGGGTAGGCGGATTTTTGGCAAGACCGAATATCCTTGGGAGGAACCGATGCCCGGGCAAGTCAAATCAACCTTTACAAGCATTGGCATCGGCCCTCTCCGGTGCTTTGCCAACAGCGGCGCACCTCGATATTCGGGCGGGGTCCCAAAATCTACATAACCGGTCAAAAAAGCAAACGGGATATCGCGCACCTTAAGCGCTTCAGCAATTGGGAAACATCGTTCTCCAGCAAGATTGATGTCGAGAAGCGCGCCGTCCAGGTGTTCGGTGGTCTCGAGTGCGAGCCCCCGCGCCAGCATCGGCACTGGTCCGATAATAGAACCTGCGGCGGGCTCTGTGTCTTCGTAGCCGTTCTGAGAAACAGCACCGCCTCGGAAGTGCAACAATAGCTTGCTGCGCCGAAGACGGGAACTCATGATTTATGGCTATACGCGGATATCGCAGGAGGGGTCTTGATGGAACCCGTTCTTCTCGTCCACGGCTACAGTGCCGAGAGCGCTAAAAACGAACCCGAAGCCGTAGCTCAAATTTTTGGCAATCTACCCCAAGACCTCGAAACCAAATTAGATCCGCCGATTTTAGACGTCAACATTAGCCGTTACATCTCCTTGGACGACGGCATTGACCTAGAAGATATTACTCTAGCTTTCGACCGAGCTCTCAAAAACGATTTTAGCGTCCTTTATTCCGGCGGGTTTAACGCGATCGTCCACTCGACTGGAGCGCTGGTTCTGCGCAACTGGGTGCGCCGCTGCAGCCCCAGGCCCTCGCCCTGTCGGCGCATCATCCATTTGGCGGGCGCCAATCTCGGTAGTGGCTGGGCACACATCGGCGAGACGCTGCTCGCAAAGTGGCTGCGCTTTATCGGTGAGGGTGGCGCGGAGCGCGGATTGGCGGTGCTTGATGACCTAGAGTTCGGGTCCAACTGGGCTTGGGAACTCCATCGTCATTTTCTTCAGCCCGGCAACTCGATGCGAGAGAATTATGGGGTAATGGAGTTTTCGATCATCGGCAGCCAACCGCCGCCGAAGAATCTGATCGTCCCGTTCCGCTACGGCAAGGAAGACGGCTCGGACGGCGTGGTCCGTGTCGCCGCCAGCAACCTGAATCACCACTACGTTAGAATTGGGCCATCGCGTGTGCCGGAGAACATTAACTGGAACGACGCCGTGGAATTTTCTACGCGCACAGTTGATGCGTCGGCCAGGGGCGATTTGGCGGATTTCAAGGACGCCCACTCGGTTTTCGCTGGAAATTATTATCACATTTTGGAGGAGAACCTTCCGGGAGAGCCTTCGATCCAAAACGCTAACGCTACTGCAACCCGCCGCCCTCTCGTGCCTTTCGCAATCCCCTACTGCTGTGCTCATTCCACCCAGGAGATGGGGATCGTCTCTGGGACGCAGACGCGAAAGGAGGTGTTGGAGTTGATCCGACAAGCATTGAACTGCGCCGATGAAGCCACCCATGCCGCGGTCGCGACGAGGTTCAGCGAAATGACCGATCAGACCTACGCAAAGGCTGCGGCTCAGGACAAGCACCTGTTGAGCTTAAAAGGCCTGTTTGCCGGAGCTGAGAAGTTCGTCAAAGATTTTCTTCACACCCCGCAGGCGCAGTATGATCGGCATGCGCAGGTAGGCGTGCGCGTGCGCGATCAGCACGGTAACGCGATCAACGATTGCTCCATCCACTTCAATTCGTTCGGAGGTGGAGCCGAGCCGGGGATCCTGATCAACGAACTTTTTGAGGATACTCACCAGAACAAGGCCTCCCCCGACACTACGACTTTTTATTTGCGGCTGGAGGCTTGGAATGGCGCGAACTGGAGGGACCGGTTGGTGCAAGTCAACGGGGTTGATCTGGAGATCGACTGTATCGACCCAAAGACCCAGCGGGTTGTCTTCGTGCCGTTGCGCATGCGTTTGAATACTGACCAGCTTACCCGCTATGTCAAATCCCACCGAGCCACCCTGATCGACGTGGAACTGCTGCGGCTGCCGGCCCGCGAGACGTTTTCGATGTACCCGATAGGTGGCAGTCCGAAACCCAGTCCGGACGCACGCGGTCCTAGTACTTGATCGCCATGTCCTGGTAGGATGGGACGGGCTCCTCGACGTCGGTGTCAAGCGAGGGTCCAATACCAGAGTGTTCCTCTCAGTAGGCAAGGCAAAAAGCTCATTGAGCTGCCAGGATGGGCTGAAGCTGAGCCGTGGCATACATCGCGCAAGCGTCCCTGACCGGAGCGAGGAGGCTTATCCCGTTGTCCCAGGTAGGTCCTCCCCAAAATAGCCGCCCTGCGGGCCGCAGGCCAGCAGCCAGAGAAGGCCAAAGGCATGGTGCACGCCTTGTGATGGTCAACTTCGCAGGTAGGCCTCAGGAGCCTTCAAATCGTCCGCAAGACCCGTAGTAGCTGGCTGGCATCTGGGACAACGGGATAAGCCGCGGAGCGAGCATAGTGATATTCCCCCTGCTACAAACTCGGAACAGGGAACGGCGTCATGGCGCAGACAGCACCGCTTTCAAAAGACTTTTTATCTGCGGACAAATGGCATGAAATTTATGTCAATCAGTTGAGCTTTTTTATCAATCTGATTTTAGGAATGGCAACAGCGGCCGTTGGGTTTTGCATTTCTTATCTTGTCGGACATTCCCAGAATACTCTTTACTTTTCTGCTTTTAGAATCTTCACTATTGTCTTTATGCTCTCAAT
>JAFATF010000526.1 GCA_019244045.1 Acidobacteriota bacterium
GTCAGCCCGGCAAGCTCATGATTGTGGCAATCATCGCGCTCGCGCTAGCGGCCGCCGCATACCTTGGCTATACAAAGTTGCTTAAACGGTCTCCGTCCGCGGGTCGGCCGTCAACTGCTCCGCAGACCCCGCGTGTGATGCCCAGCACCATGAACAACTCCCCAGCTGTGCTAGTGGCGACGGTCGCCGCAGCCATTCCAAAGGGAAGTGCGGCGGTCGAGCCGCCCGCCACCATCAAGCAAGAGAGCACGTTGACTGCTCACAAATCGGAAGCAGCCACGGCCAGTAACCGGGAACCGGAGGTAGTCGTCACGAAGATCGCACCCGAGCCCCGTCTAGTCAAGGCGAATCCCACCCCGAGCGGCGGCAAGGGCAGCAAAGACCCAGAAGAGGAGGCGCCCTCGGTATCCGCTCCAGGAGATGATTCGGCGATTGCGAACATCGTGAGTTCAGCCCCTCTAAGTGTGCCCGTGGCAGCACCGCCGCCACAAATGCTGAAAGTATCGCAGGGGGTAACCCAGGGCTTGCTGCTGAAGAGAGTACAGCCTGTTTATCCCTACCAGGCTCTGCAGATGAGAGTTGCCGGCCCGGTGCAGTTGCTTGCCACCATCAACAAAGCAGGTAGCATCTCGGGAGTGAAGGTGCTCAGCGGTGATCCCCTCCTCTCACGAGCCGCGGTCGAGGCGGTCAGCCGATGGAAGTACAAGCCGTACACCCTCGACGGCGAACCCGTCGACATTCAGACTCAGATAACAATTAGATTCAAGCTGCCGTAATCCGCGTTCACAGCTAGCCGCGGAATCCTGTCGCTCGCGCCTTGAAGCCGCGGGTCTTTGCGTTTGTTCGGAACCGCGCCGCCTGTCGGGAAACTTGCCAGCACGATCATCTTCTCAGCTATTCTCAAGGGAGATGCACATCCACCCCATCAAGGTCCCGGAAGCGATCAGCGCGTTCGCTGCATTGTGTGGAATTATTTACAACTTGGGTTGCTTGCTGGCGGCCGCCCGTTTTACGCGCCGACGAAGAGCGGGGCTGAGCAAACCCGCAGCTGGCCGGCCATCTCCGCCCATATCGATCCTCAAGCCGCTACGGGGAATGGATCCAGAGATGTACGAGAGCCTTCGCAGCCACTGTCTGCTGGAATATCCCGAATACGAGATTTTGTTCGCCGTTCACGACCCGCAAGATCCCGCCCTGGTCATCGCTGAGCGCCTGCAGGCGGAGTTCCCGCAGCGCAATGTGCGAGTCCTGACATTCCCCAAAATCTTGGGCACGAACATAAAAGTCAGCAATTTGGCGCAGATGGTGCCTCTTGCCAAGTACGACTATCTGCTCGTCAATGACAGCGACATACGTGTCGGGGCCGATTATCTGCGACGCATCATGGCTGCCCTCGTCGATTCAAAAGTGGGTTTGGTAACTTGCCTGTACCGGGGTGTTGCGGAGAGAACCATCAGTTCGAGATTGGAGGCGCTGTGCGTCAGCACCGACTTTGGCGCCGGAGTGCTGATGGCGCAAGCGCTCGAGGGAGAGATTCGCTTCGGCCTGGGGTCCACGCTGGCCTTGCGCAAAAGCGATCTGGAACGGGTCGGCGGCTTCGAAGCGCTTCTCGATTACCTGGCCGACGATTACGAACTAGGGGCGCGCATGGCGCAAAGCGGGAGACAGGTAGAGCTTGCCGGGACCATCGTAGAGACCATGCTTCCCGGCTATTGCTGGCGGGAGTTCGTGCGACATCAGTTGCGCTGGGCGCGCGCCATTCGCGCTTCTCGCCCGCGAGGGTACCTGACGCTGGGCCTTACCTTCGCTATACCCTGGGCCGTGCTGGCGGTAGCGTTTGCGGGAGGAGCAGTGTGGGCATGGACACTGCTCGTCTCAGCGCTCGTGGCTCGCTTGGGTATGGCTTTTGTCGTCGGCGAATGCGTTTTGGGAGATCGGCAGGTCCGGACTTTTTGCTGGCTGATCCCCCTGCGTGATTTTGTTGCGCTCGGCCTATGGGCCGCCGCATACGCGGGGCGCACCGTGGTTTGGCGGGGTGAGCGGTATCTGTTGCGCAAAGGAAGACTGGTGCGAGCCGTCCCGCCGCGGCCCTCTGCCGCGGCTTAGCAGGCTAGGTGAGCTGGAGCGTCCCTAAAAGTTGACATAGATGAACTTGCCCCCGCTACGAGCCAGCACGTGAGCTGTTTTGCCAGTCAGCTCTGGCGGGTGCTGGCGATCGGTCCAGAAAAAAACGCGAGTCGGAGAGCTCCACAGATTGCTGAATTCCTCCTGTGAGATCCATACGCGAGGTGCATCCGGGAATTTGGATCCATACCACATATTGCCGGTGGGCGGGTGCAGGCTCAGCAGATGAATGCCGGTGTAGAAGTTCAGACTCGAGGCATTCTCGTACAGCCCTCTGATAACCATCTGGTCTCCGGCACGGTATTGCTGCTCAACCGCCAAAGCCAGTGTTTTGGAAGAGAGAATCGGAGAAAAAGTTACGAAAGCCGAATGCACGGCGGCGAGGAGCACGACCATCATTGCCGCCAGGGCAAGATTCGCTCGCGCCGGTGCTCCGCGCCGCCGAAGATACCAATTCAGTGCAGTTCCCAACGCTAACGAGAGCGATGCTGCCGCGAGGGGCCGGCGAAAGGCTCCCAGCGCCTCGGGCGTGAGGTCGAGAAAGTGACCCAGCGAGAGGGCGTACTCATTGGGATTTTTCTTCAGCAATTCGGCCAAATCACTCGAAGGCGCTGGTTTTGACCAGAACAGGAAGAAGATGCCCACCAGGCCTGCAGTGCACCCAAATACAAACAGGGCAGCTGAGGAAATACGTCCCGCTCGCCGCGGTCCTGGCGGCGACAAGTCTCGCTCCTCCTCCGCCAGCCAGCCACCGATCAGCAGGGCCAAAGCGGGCAGGGCGGGAAGGGTGTAATACTCCTGGCGAGTCGAAAAGCTGAAGAAAACTATGATGACCAGAGCCCAAAGCAAAAGCAGCAGGTTGGCTCTGCGCTGGGAAATGTACCGATTATTTCTGTCACCCGAAGGCCGGCCTCGGAGCTCGCGCCAGCGCAGCGGCACTTGTTTAACCGCCTCGGGAAGGAATGCGGCCCAGGGCACAAGCCAAACAATAGTCAGAAGCCAAAACAAGAGCAGCGGAACGGTGTCATAGTCACGCGGTACGCGCTTATTCAGGTAGCGAAGAAAATGCTCGTTTACAAAGTAGAACCACAGGAAGCCGCGCGTCGTACCCACGTCCGGGTTGCGCAGGGCGGCGAGAATGTGCCAGGGCGCAGCAATCAAAAAAAGAACCGCGAGCGAGGACAGCAGCCGCATGCGCCAGAGGTGAGCGAGCTGGCCGGTCAACAACACAAAAATTCCGATGATGCTCACTGGGAACACAAGTCCGATCAAGCCCTTTGTCAGCACGTTGAGAGCGATCGTGAAGGCGAGTCCCCAGCAGGCGAGACGCGATGGAGGTTTTTGATCGAAGGTTGCGAGAAAAAAGCCAAAGCCCAGCGTCAGCCACAGAGCAACGAGAATATCGGGAATCAGAAAGCGGGTATAGAGATACGGGCCGATGGAGGTGACCAGCACGAGCGCAGAATAGAAAGCACCACGTTGACCATAGATCTGCCACCCCAGCGAGTAAGCGGATATAAGCAAGGCCACTACGGCCACGGCCAGTGGCAGGCGGGCAGACCATTCGTGCACGCCGAAGGTTTGAAAACTGGCAGCTACTCCCCAGTACATCAGCGGGGCTTTTTCCAAGTAGCGAATACCGTTGGCGTATAGCGTGACCCAATCGTGCCGCAGAAGCATCTCGCGGGCAGCCTCGGCATGGACGGTATCAGCATCGTCGAGCAGGGGCGGCGTGAAAACGCCAGACACATAGATCAGGGCCCAAAGGCCTAGCAAGAACACCCAGCGCCGACTGGCGTCCCCGCTTCGGGAGCAATCGATTGTGAGCTTTGATACTTGGGTGGCGGCTTGCCCGTAGTTGCGGCTTGCAAAAAATTGCATGCGATTCGGCTAAGACGAAAATTATACGGGAGAGAATGGCGGCCAGAAAATCGGCTCGGATCAGAACTTCGATCAAGTCCGCGGGAAGCATTTCGCTCCATCGGACGGACTGCGAGCTAAAAAGGCCTCTGTGGGCTCAGCTCCGTTCAACTTGAAGAGCGAGGGCCGAGTTGGCAGCTGAGGAAGGCGCCTGTCATACATTCGCGTTCAGTGGCCAATGGTCATGTCGTACAATCGCATTGCGCTCTCGAATGGTCTGGAGCATGGAAACCGCAATCGCGCAGTCTACCTGGAATGGGCACTCCATGGTCGGAGTGCTCAAGCGAGTTCTGGTGTGTTCACCGGCGGACGCCGGTTGGGGTAAACGCGACTGCGCCGCCCGATGGCAGGAATTAGGTTTCCGGCATGCGATCCAAGGCGACCTGGCCAGCGCTCAGCACGACGCGATGTGCCGTGAGTTGCAAGGTATGGGCGCAGAAGTCTTAACCCTGCCGCCGTCGCCTGAGCTTTCTCTCGATGCCGTCTATGCACATGATGCTTCGCTGCCCACCGACTTTGGCAGCATCCTGTTGCGACCAGGCAAAGCGAACCGGGTAGGCGAGGCGGTTCAACAACAGCAGCTCTATGAGCAGCTCGGAATGCCGATATTCGGCCATATCCTTCCACCTGCAACTGCCGAAGCGGGGGACATGGTTTGGGTTGATTCGAAGACTCTGCTGATCGGGCACGGTTATCGAACGAATGCCACGGGCATCCACCAAATCCATGAATTGCTTGCGCCCAAGGGCATTCAGGTAATTGCGGCGCCATTGCCTTATGGCGCAGGTCCCTCCGCGTGCTTGCATCTGATGTCACTGATCAGCTTGCTTGATGAGACTACAGCCCTCGCCGACTTAGCCTGGCTGGCGGTCGAGACCGTAGAGTTCTTGCGCTCGCGCGCGTATTCGTTGATTGAGATCGATTCGGCAGAGCGCGAGACGCTGGCCGTGAATGTTTTGTCTCTCGGGCGAGGGCGGTTGCTCGCCCTAGAGGAAAACAAGAGGACTAATGAGCGACTGCGGCGCGCCGGTTTCGATGTGCGAACATTTCCAGGAACCGAGTTGTCGATCAACGGCGGCGGGGGGCCGACTTGCCTCACCCGGCCTCTGCTGCGCCTTTAGGCTGTTGCTGCCGGCTTCGGGAGTTCGCTTCCCATTTTTAAGATTTCAGTTCTTCACTAACCAAACCCATGACTTGGCTGCGGCAGGGCAATTCAATGTGGAAATTCTCTTGTGGGATGTGATCTCGGAAAAAAAGAGTATGTGCAGGTTCAATCGGCATTCCCCTCTGCATCAATGCCGCTGGCGCGGAGAACCTCAAAGATCAGATCGAAATCGAGGTGGATGACTCGGGCACAGCATTGCATTGCTGCCCGCGCGATATTTTCCTGACCACCGGTTTCAAGCACCCGCGCGATGGCCGTCAGTGAGAGGCCCGGACGGGCAGGAGATTCTCGTTATCGCCCGCCCGTCCTCAGGAACTCTCCTCGGTCTACAGTGAATGCCTGAGAATCGCTGGCCCGCGAACCCTAGCCACTTTCTACGCGGGTATTATCCGGAATGGGCAAAAAGAACCTGCATCTTATGTTGCCGGCAGACGCATCGGCGCATCTCGCTGATAGGCAGAGGACAGGCAGCTACTCAGCATTGGCAGAAAGCTTGCAGTTCATAAGCGGGAGTACGCCCAATTCAGGAGGAGCAAAGATTATGAATTTACGTTGGGGTCTTATAACAGCTTCGCTATCGGCGGC
>JAFATF010000268.1 GCA_019244045.1 Acidobacteriota bacterium
TTTTCGCGCAGGAAAATTCGGGCTGCGAATGCATTCGCCACGAACGTGAGCGAGGCGGCGGCGGGTCCAACCAAGCTGACATCATTCCAGGATAGGCCAAACAGCAAACTGTAAAAGGCTAGAGCCATGCACGCCAGGCCGAAAAAAAACGTTCGCCGGCGGAGAATGCGGCGAATGACGAACTTCACACCCCGGCTACGGCGCAGGGCGCCGACATCTCCCACACTCTTCATGGCGTGGGACAACAACACATCCCCCCCGGTCGAAAAGAGAACCACGGCCAAGACGGCGCACCAAGTGTAGAGGTTCTTCACCGCTGTCCTCCTACACATAAAGCGGCCAATTCTTCCTCAACCGGCTGCGAATCTGGAGAATGATGCGTCAATTCCGGTCCTCCGGCGACTACTCCCACACCCATACTGATAAGCGCGATGCCAATCCAGCGGGCAGTTGTGATGTGTTCATGTAATCCGTATTTGGCAATGACCGCGAGGACTACATAGCCGATCGAAGTTGCCGGCAGCACATACGTCAGGTCAGCCCAGGAAAGCGCACTGGCGTAGCAGGCGAAAAAAGAAATGAGAAAAGCAATGCCTACGGCCACCCAGGGATGAGTAATGGCCAATAGGATGTGGGAAACGTGGTTCGGCGGCACACTACCCAGGAGTTTCATGCCGCGGGAGAGAAAACTGTCACCGATGGCTGAACACAACGTGACCCCAGCCAGTACCAGGTATTTGTGGTAACTCAAACTGTCTGTTCCCAGGCTTTTGCGGCGGTCTCCGCCTGCGCTGCGCCATGGTTGGGATTCCGCGCCTTCTCCTTCACCAGCCGGTTGCGCATGGCGCGAACCTTAAGGAAGGTCTTGGCTTCTTTATAGAGGCGCTTGCGCTCGGAGGTCTTAAACGCAGCTTTTCTCAGGATGCGGAACACAGCCTTAGGGCGGAAATAATACTCGTCATAAAAGCGGTGCACTGCAGCCAGGATCTCGTCGGCGGCCAAGCCGGGATACTCAATGTGCGCCAACTGATGGCCGGCTTCATCGACCATCTTATTCTCGCTGACCATGAAGCCATTCTTGACGGCATAGTCGTAGAGCTCGGTGCCCGGATAGGCGTGCGCCACTGACACCTGAATGGTTTCAACGTCCAGCTCTTTGGCGAAGGCGATCGTGTTGTTGATGGTCTGGCGCGTCTCACCGGGTAGCCCCAGAATGAAATCGCCGTGAATGACCAGGCCGAGCTTGTGGCAATCTTTGGTAAATTGCCGCGCCCGTTCGCTAGTCGCACCTTTCTTGATATTCTTGAGAATCTGTTGGTCGCCCGACTCGTAGCCCACGATAAGCAGACGGCAGCCCGCTTCCTTCATCGCTTTCAGAGTTTCGAAGTCGGTGGTTACCCGCGAGGTGCAAGACCAGGTCAATCCTAAGGGCTTCAACTTCGCGCAGAGTTCAATTGTGCGAGCTTTCTGGATATTGAATGTGTCGTCATCGAAGAAGAATTCCTTGACGTGGGGCCAGTATTGCTTCGCCTTTGCCATTTCCTGCGCCACATCGTCGGAGGACCGCTTGCGCCAAGGATGCCCGCTAAGCGTTTGCGGCCACAGGCAAAAGGTGCACTGCGCGGGACAACCTCGGGTTGTGTAGAGCGAGACATAGGGGTGCAGGAGAAAGGGAACGTTGTAGCGGGTTACATCGAGATCGCGGCGGTAAACGTCAGTTACGTGTGGAAGCGCATCCAAGTTTTGAATCTGCGGCGCATCGGGATTGTGCACCACCAGGCCATCCTGGAAATAAGACACGCCCGCAATCTGATCGAGCGCTCTGCCCCGCGCATAGTCGGTGACCGCATAATCGAATTCCTTGCGACACACAAAATCGATTGCCGCACACTCCCGCAATGATTTTTCCGGGAGGACGGAAACGTGCGGGCCTACAAAGGCGATCTTGATACTTGGATTTGCTTGCTTGATGGCATTGGCTAAGCGGATGTCTCCGGGAAAGCCAGGCGTGCTGGTGAACAACACGAGAAATTCATAATCTTGCGCGATCTTGACGGTTTGCTCCCCGGAAATGTAATGCGAAGGGGCATCTAGCAGGCGCGCACCCTCCAGCATGCCCGCGGGATAGGCCAGCCAAACCGGATACCAATACGACTCGATCTCGCGGGTCGCGGGCCAGCGAGATCCGGCGCCGCCGTCGTAGTTTTCAAACGAGGGCGGATTCAGAAACAGGGTTTTCAGGGGCATAGGGCTAATTAACCATAGTAACATCCACCCCAACGCGCAGAATACTCCTGCGCTTTGTTTTGCGGTGCGCTTTCGACCGTCTAATCGCAGTATAGGATGCGCCCCCGCTGCCGGGAGGTCACCTTTGCGCTGAACGGCAGCTGGGTGCAGCCGAAGGTATTTTGGCGCAGCGGGCAGCAACCCAAGGAGGTTCAAATAGGTATTCGGTGCGACATTTCCCGGGAAGAAGACGGCACAGCCAGGTACTTACACGCAGGTGCAAATAACCGCAAGCTTTCGCTCGATTCCTGCCCACTTAGCTTCCTGCCAGCGCCCATTGCTCGAGCTCGCCAGTGTTGCGTAACAACTGAATCTTTGCTTTCTCAAGCGTAAGATTCGCGTCAGTGAGCGAATCGTAGGCTTGTTCGACCTTGCTGCGCGCCTCCTGTTCTTCACGCAAGGTGCCAAGTTGCGATTGCAGTCGGGTTTCGGTCGCGCTGAGTTCGGTTTGTGCAAGCTGATATTCGAGTTGCGCTACATCGACAGCCGCCTCGAGTTCGACGACCGAGCGCTGCAGGCGAAGGGTTTCTAACTTCATCTTGTCCTTCGCCTGCTCGGCCTCACGGCTGGCGCGAATGAAATCGGCTTTGGCCTGGGCAGCGCGCGCACGCTGTGTTGTATCGAGGAAAGGGAAGCGAATGACCAGGCCGCCGCTCGCATTGTTAGTTTGAAAGTTCTTGATGTAAGTCTTGTAATTATTGAAATTGCTGAGTACCGCGTACTGGCCGGCGATATCGAACGCCGGATAGAGCGCCTTGTGCTCTGCCTCGGCGGTCAACTGTCGGGCCAGCGCCTGCTGCTCGGCCGATTTCACCGCCGGGTTGGCAGCGACTGCCTTGTTGGCCAAATTATCATCCTGCGGAACGGCCGGAAAGTTTGGAATGGAATCAGGATCGGTACCTAACTCTTCGGCCGACAGCCCGGTGAGCTGCGCGAGCCGAAGCCGCAAGACATCAGCGGAGCCTTTGGCTTCGGCGATCCGCATCTCCACCCGCGCCGTGGCCAGCTTGGCGCGATCCAGATCCACTGGCTTGTCCACGCCGGCCGCAATTCGCTCCTCTTCGATTTTCTCCGTCTTTTGATTATTGGCGACTGCCCTCGCAAGCAGATCGCCATCCTGACTCCATTTGCTGAGTTCAATATAGGCGACGACCGTTTCCTGAATAATGGCATCGCGCTGGTCCGCGTTGGCCGATTTGGTCACGTCCATCGCGGTCCGGGCGGCGCGCACAAATTGCGTCTGCGCGGGACTGTAGAGGACCTGCTGGGAGCTCACGTTGAAAAGCGAAGGCGCCGCATTTTCAAGACTCAGAGGGAATCCGTAACTGGCGCCCAAGCCTGAACCGAAAACGAGGTGGGGTAGGTAGGCGCTGCGCGCCTCCCGGTAAGCGGCCAGAGCCTTTTCCTGATCGGCCGCGGCCAGAGTAGCCTGTCCGCTGCGTCCTAATGCCAGTTCCACGGCATGCCGCAGGGAAATGGTTTGCGCTTCCATGGTTGCGCAGGCGAGAACCGTGAGGCTGAGAACCGTCAAGGGGCGTAATCCAGGCTTCATAAGAACTGACCTCGGTGCAGCACGCGAAGAAATTGCGGAGAAAAGGCCGGCCCGCGAGCGGCGCCCTCTGACCCGCGGTTCTGGTCCAGGCTGTTCGCGGGTAAATTCCTGGGCAAGCCGATCAGCGGTTGACGCGACCGAGGCCTTCCCGGGCCGCCGGGAAGTTGCTGGCCAGAGCCAGTGCGGCGCGATATTCGTGGGCGGCTCCTTGCCGGTCCCCTTGTTTTTCGAGCGCGGAGCCAAGCACATAGTGCGCCTCGAACAGGGGTGAATCCTCCGTGGGTTGATCTGCGGCAAGATAGCGGCGCACCAGCCGGGCGGCGGCCGCGGGATTCTGGCCGGTGCGTATCAGCATGTCAGCGCATTCGACCATGACCTCGTTGTGTGCGGCGGGTGCATTCACAGCCGTGTCTAAGGCGTGCTCCATCTCCCGCAACCGATTTTGGTGTCGGTAGAAGAGCGCCAGATTTACCCAGTCGTGAGCATTCCCCGCGGAGTCCTCGATTGCCGCACGGTACTCTCTCTCCGCCGTGGTAAGCTGTTTGTTTTTCTCCGCCAATCGTCCCAGCACGTAATGCGCCTTCGCGCGCGCGATCCTGGTGAGGGCACTGGCTTCGGAGCGCGCCTTGTCCTCCCCTCCACCGAGAAAGCCGGGCGCCTGCAAATAAAACTCGGCCAAATCAATCCGCGCCTCGATGTTCGAGGGATCAAATTCCACCGCTTTCTCCAGCTGCTTGCGAACTTTGCGCGCCAGACTCATGGCCGACAGAGGAGTGGAATTCTCCGCCTTTTCCCCATACGCGCGACCCAGCCAGAGGTGATAATCGCTGTTGCCGCCTGCGAGGGACACCGCTTTTTCGCAGGCCGGAATGGCTCGATCCCAGTCACGAACCGAATAGTAAGCCCGGCAGAGATAGTTGTAGGAAGCCGCATCGGCTGGCGTCTTGGCTAGTTGGGCTTGGAGCGAAGCGATCACCTCGTCGACCCGGCCGGCGGCCAACATTTCACTGGGCGAGGCTGTGGCGCGCGTCGCCGGCAGGACAAGTCCAAGCACCAGCAGGGAGGCGAACATTTTTAGAGTCAACATCAATTACTGGACCACCTTCACCGGTTGATTGTCACGCAAGGGCTTGGGACTGGGAGAGCCGAGCGCAACCAGCTGATTGTCCGAGAGGCCTTGCGACACCTCTGCCTGAGTGAGATTCACGATGGACGTTCTTACCGGCTGCCGCCGCAATTGATCATCTACGATGCGGTAGACGTAGGGCGTGTTATCGTCGGTGCGAAGCGCCTCGCGAGGAACCACTAGCACGTTTTTGTGCTCCGCCGTGATGATCTGAACCGTGACGTTGGTATTGGGCAAGAGCTTAAAATCCGAGTTGTTGAGGTGGGCGGTTATTTCGCCCACGTTGCGGCTGCCGAGTAATTTGACGGTGGCGGGAACACTCAGCAATTGGCCTTGCCAAATGCGGCCAGGCACGGCATCCCAGGTGATTTCGATGCGCTCACCGGGAGCAAGGCGGCCGACGTCCGGCTCATCCACGAATGCGCGCACCCGAACCTGCGACAGGTCGGCTTCCTGTAACAACAGATCGCCAGGATTGACGTAGTTTCCGGCGTGGACCGGCACGGAATAGACCACGCCGTCGAACGGCGCTTTCACATTCGACTTGTTGAGAATATCGGCGGCGGCATCATATGCCGCTTGCGCTTCCCCTTTTTGCGCTTCGATATGAGCCACTTCCGGTTTGGAATAGCGATTCCTTAGCTTCTGTTCGAGCACATTGACGCTCGCCTGGGCCGTGTTGAACTGAGCCTCCGCTTCCTTGACCTCGCCGATCGAGGCGGCACCATTTTTCTCGAGGCGCTCGAGAGCCTCGAAATTGCGCTGAGCGTTATCCCGCTCGGCACGCGCTTTGACCAACTGCGCCCCGGCGGTAAGGACCTCCTCGCGAGTGCCTCCCGTCTGGGCGGCGTTGATGTCAGCCTGCGCACCCTTGAGTTCGGCAACAGCTTTGGCTGCGCTGGTGCGAGCCTCGGCATCATCCAACTGCAATAATAGCTGGCCGCGCTTGACGTGGTCCCCTTCTCTAACCAGAACGCTCTTCACGGTGGTGGCCACTGGAGAATGCGCCTCAAAGTTGCTGATTGGCTCGACCTTGCCATTGGTCGAAATTACACTGCGAATATTGGCGGTCCTCACATGATCAGCGCGTACTGGGATCACGCCGCCGGCCATCGAGTTGAAGGCAGCAAATAGCACCACCGCGAACATGATGGCGATTGCTACAATCCACCATCGGTTACGGGCGAAAAAGCCCGCACCGCCTTTGTTCAGAGCTGCCATCTACATGATGCGTAAGTACTAAGATACCACCGGCGGAGGCTCGACAGGGATGGTATCTTGAGTCACGGAAACACTTCGTTGGATGCCGGACGGTGCGTTTTGCACGCAAAAAATTCCGTGTCGCGCAAGCCTCCGGAGTAGCTGCTGAGTGGCGGCTGATCGTCTCTCTAACCCCGTCGCAACAAGAAAACGTTAGAACAAGTTAATCCTCGCACTCTGCCGGCCATTGCGTTGAATGCGGGCAAGTCGATTAGATGTGCAGTTGCGGACTCTATACAATGGAAGGCAATGTTGAACTCACGACCTTACACAGCGGAGCACGCCAAGTCGGGATTGGATGCCGCCTTTCCCGAGATCGAGACCTGGCCAAACCAGTTTCCGGGATATGAAATCGTGGTGCACGATCCGGAGTTTACCTCGGTGTGTCCAAAGACGGGACTGCCTGACTTTGCCTCAATCCATATCAGCTACATGCCGGACCTGCACTGCCTGGAGCTGAAATCCTTAAAGGAATACTTGCAGTCATACCGCAATTTAGGAATTTTTCAGGAAAATATCGTCAACCGGATTCTGGAAGACATCGTGCGTTCTGCGCGGCCGATCTGGGCAGAGGTCAAAGGAGATTTTCGCCCCCGGGGAGGAATATCGACGGTTGTCGTGGCTCGCTGGCCCCGTCCTGAGAACGGCCCTGCCCGAGTCACAGGCGAGCGGGAATCAATGGCCAGCGAACCGTAGTAGCTGGCATGTTATAGTCGCTCACCCGTGGCCTCCACTCGCTTGTTTCCACGTACCGCGCTGGCCGTCCTGACCGCGCTGAACCTGCTCAATTACATTGACCGCACGGTTCTGAACGCCGTCCAGCCGCTGATCCAGAGCGAATTCCACGTAAGCGACGCTCAGATCGGCCGCCTCACCAGCGTCTTCTTGATCTTCTACACTTTGGCAGCGCCCGTCATGGGACCTTTGGCCGACCGGTACTCGCGCCGGCTGATCATCGCCCTAGGAGCCTTTGCCTGGAGTGCGGTTACGCTCCTGACGGCGGTGACCTATACGTATCAAGCATTGCTGATAAGGCATACGCTGGTGGGGATCGGGGAAGCCAGCTTTGTAACTATCTCCCCCACATTCGTGGCCGATCTTTTTCCCGAATCGAAGCGCGGCCGGGTGCTCGGGGTTTTTTATCTTGCCATACCGGTAGGCTTCGCGCTTGGCTACCTCATCGGCGGGTACTTCGGAACTCGCTTGGGATGGCGCGCACCTTTTTACGTTGCGGCTGTGCCGGGGTTTGTGCTCGGAGCGGTGATGCTGGTCATGCCTGAACCGGAGCGGGGACAGTTTGATTCGATCGGCGAAACCGACGAGCGCGGCAAAGTTCTCGGGCTGGCGCACAACCCCGCGTTCCTGACTGCCACTTTGGGCATGGCCATGATGACCTTCGCCCAGGGCGGGCTGCTGGTATGGATGCCGACCTTTCTCTCGCGTATGAGAGGATACACGCTGGGGCAGGCCAATAATTTATTTGGGCTAATCATCGCCGCCGATGGCACGGTGGCTGCCTTGGCCGGCGGGTGGTTGGGAGATCGGCTGCTCGGGCGCACTAAAGGCGCTTATTACCTGGTCTCGGCCGTAAGTATGGCGTGCGGCCTGCCGGTAATGGTGGTTGCGCTCTTTCATCGCGGTCCCGCGATGCTGCCTGGCATCGTGCTGGCGGCTTTTTTGTTGCTGCTAAATACGGCGCCGCTAAACGCTGCCATTATTAATTCTGTCGGAGCGCACATCCGCGCCACGGCCATCGCAGTGAACTTGTTTGTCATTCACTTTCTGGGAGACGCGTTTTCGCCCTGGTTGATCGGAAAAATATCTGATCGTTCCTCGCTGGAGTCGGGCTTCATCAGCACGGTGGTGGCGACGGCAATATCGGCGGCGATTTTGTTCTATGGGATGAAATTCGCGCCGGCGCTGGCAACTCCTGAGCGTCGCCTACTCGAAGCCAACGGGTAAGTTCACGTCTGCCATGGTTTACCGTAAAGGGAGGGAGCCAACCGGCTGTTTTTCGCCTTACAATATAAACAGACGTCAATTTGGGAGCAAGAATGTTTCTGCAAGGAATTTTTCCTCCGATCACCACCCCCTTTTTTCCGGACGGCACCGTCTATGTCAAAAAGCTGGAGCGCAATGTCGAGCACTATTCCAAGACCCCGATAGCCGGCATCGTGGTACTCGGGTCCACGGGAGAAGCGATTCTACTGTCGGATGAGGAACGGCGCGAGGTGCTTAAGACGGCGATTAGCGCGGCGGCGCCCCATAAAGTGATGATCGCCGGTACCGGCGTTGAATCGGCCGCTGAAACCCTGCGTCTGACTGAGTACGCCGCCACACTGGGTTACGATGTCGCTATGGTGCGGACGCCCCACTATTACCGTAGCCAGATGAAACCTAAAAACATGCTGGCCTTTTATCGCTTTGTAGCCGACCGCTCCCCCTTGCCGGTGATCATTTACAACTTTCCGCAGGCGACTGCTTACGATATTCCCGCGGAACTCGTCCTGGAACTTGCCGAGCATCCCAACCTGATTGGCATCAAGGAATCGTCGGGTGATGTTGAAAAAGTAGAGAAAATGGTGACCGGAACAGGGCACGTGAAACGGAGCGTCACGGTGAGTGAGACCTCCGAGGCCATTACGGCGCGCATGCTGAAGACGGCAAAAAACTACGGCCAGAGTGGGGAATTTGTCCTGGTGGGAGCACTCGCCGGGGATGGGCCCAAATCCTCCTCGTCGTCGGTTACAGTGGTTTCCGGAATGAAAACGCGCCAAAAACAAATCGGTTTTCAGGTCCTGGTGGGAGCCGCGCATAAATTTCACCCGTCCCTAGAAGCCGGGGCTGTGGGCGCGATTCTGGCGTTTGCCGATGCCGCGCCCACCGCCTGCTACGAAATATATGCCGCCTGGAAGGAAGGCGATCGAACCTTGGCAGCTCTCAAGCAGGAGCGCATTCGAGGGGCGGCCGAACGCATCGGTGCTGAATTCAGTATTCCTGGGATTAAGTACGCTATGGACTTCAACGGCTACTACGGCGGCATCCCGCGCTCGCCTCTCCTGCCGGTAACCGCCGAAATCAAGGTCGAAATCGAAAACCTCTTGCGGGACATTCGCAATTAAGCTTCTCCAAGTAGGGTTTCTCGTCGCCAGTGGTGCGCAGCTTCCCCCTCGTGGGGCTGCGCGCATCTGGTGCGCCCCCCCGCGTCAAGACAGTTGAAAATGTAACTTTGTCCAAGGCTATCGCGGCATGGAAGATGTACCCGATGGCCGTCCGCCCCTTGTATCCGGGTAACAATCGTCTTATAATTCGAACGAACGTTCGAATAAGCAACCATGGCTTCTGCCGTCAAAATCCCTCGGCCGCGTCGGATCCCGGTGCAGGTTGCGAACGGCAGCCGCTTTGACCGCCGCCTAGCCGAGATCCTGGAGCACGCTACGGAAGTATTCTGCGAGAAAGGTTACGCGGGGGCCTCGATGCGCGACTTGTCCCGTTCGAGCGGCATGTCTCTGGCGGGAATGTACTACTACTTTGAGTCGAAAGAGCGGCTCCTATATCTCATCCAGAAGCACACGTTCACGACCATCGTCGAGCGCTTACGCGAGCGGCTCGAGGGTGTTTCCCATCCCGAGCACCGCATCCGAGTCTTCATTCTTAATCACCTTCAATATTTTCTGACCAATCAGAAAGCGATGAAGGTTCTTTCTCATGAGGATGACGCCCTCAAGAACGGATTCGGCGCGGAAATCGCGACCATGAAGCGCGAATACTACCGCATTTGCCGGCAATTGATGGATGAATTCAAGCAGGCGAGAAATCTTGATTTTTCGAGCCGCATGGCCGTGCTCAGCCTGTTCGGGATGATGAACTGGATTTATACCTGGTACAACCCGCGCGTCGATGCTGACGTCGCTGAGTTGGCCAGGCAAATGGGAGACATTTTATTAGACGGGATCTGTTCTAGACCTAAGGGGAAACGGAAATCGCACAATTGAACTTTTGACAAGGAGCTTGCCATGGCAACTACGACGCAGCCGGTCACCGGCCAGACTACCAAGCAGCTGATCAAGTACCGCAGCGATGGCGGCATCGCCGTGATCGAGATGAATGACCCACCAGCGAATACCTACACCTATGAAATGAACCGGCAGCTCGACGACGCCATTCTGCAGGCGCGCATGGACAACGACGTTCACGTTCTTCTGCTGACCGGAGCGGGAGACAAGTTTTTCTCGGCGGGCGCCAACATTCGCATGCTGGCCAGTGTTGACCCGACGTTTAAATACTACTTCTGCTTGCATGCCAATGAAACTCTGCTGCGCCTGGAACACACGCCCAAGCTGGTGATCGCGGCCTTGAACGGACATACGGTCGGGGGAGGGCTGGAGATCGCCATGGCCGCCGATATCCGCATAGCGCGTAAGGACGCAGGCAAGATCGGATTGCCGGAGATTAATTTGGGCGTTCTGCCCGGCACCGGGGGGACACAGCGCCTTGCGAGGCTGGTCGGAAAGAGCAAAGCTATCGAGTTGATGGTCACGGGAAATACTTTTTCTTTTGAAGAGGCGCAGGAACTGGGTATCGTGAATGACGTCTTTGAACGCGAAGGGTTCATGGACAATGTCATGGAATATGCCCGCCAGTTCTGTCCGCCCAATAAAGCCGCCAAGGCGGTGGGCAGAATCAAGCGCGCGGTCCAGACCGGGTGGGAGATCCCACTTGAGTCGGCGCTTGCCCTCGAGCGTGAAGACCAGCAGTTGCTATTTCAGAGCGATGATGCCAAGGAGGGTTTGAGCGCTTACGTTGAAAAGCGTCCTGCCACCTTCACCGCCAAGTGATGGCAGGTGTGGGGTTGGCGCGACGTGCGCTATCCGGGGTGCCATGCTGCCGTCAGCAAGCACCCTACAACGCTTCGCAAGACCAGAACAACCGATGAGCGCAAGCAAGGCACATATCGAACCTGGACGGCTCTTGATCAATGGTCAGTGGGTGGATGGATCGAAGACATTCGAGACCGTTAACCCCGCAACCGGTGCAGTGCTGACGAGCGTGGTCGAGGCTTCGGCGACCGATGTCGATCACGCCGCCCAGGCTGCGCGCCAAGCCTTTGCAGATCACCTGGGTCCTTGGCGCAAGATGTCGGCGAGCGAGCGAGGGCGCCTCATCTGGAGGCTGGCGGACCTGGTCGAAAACCACCTGCCCGAGCTTGCGGAGCTGGAAACGCTTGACAACGGCAAACCTATCTTTGAGTCGCGCTATGTCGACCTGCCCATGGTTGTCGATGTGCTCCGCTATTACGCCGGCTGGGCAACCAAGATTCACGGTGAGACGGTCAACGCCTTTGAGAGCGCCTTTACCTATACCCTGCGTGAGCCGGTGGGCGTAGTAGGTCTGATCATTCCGTGGAATTTTCCTCTGCTACTCGCTTGCTGGAAACTCGGGCCGGCCTTGGCTTGCGGCTGTACGGTGATCCTTAAACCTGCCGAGCAAACCTCGCTTACTACCCTGCGCTTGGGAGAACTAGCCCTCGAAGCCGGATTTCCGGCTGGCGTCATTAATATCGTGACCGGCGGTCCAGATGTGGGAAAAGCCATGGTGGCGCATGACGCCATCGACAAGATCGCGTTCACCGGATCGAGCGCGGTGGGGCGGGAAATAATGCGCGGCGCGGCCGATTCTCTGAAGCGAATCACGCTCGAGCTTGGCGGTAAGTCCCCCAACATTGTGTTTGCCGATTCCGATATTGAGAGTGCGGTCAAGGGTGCGATCAATGGGATTTTCTATGGCAAGGGCGAGGTTTGCAATGCCGGCTCCCGCCTGTTCCTCGAGACTCCAATCAAGAACCAGTTTCTCGAGAAGCTGGTGCTTCGCGCCAAGAAGATGCAGCCCGCCGATCCGCTCGATCCTAAGACGCGCATGGGCGCTATGGTCAGTCGGGAGCAGATCGAAACCGTGCTGGGTTACATCGAGGCTGGCAAGACCGAGGGCGCCAAGCTCATTGCCGGAGGTAATCGCGTCACTCTCAATGATGGCAAGGGTTTTTTCATCCAGCCGACCATCTTTGATGAGGTCAAGAATGACATGAAAATAGCGCAGGAGGAAATCTTCGGTCCCGTGCTGGCGATCCTCGCCTTTGATGGGCTCGATCAGGTGGTCGAGCTCGCCAACCAGAACCCGTACGGCTTGGCGGCGGCCGTCTGGACGCGAGACGTAAAGAAAGCGCATGTCGTCTCACGCCAGCTGCGAGCCGGCACAGTTTGGATTAATACCTATGGCTTAATGGACCCGTCGTTGCCCTTCGGCGGGTACAAGAGCTCGGGATTTGGACGCGAGCTGGGACAGAATGCGCTCGAACATTACACGGAGGTAAAGACGGTGTGGATGAACCTGGGGTGAAGAGTCGGCTGGCAATGGGCAATGCAGTGCCCGAAGGGCGCCGCCAAACGCATCGTCCCTGCAGGGGGGCATTTGCGCCCACGGTCTTGAGACCACCAGCCGTCGAGAGGGTGCTCGGCACAGACGAAACACAAAGATCGCAAGGAAATGAGGCGCAATTATGCCAGGCAAAGTAGCAAAAATCGGAACTTTTAGCGACTGGATCGGATTATTTGACGAGTGGCGTAAGGAGATCGGCGTCAACCGCGACCAGATCGCCGAATTCAAGTTTGATACCCTTTACGGTGCCATCGAAAGCGAAGAAATTCAGTTTGGCGCCTTCAAAGGACGCAATAAATGGCAGAACCTCCGCCGTGTGCCCACGCAGCAAATGCGTGATGCGCTCATGAATCTGATCGTCTACCAGGGAGATACCGAGTTTGCCAGCGTAGAGCAGCAGCGGCATCTGTTTGAAACCGCGCCCACGGACTGGGATCGTCGGGCCCTCACCCGGGTCATGATCGAGGAGATGCGGCATGGTTGGCAGATGTGCGCCTTGCTCGTCGAGCATTTTGGATATTCCGGCAAAGTGGAGGCACAAAAGATGCTCGAGCGGCGCGCCTTCGAAAATAAACGCCTGCTGGGGGCATTCAACGTTGATGTGGATAACTGGATGGATTTTTTCACCTATACCGACTTTGTCGACCGGGACGGCAAATTCCAGTTGCAGATGCTGAAATATTCGGGCTTTGCTCCCCTGGGACGCTCGATGTCCTACATGTTGCGGGAGGAAGCGTTCCACATGGGGACGGGGAACGACGGCTTGAAACGCATCGTGCAGGCCGGCCGCATTCCCGGCTGGCTCATTCAGAAGTATCTCAACAAGTGGATTTCGAGTTCCTATGATTTGTTCGGCACCGATCACTCCTCCTCCGCGCACTGGGCTTACGTGTGGGGCCTCAAAGGACGTTATGACGAGCCGCAGAACCAGACCGAGCCCGATCTGGACGATCTCAATGACTATAACCGCCATCTTTACCATAAAGAGGTTGCCGGCTTGATCGAGCGTTTCAACTCCGTGCTGAAGCCAGGGGAGCCGAAGCTGTACGCACCTGATATCAAGTTCAATCGGGCGATTGGGAAATATAAAGAGCAGAAGTTTCATGCCAAAACAGGTGAGCCGCTCGACGATAAGGCTTACGAGCAGCACCTGGCCGAATACATGCCAAGCCCGGCAGACAAGAAGCTGCTACTCGAGATTATTGCCAACGAAAAATCCTGGATTGCAGAGAAGGAAGGGGCTCGCGACCCGCTGGCGACCATTGGTGAGCCACGCAAATCGGCTATCAATCTATAGGGGGACTCACAGTCGCTTATCATTCGTATGACGACCCAAATTGCGAGTACCTTATCACGAGTTTCGATCGAGCGGCGCACACGGGTGGCCGAGCTCAGGCTTAACAATCCACCGCTGAATGTCATCGATGTTGCTATGATCGAGCAGCTCAGTCGGCAATTGGCTGCGCTTGAGGCAGACCCTGGCCTCTCGGTGATAACCATTTCCGGAGCGGGCAATTCCTTTTCTGCGGGAGTTGACGTCGCGGCGCATTCGCCCGAGCAGGTTGAGGAGATGCTTGTCACCTTCCATGGGGTCATCCGCGCGCTCATTCGAAGCCAGAAAGTAACCATTGCTGTCATCCGCGGTTCTTGCCTGGGTGGCGCAGCCGAAGTGGCACTGGCCTGCGACATGGCCTACACAGCTGAGAGCGCCACTTGGGGGTTCCCCGAAATCAAGCTGGCCTGTTATCCGCCCGTGGCAGCAACGGCGCTCGCCTTTTTGGTGGGGCAAAAGCGCGCCGCTGATCTGATTCTGACCGGCCGCACGATCAGCGGCCGCGAAGCCGCCGAGATGGGGCTGGCCAATCGCGCAGTTCCTCCCCCCCAACTCGAGAGAAGCGTGGCAGAATGCCTGGATCGCCTTACGCAGCTCAGTTCGGCCGCGCTGGCCATGGCCAAAAAAGCTATCTTCCCGTGGGATTCGATGCACTTCGATAAGGGCCTCGCTCGCGCCGAAAAAATTTACTTGGAAGAGCTAAGAAAAACCGAAGATGCGCAGGAAGGGGTGGAAGCCTTTCTGCAGAAACGGGAGCCCCGGTGGAAGGGCAGATAGCCACGAAGCGGGCGCGCACTAAAGCGGCTCATCTGATCTGTGGGTCGAAGCTGTTGTCGGTGTTGGGATTAGTTTGCTGCGGGTATTTCGCCAAAGTGGCGGCATCGCGGATCAATGGTGCATGGCGCTGGTCGCACGACCCCTGGGATATTGGTACACACCTGGTGTGGATGGTGTTCATGATCGGGCTTATCTCGGAGACGCGTTGTTGGAAAGAACGAGTTTTTTTCGCTTTGGTCCTGGCTAACTTCACCTGTGCTTTCGGCATGGGGTTATGGACGGGGGCCTCTGAGCCGGTAGTCAGGGAAACCCGCCTGATCTCGGCCGCGGCCTGGGCAGCCGCAGCCCTGGTGAGCCTCGCTCTAATGTTCTCAAAAGCGGCGGCTGGGCGGTCGCCAGGAGACGAACGATGAACCCCAACACGAGTTCCCGGGCTGCTCGCGGCAGCGACTAAATGCCATGAAAAAAGAACTGATCACAGTGCGCGTGAATGGGCGAACTCATGAACTTGCGGTGGAGACGAGCAAGCTATTGCTCGATGTTTTGCGCGAGAATTTGGACCTCACCGGCTCCAAGCGCGGGTGCGATGACTCCTCCTGCGGCGCCTGTACGGTTCTCCTGGACGGACTGCCCATGCTTTCATGCACGCTCCTGGCCGCAAGCTGTGAAGGGCACGAAATTACCACGGTCGAAGGGGTGAGCGAGCATGGTAGCTTGTCCGCGATTCAGAAAGCTTACGGCGACTGGGGCGGTGCCCAGTGCGGGTATTGCACGCCAGGATTCATGATGAGCGTGAAACATCTCCTCGCGGCGAATCCCGATCCAAGCGAGCAGGAGATCAAATCGGCCTTGAGCAGCAATCTGTGCCGCTGCACCGGGTACAGCCAAATGTACCAGGCGATTAAGGCGG
>JAFATF010000338.1 GCA_019244045.1 Acidobacteriota bacterium
CCCATACCGCGACGTCATTCTGGAATCGACCCCAACCAAGCTCTATCTGCCCTCCCCCGAAGCCCGGAATCCGCAGACGCGTGAGCTATACGCCAAATTCGGCCTCAGCAACCGCCAAATCGACCTGATCGCCGAGGCTCGGCCGAAATGTGATTACTACTACATTTCGCCCCTCGGCAAACGGGTTTTCCAATTCGGGCTCGGACCCGCCGCGCTCGCCTTCATCGGCGCCGGCGGCCGAGCGGACCTATTTCAAGCGCAGCGCATGATTGCGGAGTACGGCGCGCGCTGGCCGGTCGAATGGCTCAAGCTACGTGGCCTTGACGAATGGGCGGAGTACCTGGCCGCGTCCTACCCACCGGCAGAGGACGTGCAGCTCCCGCATTACGCGAACGGAGCATCGGCATGAAAAGCGTCATTTCCGCCATCGCCCTGGCCGGTGCCCTGCTCTATACGAGTGTTTGCATCGCTCAGAACGCATGCACCGCAGCACCAGCCGCTAATTGCCCTGGCGGGCTGATCGGTGGCCCACCCATGTCGGATCAAGCGGCTGCCGCCGCGGTCGTACCGACGCCTCGCTCAAGCGTCGAGCTGGGTCCAAACGGCGCGGCCAATGAGGCGGCGAATTCGTATTATTACCGTATCTCTCAGACCGATCCGGCTAGTTACGCCGCACAACTGGCCGCCTGGCACGCCGCCTACCCTGCCAATTCCGTTTGGCAGCGCGTCGACGGCGCGTGCAATCTCGGGGCGAATCCGACCACCGCCGAGGTGCTTCAATGGGCCGGCAACAAATGGGGAATCAGCCCGCAACTCATGTATGCCGAGGCCACTGTCGAGGGCGACTGGAACATGCTCGCGGTTGGCGATGCCGGCGGCTCGCACGGCCTCCTACAGGTCAATGACCGTGTAGCTAACCGTCCTGGTGGACAAAACCATGCCGCACCCGGTTTTAACGGAGCAGGCGCTAACCTGGCCCAGGAGAATAGTTGCTTCAACGCGGACGTATACGGCGCTCGGGCTTACGCTTCATACCAGCAAAGCCACAACGAGGCGGGCGCAATTCAGCAGTGGTTCAACCTGCAAAATAGCCCCGGCCCGTATTCTCAGAAGGTCTGCTCGACCCTCCAAAGCCAGGGCTGGGACAAATTCTTCTCGCGAGCTGTGCCAAGCTCTGGCTGCACCGTCAGCACGACCGCAACCAATCCGACGTTCGGCAACCCTGGCCCAGGCGGCCTGGTAGCTGCTGGCGGCCCTCCCCTCACGATTCCGGGAGATCCCGGCTTAGCCGACGGCTTCGGTCTTGGCGGGGGCGGCCAGGGCATCATCGTGTACGATCCCACCGCCGAAGATACACGCCTCCAGCAGCTCGCCATCGAACAGCAGAATACTACCGGTGGAAACGCCGGCGTGTGGCAGCCGAATCAGCAATTTCTCGAGCAGCTCGGTGCGCTAATAACGCAGCAGACCGGCTTGAGTTATTCCAACGCTCAACTCGCTCAGATATTTCAGCAGCTCTATCCGGGATACAACTCTCAGCAGGCCGCACCAACACCTCAGCAGAGCGTGCAAACCAATCTGAACACGCTCAGCGGGACCCTGGAGGACGCCCAAGCACAAGCCCGGAGCTGGGAAGGCGAGCAGACCACGCTGGGGCAGCTCGAGGCCGATAATGCCGCCGCTATCGGCAACCTGCAGGTATCCCAGACCGGAAACGAAATCGCTCTCATGAGCGTTCAGCAGCAACAGACTATCCGGCAGCTGATCATGGCCCTGCTCAACGCCTATACCGTCAATTCAGCAGCCGCCGTGAACGCGCAGACCGCGAGTCAGCTCAGCGCGATGGCCATCATCGGCGCGCCAGCACAGATCGTGAGCCAAATTCCCATGGGCGCCGCAGCACCGCCGCCCGATTGAAGGAAAGGAGATTGATCACAATGCAGAAGCGAATCACCGCAACCACCATTGCCGCCGCCTTAGTTGGGCTGATTGCCGGCTACTGTTTGCGCGGGGCCGTGCTTTACGTGCAGCAGCAACGAGAGCAAGCCAAGGTCGCGGCCATCATGGGCGGACCCGCGACTATCCGGGGGCCCGTTCCCATGGGCGCGGCGCCAGCACCGCCAGATTGATAAATGAAATCATCCAACCGGATCTATCTGGCGACCGTAGGGACGGCGACCAGCTTTGTATTGGTTGCGTTCATAGCCCGCGCTAGCCACGTGCGAATCATTACGACCGACAGCGCGGCGCCCGCCGGCATTTATCGAACAGTGACCGCTTCGCTGACTCGTGGTGAACTCGTGCTCGCCTGTCTACCGCCGGAAGCGGCCCGTCTAGCCCTAGCCCGTGGCTATCTCGGCGCGGGCGACTGCGTCGGAGGTGTAGAGCCGGTAGCAAAGCTCATCGGCGCCCTACCGGGCGACACCGTTGAGATTCGACCAGCCTGGACCGCCGTGAATGGTATTCGATTCGAGCATAGCCCTACCCTATCCCGGGACTCCGCTAACCGACCACTCACACACGTCGCTTGGGGTATGCGCACCGTTCCTGACCAACAGGTATGGCTATTCGGCTTCAATAACCGGCGAAGCTGGGATTCGCGATTCTTTGGAGCCGTATCAACCGGCAACGTTCGCGGTGCGCTCGAACCGCTTATTATATGGTGAATCAATGCGACGCTTGAAATTTACAGTTTCGGGCGAAGCATCTGCTGGCTTGCCCGGACTCAATCCTGACCGCCCATATGCCGGCGGGCATTCCTGGCCTAAAAGCTTCGGCCGCCTCACGACCATAAAGCGGCAGGCACGCTTGACCGCGACCGGCGGTGGTGCCCGGCAGCGGCCGAAACAGAGCGCGCTCGCCGTCTATCGACGGCACTGCGTCGTCAAAATCGCGTACAACCGGCAAAAAGGAAAAACTTGGCGTGAGCGCGCACGCTATCTCACCCGAGAGCACGCGCAGACGCCCGGCGCACGCGGTATCGGCTTCGATGCTGAACATGATCAGATCGATATGGTCGCGATCGTCGACGCCTGGCAGAAGCAGGATGACCCCCTGCTCTGGCGATTCATCATTTCACCAGATGATGCTGATCGCATCGACCTTAGAGAGCACGTCCGCGAACTAGCCGCCAATATGGAGCGCGACCTCGGCACGAGGCTCGAATGGACCGCCATCGACCATCACCCGGAAACAGAAAACCACCATGTCCATATGCTCGTGCGGGGCGTGCGCGACGACGGACGCGAACTAGAGCTCGATCGTGACTACATCGCAACCGGAATTCGGGATCTCAGCCAATCGCTCATTGAACGCGATTTAGGTCCGCGCCAGGAACACGAAATGCTCGCTGCGCGCGAACGCGGCATCGAGGCCAACAACTGGACCGATATCGATCGCGCGCTGCAGTACCGCCAGGACGCCAATGGTGTCGTCGCATATCCAGGCCCGCCACGCGTAGGCCAGGACCGTATGCGACAGGAAATCGAGCGGCTCGATTACCTCGAACGGCTCAGCCTGGCGAGCCGCATCGGTGAATCGAGCTGGCGGCTTTCGCCTGACCACGAGCAAAAGCTGCGGGAGCTGCAGCGCGACCGCGACATCATCAAGCGGCTCGAACGCGAACGGCAGCAAGGCTTAGAGCGCGACGTTGACTGAATCGCGTCCATACCGTGTTGCCAACGCCAACGCTCAAGCCCGCCTCACCCGGATCAAGCTCTTGGCCCTCGGGGGCTTTGCGCTCGGCGCGCTTATCATTAGCCAGCGTGCCACCTTCTGCGCAGCCGAGATGTTCGGCTTGCACAGCTTTTATCCGCCCTGGCAATGGCTCATCTGGTGGGCTGAGTGGCACGCCGTCCAACAATATCAACCTGTCTGGGATGCGTGTACACGACTTGTGCTGACTCCCCTCCTGATGGTCGCGAGCCTCGCCATAGGAACGATCGTGATCGCCCGCCACTCACTGACGGTAACTAGCGCGCCCGACTTGTACGGCTCCGCTCGCTGGGCGTCCCAGCGCGACATGATCAAGGCCGGGCTGCTCGCCGGCTGGCTCGCGCACATTATCCGCAAACGCCGCATCGGCATCATTCTGGGTGCTTGGCGCGGCTTCTACCTACGTGATTGCTCACCGGGCCATGTCCTGGTCGTGGCACCGACCAGGAGCGGCAAGGGCATCGGCATCGTCATCCCTACCCTGCTCACTTGGCCCCACTCGGCCCTTATTCACGACATCAAGGGAGAGAATTGGGAGCTGACCGCCGGCGCACGCAAGCGCATGGGCCATCTCTGTTTGAAGTTCGATCCGACCGACACGACTGGCGCCAGCGTTAAATACAACCCGCTGCAGCAAGTGCGGCTACGCACGGTGCACGAGGCCGAGGACGTTCAGAACATCGTGCACATGATCATTGACCCCGATGGCAAGGGGCTCAATGACCATTGGGTCAAGACCGGCGCTGCCCTCCTCACCGGCACGATTCTGCATTTGCTCTATGCCGAGTCCAACAAGACCCTTCGCGGTCTCGCCGGTTTCCTCAGTGACCCCTCACGCAAGCTCGAAGAGACAATCAATTACATGCTGGCAAAGGAGCACGATCCGGATGGCTCAATGGGCTGGCGCGATTATCGTGGCGATCCGACCCGCAAGCATCCGATCGTCGCCGAGAGCATGCGTGAGGTTTTGAGTAAAAGTGAAAATGAGCGTTCGGGGGTTTTCTCAACTGTCCTCTCGTTCCTGTCGCTCTACCGAGATCCCATCGCTGCCGCGAATACGGAGCAATCGGAATTCAAGATCAACGACCTGGTGAATCATCAGCGGCCCGTGTCCCTTTACCTGGTAGTGCCGATGGCGAGCCGAGACCGGCTGCGGCCCTTGATGCGGTTGATTCTCAACCAGATCATCCGGACCCTCACTACCACGCTGGATTACAAAGACGGTCGCGCCATATCGGCTAACCGGCATCCGCTGCTAATGATGCTGGACGAGTTCCCGACCCTTGGGCATCTCGCTGTGCTAGGCGAGGCACTCTCACTCGTTGCGGGCTATGGTATTCGCGCTTGTCTGGTAGCTCAGGACCTCGCGCAGATCTATCAGGCCTACGGCCGCAATCAGTCCGTCACCGGGAACTGTCACACTACAGTGGCTTTCACCCCGGCGCCCAACAACACGGAAACCGCCGAGGAGCTCTCCGACATGATCGGCGACACCTCTGTGCGGCACGTTCAGCGCACGACCTCGACCACTGGCAAAAGCCTGTCCGAGCCCGAGACGCGCCGCCCGCTGATGACGCCGGATGAAGTCCTTCGGATGCCCACCAATGAACTCCTGATCTTCACCCGCGGTTGCCCGGCCATTCGCACACAAGCGGTCCAGCATTACCGAATCGCGGCGCTCAAGCAGCGAGCTACCATCCCGCCCCCGCTTACCAGCGATCGGATCATCACGATACCGCCGCCGGTCGTTACCGAACATAAGCTGCGGCTGCTCAAGCCCGCCGCAGACTAAAGGAGGCTTGTTTGATAGATGGGACCTGGAGGCTTCTCCCTCGACGCTGCAGCGGCGCAATATTATACGGCGGCACAACACTACGCCAGCGCCCTAGAGCCATACGCGCTCAAGCTCTTCTTCGGTCTATTCCTGATCGATCTTCTGGTCACATTTATTCAGTACACCGCGGATGGCGGAATGGACCCCATGTCTTACCTCGGCCGCTTTATCCGCCAGCTGATGGGCGCCGGCTTTGTGCTCGCCATGCTGATCTATGGCTTTCAGTGGATGACCACGGTCATCAACTCTTTTGGACAGCTTGGCCGCATCATTACCGGACTACCGCCGATTTCACCGGATAGCATTGGCCAAGCCGGGTTAAACCTTGCGCTCACCATTTGGAACAGCCCGACCACTGGCGGGCTCATTTCGTCGCTCAAGCTCGCCATCATCGAGGCTTTTCTCGGCGGCGTAGTGCTCGGCGCATTCGTCTGGGTAGCGGGGGAGCTACTCCTGACACTTGTAAGAGGCTACCTAATCATTGCGCTCGGCGTGATTGTGTTGGCCTTTGGCGGCAACCGTTTCACATCACGCGCGGCCGAGGGCTACTTCTCCACTGTGCTACGCATTGGCATCAAGATCCTTTTCTTCTATGCCGTCCTGGCCATAGGCATGCAATTAGTCGCTCAGTGGGAGGTATCCCTGCTCGCCGCTTGTCATCCAACCACGACCTCGGTCCCATGGATGACAAGCTATTTCACGCCGCCCACCGCGATGATGACCACGGTGTGCACAGGAACCATCAGCCTGCTCGATATGGCCATGTACGCGCTGCTGGCGGTGCTCTTCTTGCTGACATGTGTTGGAATTCCGCGCATGGCCAGCGAGCTGATCGGAGGGCCGCTGGGCCATGCCTTAGAGGACCTTGCCTCGGCCTACTATCTCGGCCGCACGCTAGCCTCCCCGCCGCTCCGACCAGCAGCCCGCGCATTGAGGGGCACTGTTAATGGCGCGATTGAGGGCGGCAAGGAAGCCTGGCGCCGCCGCTATCCATCGCAGCAAACCATGCAATCATTCGCGGCCGATGTGGCCGCACAGGCCCGAGCCCGGAGCGCCGCGCAGCCGACCAAAGCGCTTAGCCCCTTTAACGGGAAGCAACCCGGGTACAACATGCGCAATGCGTATGGAGTGCAAGTGACACAACCGCTCAATCCGCAAGCCCAGAATATGGGCGCCAAACCAACTAACAAGATTTGAGGCTGCTATTCAACTGAAGACCAAACCCGGAGCGCCCACCAAGAACCCTCCCCTCACAACCAATAAGGTGCGGCGAGAAGAAATGCAGGCAACCGCGCCCAGGGCAGCCCTGGAACCCCGCTACAATCTCCCCTCCTGGGGTCCGAGGCGAAGCCCTGGTCACGGCCGCTCCTGCAGGTCCTATCTCGCCTGTCTCAGATCCCCCGTCCATCCAGTCTTCAAGGGGATGGGCCGGGGAAAAGGGTTTTAAGGTTTTGAAGCAACAGCAATGCCCCTGGCGCAAGCGGGGCAGGAGGTAAACAGCAATGTCCTTAAATCGTGCAACCATCATCGGTTTTCTTGGCCGCGATCCCGAACTGCGGTCGCTGCCGAACAGTCAGGCCGTCGCGCATCTGAGCGTAGCCACCGACGAGAGTTTTAAAGATGACGCCGGCGAACGGCAGAACCGCGTGGAATGGCACAATGTGGTCGTGTTCGGCAAGCTCGCCGAGACCTGCGCGAAATATCTCAAGAAGGGCCGCCAAATAAACGTTGAAGGACGGCTGCATACGCGCGAATGGGAAAGCGACAAGCAGAAGCACCAGCGCACCGAGATAGTGGCGAGCCGCGTGCAATTCCTAGGGACCCCGGCCAAGGACGAGCCCGCTGGCGGCGAAAACGGCGACGCCGCGTAGGAGGCTTAATGGAACCGTTCGCTGAAGCAATGGAGATAGTCGCCGATGTTATGCGGCACGGCGCCGCGAGCCATCCTGATAACGACTGGTTAAAGCGCCCGCCTGAGTATCACATCCAGCGTGCCCAGGAGCATCTGCAGCTTTGGCGTGAAGGCGACCAACTACAGGACCATATAAGCCATGCTGCGACTCGGCTGCTGATGGCCTTAACGTTGAGGGAGATCGGATGACCATGAGTGAACGTGCAAACCCGCCCAGGGAACTCGTTAAGAAATTGGAACAGCTGGGGCCCGAACAAGTCGTGGACGGATACGAGCTCTGCCCACAATGCGATGGGCTTTCACCCGGAATCCATATGGACGGCGAGACGATCATGCACTGCAGTACGTGCCACAATAAACACGCGGTGACCGTCGAAGAGGCTGACAGCTGGCGACGCGCGGTGGCGAATAGATACGAGCGACGGGAGTCGCCCACAAATGGTGGGGAGTCCTTTCGAGCGAATCAGGAGTCAATGGCCACTGAAACAAGCGAGAAGTGTCCCCAGTGTGGCGGTCACGCCCAAGCCTTTGCGGTGATGTGCGGACCGAGGACGCCCGGCGGCGACGATATGAAATGTACGACCGGTATTCAAGCGTGCGATTTCTGCGGCGGTCTCGGAATCGTCGAGAGTGTGGTTGCCGAGCGCTACCGGCGAGGCGATGCGATCCGAAAGCTTCGTGTGAAGAAATGGCGGCTGACCCTACGCCAGCAGGCCGAGATTCTGCGTATGAGCCCAATACTGCTCAATGATATCGAGCACGGACGGGCCGAGTGGCCAACATGGGTCAATCAAAAGCTGCTGGCGGAATACGGCTATGCCTGAGCGCCCTGCCCTGCCTGTTCTTCAGGAGCTTTATTTGAAACAGTTCCGTTGGATCCTGGCCATTCTCGGGTTACACGTTGCATTTTTGGCCGCAGCGGCGCCCAAAATAGCGGACTTGCGGCTCGTAGCTACGAAAGTCACCGGCGAACTCGTCTACAAATACGATCGGGAATCCCGTGCCAGCATCTTCGTAATACATTTTGACCCCATCGTCAGCAGTCACGTACGGCATAACGTCTCCTTATGATCAGTCCGGGGGTGCTCCTCAGCTTTCGTCGCCTTGGTGGGCACGAGACGCAATGACACTTCGGGATATCTATTGTATATCGGTTAGGCGGCGATCATATATCGCTTAGACACTAATTATATATTAGTTCGGTATCATTTAAGCCTGCGCTCTGAGAGGTTTCACTCCCGCATTACTTCGGTGGCGTCCTTGTCGCTGCGGATGCCGGCGAAACGTGGGTGCCGTAACCGATTGTCTAGCGTCCATTCCAAAAACTCGATACGTGCGACAAGGAAAGGGTCAAGCCATCGACACGCACTCATCCTGGCAGTCGTAAGGCCTTCCCCCCAGCGACCTTCGGTGCGGTCCGGCACATTGCTAAATGGACAGCGGGCAATCTGAAACGCTTCAAAGTGTGGCAACAGCGCACGCCGGAACTCGCCGGAAAGTCCGGCACGGACGTTGGCAGCATATATAAGCTGGCATCTCATAGTACCCGACGAGGATTGATTCGAGTGCGTTGCCGTTCGGGACATACCCGCCAACAACACATTCTTGGCCTCGGTTGGCCCGCCACTTGAGCCACTCGCTAGAACGTTCACCCGAGCGGTAAGGACTTCCCGCACGCTTCGCGACTATTCCTTCGAGGCGATGCTCTCTCACGGCGCTTTCCAGGTCCGCCAGGGGTACATTGAAAGTTTCTGAGTAGCGGACACCGTCTGACACATTTTTCACCGTTTTCAGGAGTTCATGACGCCTTTCATCGAGGGGCCAATAGCGCACGTCGCGACCGCGTAGCATCAGCAAATCGAACGCATACAACACGATGCTGCGGGCTCCCGTACCGAGTCCTTGTAGAGGTCAAACGACGGCCTGCCGTGTTTATCGAGAGCGACCACCTCACCGTCGATTATGGTATCGTCCGGCAAATTAGCGAGCGCCTTCACCACCGCGGGAAAGCGTCGGGCGAAGTTCTTCTGATTGCGCGACCAGAGTTGAGCGCTGCGGCCGGCCTTACGTCCAATCGCACGAAACCCATCCAACTTCAGCTCATACCGCCACTCGTGACCTTCAGGTAACCGCTCGGCGCCCAGACAAAGCATCGGGTCTAATGAAAATGGTCGGGACACCAGAGCTCAATCATCGGTGATGGATATAGACCGGATCAACCATCTGCCCTACCCTTCCGTCTCGCCCGTGTCTGCGCTGGACTCGCGCTGTGGGTAAAATCCGAAGCTGTGCGCGGTGTGACAGTCAGATCCTGACGCGGGGTCGCAGCGCCAGCTGATCTCAAGCCCGTATTGCGGACGGCCTTTCATCGAGCTGAGCTCCCTGTGCCCTACCCTTCCCGTCTCGAGATACATTCGACGACATCATGTAGATATCGCTTAGTTATTATTGATCAATCGGAACGATGCCGTTGAGATTGCGGAGCGGTCTACACTGAATACCAGCAATCGGACACATCAAAGCGGGCATTGGAATGCTGCTGCAATGTGCTTCATGCGAAGCGCAACGAGCGCTGCTTTCACTGCCGCAGCGCCCGCACTGGAGAGCCTCCGGGTTGACGACCTCACGCCCGCCGCAGACACGCTTCCATCGAGGCGAGTGCTCGTCGAATGTCCTGAACGCCCTAACGCCCGTCCACAGAAAAGCAATCATGAGGGTCAAGATCACCGCCCCGCAGACGAAAGACATGAGCATCATAAGCTCGCCGTGTCAGTCGGAGGAGTCATTAGCCTGAGGCGTAGCTGCGCCGACAAGGTGCCTGACACCCAGCGCTGGCCGGTGCCCTACTCTCTTGCGTGGAACCATTTCCAGACATCCCTTGTATATCGGTGCGATATCTGTCTATAATCGCACTAATGTCGTTGCTGTTGCGGAGCGGTGGACAATGATATTAGCAGTCGGAAACGTCAAGGGCGGCGTTGGAAAAACGACCCTCGCCATAAATCTCACGATCGCATTAACCCGAACCAAGCGCGACGTCCTGCTAATCGACGGTGACGAGCAAGGCACTGCGCTCGCTTTTACGGACTTGCGGACGAACCGCAGAGAGGGCCCGCCCGGATACACAGCTGTTGCTCTGCAGGGCGCAAATCTCCGGACCCAAGCCCGGCAGCTCGCCCGTAAGTACTCGGACATCGTCATCGATGTGGGCGGCCGGGATACCGGCAGCTTGCGAGCCGCACTGACTATCGCCGAGGCGGTCCTGATTCCGGTCAAGCCACGGAGCTTCGACCTCTGGGGTGTCGACCAAACAGCCGATCTGGTTCGGGAGGCCCGCGAAGTTAATCCGGATCTCCGGGCAATCGTGGTCCTCAACGAGGCCGACGCGCAGGGTAGGGACAACCAGGAGGCCGTCGACAGCCTACGTGAGATCGAAGGCCTCGAGATCGCTCCGCTGCTGATCGGCCGGCGCAAGGCGTTTCCCAATGCCGCGTCTGCCGGGCTCTCTGTTCTTGAATGGCACGATGCCAAAGCAATAGACGAGTTCGTCGAGCTTGTGCGGTTTATGTTCGGTGTTTCTCGCAGAGATATCGGAGTGTTATCGGATGAGTATCGTAAAGAACCCTAAACGATTGCGGTCCGTTGCTGATGAGCGCAAGGCCGAGGCATTCATTTCTCGCGCCCAGCAATCCCGGAGCGGGCGGCGCAATAAAAAGCCGACGATGATTCGTCTGGATCCGAACCTCATGGAGCGCATCGATAGAGGCGCGCAGCAACTCGGAATCAGCCGCAGTGCGTTTATTGCAAGCAGCGCCTCCGAGAAGTTGACGGAAATGGGACTCTAAGCGAGGACCGGAGTGGGGGAGGGTAGGGTGGACGGTACGTGTGGCAGTCGATATGCGGACGGGACAATTCACGCCATCATCATTGAGAAAATCCGAAAGCTTCGGGCTCTTACTGAAGAGCGAGGTGCCACAGAGCAAGAAGCTATCGCCGCCCAACAGGCGATGTTCAATTTGCTGGCAAAGCACAATCTGGAAATCAGCCACATACTCCACAACGAACCGGGTGGGCTCGATACCACGATCAGCACAGAATCCGCAGAGCGTCCATCAAAAGTATGGAAGCAGCTGCTGTACACAGCCGTAGCAAATCTGAACTTCTCGCAATGCTTCACGCTACGCGGTTCCATTAACATCGTCGGCACCAGAGCCAATAGAATCGCGACCTTTGAGATGGCCGGCTACCTGGTAGAGACCGTGGAAAGGTTAGGCGAGGAGGTGAGCGCGGATCTTCCTGCCGACGAACGTCGGCGCTTCCGCCATTCATTTTCCGTAGGCTGCGCTAACCGCCTTTATGAGCGCCTGGAGCAAATGCGGCTTGAAGCCCAGGCTGGCCACATGAAAGCTGACGGCCCGAATTGCTTGCTGCCTGCCTTGGTGGACGTCTACCAGAACAGCAGGGCACGCGTCGACGACTTCATCACCGCACATTTCGGAAAGCTCCAGCACCGCACCCATTACGCCAGTGATGGGCACAACGGTGGATATGTGACCGGATATAACACAGGCGACAGGATTGGCCTCCATCAGCAGGTACGCGGTAAACGAGCGTACAGAAGCCTCACCAATGGATGACTTGTCGAGACGCATCCACTGTTTCAGCAGGAGCGCGAGAGATTAATGCGAGCGCTACGCCACGCCTGGCGTAAGAACACGGCTACAGCGCAGCGGCGGCGGCAGATTACGGAGGTAGTGAGACGGTTGAGGGAGCGAGCAGGAAAGGGTAGTGCCCAAGCGGACAATTAGTGAACTATTCAACAGGCGCGCCCGTGAAGCGGCGCTCCGCCATAGCTGGCATGGCGTTCTCGCTGTTGCTCGGGGTATTGATAATCGCGCGCGACATCGATCTGTTACACTGGAGCACACCCGGCGCTTGTAGGATTAGGCTGGTCACAACGCACGTGACTACACGATTGGAGGAGTGGTGGTGTGGTGGAAAAACTCGAGGACATCCTGGCGCGGTTTGGGACCAAGATCGCAATCGCTGGCGATCAGGATAGGGCAGGGCAGGGCGCGAAGCCCAAGCTATTGCCAGATCGTCATCCGGTCCGCGATTTCTTCATCGCAGACATTCTCGACTGTGCCCTCAAAGACGATCGGCACAGCATGGAACATCCTTTCTTCAGCCTTTCAAAGAAACCAGATCGCCGCGTCCGCGAGTACGAACGTGATGGCGTCCACATAACAATAAAGCCGGGCGCTGATGGCATGGCAACCATCTGGGATAAGGACATTCTGCTCTATTGCATCAGCGTACTGACCGAGGGTCTTAATCAAGGACGCCAAGACGTGAGTCGAACAGTCCGGCTCAAAGCCTACGATTTCCTAGTTACTACCAATCGTCACACGGGCGGTCGGGATTACGACTTGCTCGCCGCTGCTCTTAACCGCCTCAAAGGGACTGTAATTAACACCGACATCAAGACAAACGGCGCGCGCCGGCGAGACGCCTTCGGCCTGATCGATAATTGGTCAATCGTCGAGCGAACCACAAGCAACGCGCGAATGAGCGCGGTGGCAATTACCCTTAACGAATGGCTCTATGGCGCCGTGATTGCACACGAGGTCCTCACTCTTCACCACGATTATTTTCGCCTCGATGGTGGTCTCGAGCGTCGACTCTACGAATTGGCCCGCAAACATTGCGGCCACCAGCCCAAATGGGCAATCAGCCTCGAACTGCTTCACCTAAAAAGCGGTTCCACAGGCAAGCTCAAAGAATTCCGACGAAAGCTAAAGTTCATCGCCCAAGCCGACGAGCTGCCCGGCTACCACATACGGTTCGATGAGGAATCCGACCGGGTGTTTTTTTACACCAAAGACGGCAAAAAGCTCGCTCAAACCTTAGCTTTAACTTCGGGACTTTAGACACCCAACCTTCGTGATTTCAGCCACCGACCATCGGGACTTCAGACACCAAACTATCGGGATTTAAGACACCTTGGCATTCGGGACTTCAGACACCACTGCCCACAAATCCGCCGCTCTCCTACTGCCTTTTTCGACCGTTTTCCATCCATTAACACGCGCGCGCGATCTTAACAGATCTTTAACTTTCTTAACTCGGATCAATAGTCCTGAGAACCTGAACCAAACGAGCAGGCCCGCGCCCGAAGCATTTGAGGTCTAACGCCGAAGCGCGGTGCATACCCAACATTGTGCCTTGGGCGAGCATCCGTCGCACCGCGCCATCGCGAGCGGCATCCCTCAAGCGCGGGCCGGATTTCGATTTGTAAATCAAGAAAGAACGAAGAAGAAAGAAGAAATACCTCGCCCCCCGTTTTCGCAGGGCGGAAAAATGAACTCAAGCGCAAAAATTGGCATTGGCGAATAAATGACGAATCTGATACCAAAGCAAAGTGGGTCTTCGCAAGTGCAAGGTGTCGTGCTGCGATCTAAGTGGCGTTGAGCACACGGCGAGGTTACGGCGGACTCGCTTTACGAAGCGGTGGCTCAAGGCCTACGGGTGTTTCGTGCCAACGATTGGATCAAAGAGGTTGGCCGCGGCCAAACGACTATTTCGGTTGCCGTCAGCAATCCGGAGGTTCATCACAATGTTCGCGTTCAGGATTTTGAACGGTGGCTCGACTCCCAAGGGCGCACTCCTGCCGAGATGAGTCTCAAAGCTCGCCTTCGAGAACTACTCAGGTGATGTCGCACGAGTTGCTCCCAGGACCAGAAATCGCATGTGACCGACCGAAAAGGGCAGGGCGCCGCTCGATGCGCTTCCTAAATCATTGTGCCGCCGGCTCTCACCAAGGAGATGGATGGCTTAGCGCGGCGCGAGGGCGTAGGCGACGGCGAGCAGCGCAGCGAGCACGAGCAGCCTGACGACTACGGCCCGCCTCTGCGGAGGTGGCAGGGGACGGTCTGGGAAGCGCCGCCCGGTGCGGTCGTAGTGCTGATAGCTCCGGTGGTGGATTTGCAGCGGACGGCGCCGCGAGCCTTTTTCGCGCCTGAGTTTGGTTACGTGTGTGTCGGGTCATTGTCAGGGTGCGACAGCAATTCGCGGACAGATGACGGGCATAAAGGGTTCAAAATAGAAGGCTTGCGGTAGTCTGCCTGTGCGCCAATGAAAGGCGATCTGCTTCAATGTTCGATAGTCCCTTAGCACGGCCACACACTGGCCGTTTATCCACGCTTCCAACCCGTCCAGGCTCTCGAAGAACGTGACCTCGATGTTGGCTGCCATTTTGCCGATGTAGGCATTGCGGCCAAGTAGGCGAATGCGCCCCGTAGTTGGAATTGTTTTGCGGCCGATCTCGTAACGGGCGTAACTTTCCAGGCTTTCCAGCACCGCGGGAAGGGTCAGACTTGACGTGTGTTCATTAAGCCGGCTGATAGAAGGGTTCCCACCCAAGGCGTAATGGCCTCGGACGTAGTTGCGGTAGTGGATATAGCCAGGTAAATCCCGCCGCAGGCGATCAAGCTGCCAAGCATCATAGTGCTGGTAGAAATCCCGCATATCGTCCCGAAAGGCCTGCTCCAACTTGCCATTCGTTTGTGGATGATTCACCGACGAATGGATAAGGCGAACGCCGAGCTGGTCACAGAAACGCCGACAGCAGCCGGCCTTTAAAAGGCGGGCCGTTATCGAACACGAGGGCTTTCGGAATAGCCCGCCAGGTACGCATCGCCGCAATCAGGCTGCGGATGGTGGTACGGGCATCTGGATAGAGGAAAAGGTCGCAAAAAACGTAAGCCCGTGAATAGTCATCCTGAAGCGTTAATTGATATGCGGTCTGGTCGAGATCGGTGAGCGTGACCTTCTCCAGAAAATCACCGTGCCAGAGACTATGCGGATGGTGTCGTTCATAGAAACGCCAGTTCGGTTGCGGTCGAGGGGGTAACAGCGCGTCGCGGCGCTTGCGCTTCATCCGCTTTATGGTGGATGCACTGATGCTGATGTGGTCGCAGTTGCGTAAATCCCAGGCCGTGCGTTCAGGGCCAAGATACGGTTTGTCAGAGAGGATGGCGGCGGCGCGTTCTCTGATCTCCGGCGTCAACTGACGGCGCAGCCTGACCGGAGCCTCGCGTTTGGAGAGGCGCGCCAAAGCATGACGAGCGCGTATCCTTTGGATGGTGCGCGGACTTGGAGCATGCGCGCCGCAGCACCGATGCAAAGCATTAGAACTCCAGGTGGGATGACGTTGGCAGAGAGCAACTATCCGCGCTTCGCTATCGGGAGCGACGCGATTATGCGGGGCTGTGTGGTCCCCGCTGCCGGTCAGCAAGGGCCTCTGCGATGGCTGTGAGCGCGCGGCGCCTGAATTTATATAGACCGCTGCGCCTGATGCCGTACCGCGCGGACACATCGGCAACAGCGTCACCATGAAACAAGTCCAGGACTTCCTGCACATGCTGCAGATGCTTGATGTCCGTAGACCGTTCTATCATGAGCCTGCCCCAACTCCGACCAGAGTGCATAAATGGCCGCAGTAATCCCCCGCTCCCAAACATCTTGTTCGGCAAAGCGTCTTAAATCACCTCAGCCTCGGCGGCAGAACAAGCGGTTGGAACGCGCGAGTACCTGACGCCGGAGGAGGTTGAACGCCTCATGATTGCCGTACGCCAGACCGGCGGCCGCGTGGCCGAGCGCAATGCGCTGCTAATCTTGATGGCTTACCGCCATGGCTTGCGGGCGAGCGAGTTGGCCCAGCTACGCTGGGATCAGATTGATCTTAAAGCCGGGGTGCTTCACGTGACACGCCGCAAAAACGGTTCTCCCTCGAGTCACCCGCTTCGCGGGCCCGAACTCCGGGCGTTGCGCTCCTGGAAGCGCCAGCAGGACGAGATGGCTTCCCACGTATTCACCTCCTTACGCGGTGGCCCGATGGGGGTGCGTACAGTTCATTACGTGGTGGCCGAGGCAGGCAGGGCCGCCGGCCTTAAGTTTCCGGTCCATCCCCACATGCTCCGGCATGCGACGGGCTTCTACCTGGCGAACGCCGGCCAGGACATGCGCGCGATCCAGCTCTATCTCGGCCACAAGTACATCCAGCACACGGCGCGCTACACCAAACTAAGACTGGAGCGGTTCAAAGACTTTTGGCACGACTGATTTCTGCGAAGACTCCCGATCCAAAGCAATGGTCGCCCCCGGGGTCAGTGCTACTTGAGGTAGGGATGACACAACTCAGACGAGTGCGCAGATTGATGAGGTACTGTCCGCGAATTGCTGTCGCACCCTGACAATGACCCGACACAGAAATCGCTCATTCTTGGCAAAACACTAAGTCATGGACAGTTGTGGGCGGGCGGGTAGCCTGCCTGCTCTGCGGCCTGTGGACTCGAAAATCGCACCTGGTTATCAGGTGAGATGTCGAAATAGTATGGACAGGCCGGCCATTCGAATATATGGGTTTCGCTGTTTCCGACGGGCCCGCTTTTCGGTTCGCTGCTGATGCGGCAGCCGTTACTATCGAAAAGAAGAGGTGACCGTGTGCCGTGGCGAAATCTTGCGGCCGTACAGGATTGGGGTCGGCCCACAACCCTATTGTCAACTTCCAACAAAGGACCCGACGGTCTGTATCCCCCATCGAATTTGACAAGCAAAAGGGGCTTTCGTAATGAGAGCCCCCTTTTTTCCACTCCCCGATCTAATCTCTCGGCTTCAACTCGCAACAGTGCGCTTCAGATCAACTCTCGGGTCCTCGCTCAGGCGTTTGCTTCAGGTCGGTGCCAGAGAGCTGGACGCTGGCAAGGTCGCTGACTGGAACCCCGGTATTTTGGGTGACGAGTACCTCATTGCGCTTCCCGCCCTCAGTCACCACGATTTGGAGCGTGCCAGTGGCCGTTTCGATCGCGCCGCTGGAGTCGAAGCTGGCACCATTGCACGAGCCGCCCGTATAACCGGTAAACGAAGCGGTGCCGACCCCGGTGGCTGCGTCATAGCTGGTTATTTTGACCACCGTGTGCGCGTTCGGGCTAACGATGTTCGGCGCGGTGTAGGCCGGGGAGGATGGTAGGGCGGCAAGGACTTGGTAGACGCTTTCGCAGCCGATGCCCGACGCATAGGTGATCGTTCCAACCTCCTCGAAGCTTACTGGGTAGGCCGTCACCCCGCTCGCTCCACATGCCCCGGCGGCGAAGTTCTCGCTTGGATTGAGGCAGAGCGCAAACGAGCCGTGCACCGAAACTGCGTACGACCCGCTCGGTTCCGGTATGCCTTGCTCATCATCAGCCGAGGCGGCTACTGCGGCGACCGCCAACAGCATCACAAACAGAATTGCGTAGCGTTTCATAACCTCTCTCCCTCCTATTAAGGTTCCCGCTTCGCGGTTTGCCACGCATAGCAAAGTAAAGCTAAAAATCAAAGAGCTGAGCTGTCGAAAAGTGGAAACTCGACCCTAAAGAGGACACCTACTTGCCAGCGCATACAGATGCGCCTTTGACAACAACTGCACCTGTCGAGTTGTGTTATCGCCCAGGCTGAAAGTGCGTCAGCAGCCACAGCACACGAACGCCGCCAAAATGAACCATGCCGAACCGCTGGCCGAGTCGCGATACCGGCGCCGTTGGCCATAGCCGATAGTTCGTCGTGTTAATGCAGGTTCCTAAAACTATTCTTTAAGCCCTCGGCGTTTGAGAGTTTAACGAGTCAGCAGATAAACCAGCACGAAAAACACCGCGACCAATACCGCCGATTGCAGCTCGCCCAGCGCGCGTGCATCCTTGAATCGCCGTCCGGTTATCTTCTGATGGCAGCGGCGACACAGCGTCTCAACGTCCTCATCGGTATGCGTCCAGTCTCGAGCATCGAGTGCGGCCATACGCTCATTCGCGGCGGCTCGTTGTAAGCGCGGTAACTAAGGTGATTAGCCTGCAAAGGGTTGCGCCCATTGCCGCGCGTCCGACACCGCGTACACCGATAGCGGTCTCGCCTTAGCGCAGCTTTTCGAGTGCGCCGCTAGGAATGACTATTCAAATAGCTAGCTTGCGACTCGCGCAACTCCCTACAGCAGCGCGCTTGGACTGACGCCAGAGTGGTGCCAAGAAAATCGGCGTCGAAGACGTGACGCGCTGTCGCGTTTTCGACATTGCCTTTGAATCCCCCCGCAGGCGGTCACAAATTAAGGAATTTTTCAGTTGAGGAAAACTGAATGTCACCAAAACGATTAATCACGGTTCTACCTATCGTTGCGCTGGCTGGTGTGGCGTTTGCCGGCGAGGGTTTCGGAAATCCTTATGGATTCGCAGTTCCGAACTATTCGAAACGGACGAGGCAGCGGTTTCCGAATTGCTTCGGGCCGGCACGGTCAACGGAGGCGTTATCTCTCGGGTGATGCCAATTTTGCCGGTCGCGAAAGTGCAAAACCCTACAGCCAGTATGAAGCTAATAATGCACAGCAACGGCGCGCACCCACCGCTCCGAGCAGGAAGGCACCGGCCAAAATAGCCACTCAAACGGCATCCCCGCCGAACCGTGCGCGAATTGATTGCTCTACTCGATAGAGAATACCGCTGGAAGACCAATGAAAGCGCAGTAACCGGCCTTCTCTATACTCGCCGCAATATGTTCGTGCATACTCCGCCGGAGCGGGCGACTAATCGCCCCGTCACATGGTCGTCGAAGTAACCGGTATTGGGCACCGAAAAAACGATAGAGTCAGAATTTACCGCGCTCCCGCAAGAGCGCGGCGGTAAATGGCGCCGCGCCAGGCGCGAATGGCATGGTTGAACAAAAGGGCAGGGTGGGGTGGTTGGTGGAGAGTCTAGTTCAGAGCAGTACGCGAGCGCCAGATTGTGCCGGGTCGCGCTAATGACTGCTTCACAGCCAAGAGAACGCTGGCAGCAGGGCG
>JAFATF010000355.1 GCA_019244045.1 Acidobacteriota bacterium
GTGTTCTTTTCTGCTCTCCAAGGTCGGAAACAAAGACTGAACGACTATATTCCGGTGAGCCGGGCAGGGTACAAAATACAGAAGTAACACACATCCGCAAAGCCCGCACGCGCTGTAATGGCGTGTCCCTACCCACTAAGAGGCAGAGCTATTTCTTGGTATTAGCATTGGCCAAAGCTCAGTTATATAGATCATACAACAAGACGAACGCTGCTATCAGTATCCAGCCAAGATTGCAACCACGTATGCGACCCTGAAACTTCTCAGGACCCGCATCGGCGGCAGTTGGAACTCCCAAGAGGTATTTGTTCGCCCAGGAGGAGACAGCAACGAGCAAGATGCAAGGATTGACAAGCTAATAAACAGCCTACGGAGATGCGCAGCGGAATTGATGCCATTTCCAACCGCGCGTCCTTCGTAGCGCTGAAACAAGAGATCACATGTGACCGATTCACACTAGCGTGATTCATCTTTAGCCCACGCCCGATTGAGCCATTGAGCCACTGCATTTCCGTCCTTCGCACATCTGTGCTAGTCGGCAAGAGCTGGCATCAGCGAAGGCGGCCAAATCTCTGCTGGAGAGAAGACAATTAGTTGAATTGGCTGAACTGCTGTAAGTTACTGGTGCGAAAGGGGGGACTCGAACCCCCATGGGTTTCCCCGCCAGATCCTAAGTCTGGTGCGTCTGCCAATTCCGCCACTTTCGCCCTTCTACATTCTACCGCTTACGCGCTCGCACATCTAACCTGGATCCGAGTGTAGCGGAAAATGGAGCGGGTGCGCCTTGTCTCTCCGGACTTCTGACTTGCGGCACTCACGCTGCAATCTCCACCACATCAATCGGCGGAGCTCGGCGGCGACGATTAAATGACCTTGGGAGTCGTTTGCGTTCTGAACGCTATGTTGTGGATGTGTGCTGAAGATGGGCACGTCGGCAACTCCACCGTACTGTGCGTGATGTCTAGCTTCTTTGCTCTTGATAAGAGAGCGGAGAGAAGTGCTGAGAAAGAATTCTTACGATCCGTGTGGGCGCATTCACCCGTACCCTCGACAGCACGTCGCGAGACTTCGACAACAGAGAGGACAGACTTCAAAAGTTGAATTGATCGTGATCGTCTCCGGTGCCGATTAGAAGGTCGGAAGAGAAGGTGTTCGTCGCCTGAAGCAGGACACAGGGACCGAAAGAATGCTTACAGACTTGAGGCGCCAACTACTCGGCGGCCTTACAAACGATGTTCTGGTCGAAGGGATGGGGCGTAGTGATAAAGACGGTTGCTTCCGCCTCCGGTGTCCCACCTTTACCGGGGTGACTGCCCTCAAAAACCTCGATCAGTTCAGGTATGAGCTCTCCTGAACCAGATCAATCAAGCTCAAAGCATTCCGATTGAGCGAGACTACGCTCAAGCAGAGAAATACCTGGTTTGCGGTCGATGAGCCTCGCTATACCAGCCGCACACACCAGCAGACAACGTGCAGCTAGCGCAAGGCGCCGTTCAGGAGAGCGGCAAGACGCAACCCGGCCAAGGCGAGTCGTCGGTCAACAATTGTTATCTGCTCGCGGTAGTAGTTCTCGTCCACCTGAGCCCCCTCGTTCAACCATGCCGCTCGGGCACAGTCGTGCGACTCATTGGCCCAGTCTTCCGCATTCCCACTGGGGCTCAGGTGTTCCGCGACAATGAGTTCATCCAGTTTCGCGACGTACTGATCCACGGTCAAATTGGTGTGCTCAATAAGTCCGCTGTCCCAAACACCGTGCAGGTTGCAGGGGCGTTGTCCGCACGCGGCCGAGCCGAATTCGGTGACGTGGATGCGGTTTCCACCGGCCGCTTCAGCCACGGCGTGTAGTGGTTGATGGATGTCACCAACGAAATGCACTAGAAACTGCAGGGCTTCTCGTCTGCTGTCCGTCGATGCGTGGTCGTCGGATAGGATTTGCTGAAAAAATTCGATGCGATCGACCACGCAATTCTGGTGGTCGTTCTCCGCATCTTTATGTTTGCTTTCCGGTAGAAAACAATCCCGTGCATCAGAAAACCCAGAGGCGTTCATGGGAATATCAACGAAATGCCAGTTGTAGGTCTCATCACGTTCCGGCCGAATTTCATCTGCCCAGTTTGCAATGGACGCAAGGCTCGCCTCGCCGATCAACCACTGAACCCCTCGTCGAGCATTTCCTGTTAGGCGCGTCTGAGCCAAAGTGGCGATGACTTCGTGTCCCTCTGGCCCCCAGCTGATGAGGGCTGAAGGATGGAAGACAAAAATGAAGTACAGGGCTAGGGTTGCGATGCGCCGTAGCGGCATAAAAAGGTTCTAATACGCTCGATAGAGTATAGCGAAACCGGGTGATTATCAGCTAACTGAGATGCGCGAAGCGCTTTATCCACTGCTTTCATTGGGGCGCCCACAATTTTCGATGGTCCTATTCTGCTGATTGTGCGCGGCAATGCTCGCCGATTTGCAGGAGGCAGGACATGCCGGCGAAGCCATTTATCTACACTTAGTCAAAGAGTTGAAGTTTGGATTGAAAAATTGGCTTTAAAGACTCACCGGTGGTGAGAGACAGACCAGCGAGTCACCTTGCGGGCAATAGAAGATGGCAAATTCATGTGCACACAGGAAGGGTGGCGCGACGCGAGGTGGCCATGGGAAAGCTCAAAATCGTCGGGCGTAATCCGCATCCCGAGCAGCGCACCAGCAGATGGTATGCCGATCCTTTGTGATCCACATTCGAGATTGCGATCTATGTCATCGCGGGCGAGGGCAGTCAGGTTGATCGCGCTCTAAAGAGCAGCCAGGAAATACTTCCAGCTGAGAACGTCTGGCGTGAGCGTCACTGCAAGATGACTGCGCCTCCGGGTTGCGCAGCCTTCGATCAAGCCGCAATCGCGGATACAGATGCCGCCTTTTCAGGCAGTTGAGGACCAGGATCACTGACAACGCATTTGACACAAGAGTCCCCTGGCAGATCGACGTCCTCGGGACATCGCGAATCGCCGCCCCCGCGGCCCCGGCACGGCGGGAGGCAAGTCGTGAAAACCTGTCTCACATCCGCCGTTTTCGCGGCAAGTGGTTGACTCGCCCCTGCCTATGCTGATCGTGCTTCGCGATCGCTTGCCGGTGTTACTTCGGCTTCCGCTTTGCTGGCATCGGATTCGGTAGGAGGTTCGAGCGCGAACTGACAAGAACCGCGGGCTACTTCTTTCCCCAGAGCATGCAACTGATCGGCGAGAAGGGGATCCTGCGCACGGCCCTGGTCGTCAAAAGCCTTCCACGCCTGGGCAATTGGCATGACGAGCGGAACAGCCCATCCACGCAGCGCACGGACAACAAACTCCAGGGTATTGACGGCCTGCAGTCCCTGCACCCCTCCCGCCGTGCTGATCAGGCCAACGACTTTGTCTGTCAGATACGGCGGTTTGCGATCTCCGAGGAGCTGCAACCAGTCCAGAGCATTCTTAAACGAGCCGCTGATAGTCCCGTGATACATGGGACTGCTCCAGATCAGGCCATTGGCCCCATAAATAGATTCACAAAGATGCCGAACCGAATTGGGTGGATCATTGTTGTCGGGATCATATGTGGGAAGCGCTAAGTCGCGAATATCCAGAAGCTCTGTCCGGGCACCAGCTTCAGCCGCCCCTTCCAAAGCTATCCTTAATGCCGCCAGACTGCTCGAATGTTTGGCCAGGGAACCTCCTAATCCAACTACGACCAGCTGATTCTTCATGATGGTGCTCCTGACTGCACAAGTAAATAGATGGAACCTGGGTGGCTCTGGATTCACCGCCTTGCGAGGCACGGTGACAACCAGCAACGTTCGGTTGGCTGGCAACATCGTTGTGAGCGTACACGCGGGCGGTCGAGGTCTTTTTTCCGATTTAACTTACGAGCTCCGAACACACTATTCAACGGAGAACGGGGACGGCTTACCTTTCGACCAGGGAAGGGAGTCTTTTAAATTGGCCTCGCCAGGTTGTTCGCAACATAGCCGCGAGGTTTCTGCATCTGCCCGGTCGGCATTGCTGTACGTCCTAGGCATTTCCTGCTTCAGGCAAGTACAGGGAATAATGAAAACATCTGGCGAGGCTCGCTTTTTCTTTTGCTCCCAGGTGCGCTCCTCGAACCCGAGCCCCCACAGCCATTCATTTCCAAAATGGGACAGAATTGCTAATCATTCTAAAAAGCCTTCGGTATACCTGGTCTGCAACGGCGCTCGCCGCGCAATCCAAGCGCGCTGATGGCGCTCTCGGCCACCATGGCGGGCAGCGCGCAATAGAGCCGCTGCCGTAAGCCCATGTATCCCTGGGCCCCGGAAAACATATCACACATTAGATCGCGGAATTTTGGACTGTGATGCGTGAACTGCACCATGCGGTCAGTAACTGCCTCGCCCATCCAGCGTCCGGTAAAGAACCGATCGGCGACGCGCGCCGCCACCTCTAATTCCGGCAGAAAGTCAGTGTCGAGGCGTATCGAATAGGATTCCGGATGCTCTTGGAGCAGCGCATCGCTTAACAGATCGGCCGAGCGCAAGGCGTAGTAGAGGCCTTCACCGGTGATTGGATCGGTGAAGCCGGCGGCGTCACCAATCATTGCCCAACCGGGACCTGTGACCGGCGCCCGCCGCAAGGTGTTCAAACTCAGTGCCGGAAGTATGTGAGCGTAAAACTCAGTGCCGGCAAATGCCAGCCCGGCCTTCCTGAGAGACTGTTCCAGCAGCTCCCGGAGTCGGGTAGTGCTAAGGGCACCCAGTTTTCCACAAATTCCGGCCGAAAGATGATTGGTTCGCGGAAAGATCCAAATGTACCCGTGTAATCCCGGTAAGAATTGCAGCTCAATCGAATCTCTGGTGCGAGGGATGAAATAACCCGCGGTCGCCATTAGGTCATCGGCGGTGAAGGCGCGGGAAAACTGCGCGCGAAAAGGATTGCGTGCCCCTGTGGCCAGGATCAAGTATTCAGCCTGAATCTCCCGGTCAGGATTATGCAGCCGCCAATGGCCCAAGCTACCCTCGATCGAGGTGATCCGCAATTGCCGTAATTCGGCCCCGGCTTGAACAGCCATATTCAGGAGCAAGCCATTCAGTACGCGTCGTGAAAAAATGGCGATGGGCTGGTCGAGTTGAAATTCGACGCGTCGTCCGGAGGGACTGGTTATCTCGCAGCGAGATATCCAGTTTCGCTCCACGTGCGCCTCGCGCAGAAATGGATAACGGGTTATGGCCTTGTGAGTAAGGCCACCACCGCAGGGTTTTTCCCAAGCAAGCTTCTCGTCAAACAGGAGCACACGATATCCCGATTGTGCCAGCTTCGCGGCGACGAGCGAACCCGCTGGACCTCCGCCAATGACGGCAATCGATCGAGGCTTCATGATTGTTTTGAGTGCGTGGTGATTGCTCCTGCCATACCCTTCTCTCGTTGTGTATGATAAATGCGAGCGCGCAAGAGCGCATCGATTTCCCGACACTGACTGAGTCACCACGACGGAATGGGCTAGAATCTCAGATTCTAGCGTGTCGTTGGTCTGAGGATCGGCGCATCGCGCGCCAGCTGAAAACCTCCGCCCTTGAGCCGAGCAATCTCCTGATCAGACAAGCACAGCAGATAAATGACAATGATGACCGCAATTGCGGAACGAGGGTGACTATTCAGGGTTCGTTGTCAGCTTACTCTTGGGCGGCGGAGTGGATGAATTTGTAGTCAAGAATAGCGGCGGCCAAGGCGAAGCCGACCTCGTTATGGCGGGCTTCCCTGGAACGAATCAAGCGCGCCTGACAAAGCACGTTGCTATTTCTTTGGCCGGAGATTTCTTCGGGCATCTCGAATACCATCTCGACCAGCGCATTCTCGGGCAGCTGTTCCGGTCCATGGAAAAGAACGCCGGACTGGCTGATATTGTCGATAACACCCGCCACCCAGGTGCCAACGTTTTTCATGCGGTAGCGCAGGGGCACATCCATCTTAAGACGGCGGGCGCGCGGTACCCAGGTCGGCTTTTTACCGTGCGGGCGCCGCCGGATAGTGTCTGGCTCGGGGGCACTGGATTCTACGCGCTCAATGCGCCGCATGGTTTTCCAATCGTACTTATATTCAGCGGCGCAGACGAGACAAACCTGATAATAGGATCCATCTTGCGCCCGCCGGGGCCAGGAGAATTCATGCGCGCAACGGCCTAACATCAACACGTCCAAGATCCTCTGGGACATAAGCCTTCATTCCGGTGTGGGCTCCGGAAGCCTCATCATCATCCAATGTTCTCGAGGACTTGCCTAGGTTACTTTCGTGTAATGGCTGCCTCCGGGGTAACCAATAGAAAAGCGGATACTTGCAGCCAGAGGGGGCTCCGGGTATTGTGCTACAAGCCTCGCCGGGTTCGGTAACTGGATTCGTGCTGGCCGGCGGCATGAGCAGCAGAATGGGCAGGGACAAAGCCTTTGTTCAATGGCAGGGCGAGAGCTTGCTCAAGCGCGCCCTGAATGTCTTGCGTGCTGTTGCGGCAGAGGTGATGATCGTGGGGCAAAGAAGCAAATTCCTGTCCTACGGCCCTGTGGTCGAGGATGTATTCGAGCGGCGGGGACCGCTCGCGGGAATTCACGCGGCCCTGGCTGCCACGGCAACTGAACTGAACCTGATCCTGGCGGTCGATTTGCCATTGATGGAACCGCCGTTCCTAAAGTATCTGTTGCACTGTGCGCAGGCGACGCGCGCTATTGTAACCCTGCCAAGGGTGGCAGGCCGTTGGCAGCCATTATGCGCCGTATATCGCAAGCAATTCGGCCATCGGGCAAGGGAAGCGCTTAAAGCGGGAGAGAACAGGATCGACTCTCTTTTCAGCGACAGCGACGTGCTGTCCATCGCCGATGAGGAGATCCGAGGAGCAGGGTTCTCGATCGATATCTTTCGTAATCTGAACACCCCGGAAGACTTGCGCGAGGCAAGCCAATCGTGAATTTCCCTACCAACGAGGCTTGTATTTTCCCTATACATCGACGCGGCTGGGCAACGAGCATGGCTTTTCGCACCTGTATAGGTGCTATTCTTCTGTGCGCTCTGCCGGGGGGTCGCCAGGCGGGGCGAAAATGGCGGAGCGCGAGCGTGAGAGCGGCGTGCGACATTATGTAAGTTGAAAGCGAGTCACGCTGGCCATAGTGTGCGTAGCGCTGATGATGGGAACATTGTCTCCATGAACTCTACTTCAAACCATCATGCTTACATCAATTTCCTGCACGTTAGCAAGGCCTTCGGCGAGAAGCACGTGCTCGATGACGTAAGCTTCTTTGTTAAGCCCGGTGAAACGCTTTGTATTCTTGGGCGCAGCGGAGTGGGCAAGTCGGTATCACTGCACCACATCATGGGCTTTCTCAAACCCGATTCGGGGCGCGTGATGGTTGCTTTTATGGACATTACTGAGTACAGCGAAGAGCAAATGGAAGAGATTCGCAAGAAAGTCACCATGGTATTCCAGAACGGCGCTCTGTTTGATTCGCTCACCGTTGGAGAGAATGTCGCTTTTCCCTTACGCGAACGCCAGGACCTCAGTGAAGAACAAATTTTACAGATTGTGGATGGCTTGCTCGAAATGGTTGGGGTCAAGCAGATGCGGGAATTGCTGCCTTCCGACCTGTCCACAGGTATGAAGCGTTCCGTGGCCATTGCACGTGCTCTTGCCGCCCAGCCTGAATGCGTGCTGTACGACGAGCCGACCACCATGGTTGATCCCATGATGGCGCAGCTACTGGGCGACTTGATCCGGAAACTGAAGTATCAGCTGCACCTGACCAGTGTTGTCGTGACCCACGACATGCGCCTGGCGAAAAAGCTGGCGGATCGGATTGTGTTTCTTCATGAAGGCAAAGCCATCTTTTTCGGCACGTACACCGAGATGGAAAACTGTCACGAACCGATCGTGCAGGAGTTCCTGCGGCTCGATAACCTGAATTTGTGAGCCCTTCTGGCAGGCAAAGGGCGCTATGCCCTTCTACGGTTCCCCAGCACTGGCGCAGGCGCTCGTCAGGAATCCATTCGCGCCGTCAAAGAAGCAGTCTGAGGCTAGAATCCTTGTTGCACGAGAGTTTCGAGCCTGATCGTGCTCTCACCCGGCGGGCCTTTCATCATCTTCTCCACATACTTTGCGATCACGTCGGCTTCGATATTGACCGGATCGCCCGGCTGTAGAACTTTCAAGTTGGTCATCTCGACGGTGTGGGGGATGATGGCGATGGTCAAGCGGCAATCCTCGATGCTGGCGACCGTCAAACTGATCCCTTCAATGGCAATTGAGCCTTTATGAACAACGTAGCGGTTGAGCTCGGATGGAATGTCGACCTTAAGCCACCAGTTTCCCGAGCCCGTAACGCGATCGAAAGCGGCGACTTTTCCTACACCGTCGACGTGGCCCTGTACAATGTGCCCGCCCCATCGCCCCTCGCATTTCATGGCTAATTCGAGGTTGACGAGAGCGCCTTGCTGAATGCGCGAGAAGGAGGTTCGAGCCCAGGATTCTGGGGCCAAGTCGGCGCAAAACGAGCCTGGTTTGATGTCCAAAGCGGTAAGGCAGACGCCGCTCACGGACACGCTATTGCCGGTTCGGAGTTCCTGCGAGGTTTTTCTGGACCGGATGGTGATACGGCGTTTCTCGTCTTGTTGATCGATACGCGCGATGCGACCAACTTCTTCGATGATGCCTGTGAACATAGAAGCCTCGGACGAATTGACATTCCGATTAGCGGCTTCGGGGGGTATAGCCAGCCGCTCTGCGGCTCAATCTCATTGCGGGCAGGAGCCTAGTCGCCGTAAGGATCCCGCAAATAGCCTTCAACCGCAAAGTCCTCTCCGAAGCGGTGCAGCCGAAATGATCTCACATAGGCCGCCTCTTTGATGTGCCGGTAGCCGGGACCAGCTGCGAAGGGAACCGCACCGGTTCCGGCCAGAATCTTGGGTGCGTAGTAAAGAAACACTTTGTCCACCACACCGGCGGCCAGCGCCGTCCAGTTCACCATAGCTCCGCCCTCAATTAGAAGGCTGGTGATCTCCAGTTCACCCAAACGGCGGACGACGCCACGCATGTCTGGGCGGCCATCACGCAGGGGTGGCGAAATCTGCTCGACACGAATCCCCAGAGACTGCAGCGCCTGCTTTTTCCTTTCCTCCGCGAATGAGCAGAGCACCAGAACGTCGCCATCAGCGGTCTTCACCACGCGAGAAGAGTGTGGCAAACGCAGATGGGAATCGAGGACTAAACGCAACAAGGGGCGACGGCGTGGGCGGCCGGTGCGGTCGGTGAGCAAAGGATCATCCGCGATGATCGTGCCCACGCCAACCAAGATGGCATCACTGGCATGGCGGAGCTCCTGCACGTGAGCGCGCGCGTCCGCGCTGGTAATCCATCCGCTGGTTGCCCCACCGACGCCTAGAGCTGTGGGTGTTTCTCCCTCTCCCGGGGCCGGAGCAATTTTGCCGTCCAACGTCATCGCTGCCTTCAAAGTCACTAGGGGAAGCTTGCGGCGGATGTAACGCGCGAATGCTTCGTTGATGTGTCGAGCTTCTGGTGCACGCAACCCGACATCCACATGCACGCCCGAGGCTCTAAGTCTGGAGAATCCCTGTCCGCTGACCAGCGGGTTGGGATCCTCGATGGCTGCGACTACGCGGGAAATACCGGCCGCCACTAAGGCATCGGCACAGGCGCCCGTTCGGCCCTGGTGCGAACACGGTTCGAGGTTTACGTAGACAGTGGCACCGCGAGCTTTTTCGCCGGCCTGTTCGAGAGCCAGCACCTCGGCGTGCTTTACGAGCTCATACCTGTAGGTCGCAGACCCCAGGACATTACCCTGCGGGTCGGTAATAATGGCGCCCACGACGGGATTGGGTGAGACTAACCCGGTGCCGGCCCGAGCGAGCTCGAGCGCCCTGTCCATCAGCACCAGATCGGAGTGTTCTTCGCGAGTCATCAGGCGAGACTGCAGCTTCGCTGTGAGCGATGCCTAGCGCAGGAGAATATGCACTTTCCTCCGCCGCCTCGCGACCATGCAGTGGGCGAGCGGTAAAATGGCTCCGCTGTTCGGAGTTGGACCCGATGCAGTCGCCGGCCTAACCCAGATGCAATCGATCACGCGCCAAAATGAGAGAGGACCTTCGACCATTCTGCTCCGAGTTGCTAAGCGAATAGCGAATCGATGAACTCTTGGGGATTGAAGGGCAGCAAATCTTCCGCTTTCTCGCCGACTCCCACGTAGCGTACGGGAACCCCAAGTTCACGTGTGATCGCCACTACGACCCCACCTTTTGCCGTGCCGTCCAATTTGGTAAGCACGATGCCGGTAACCCGTGCTGCCTGGGTAAACAGGCGCGCCTGCTGCAGGCCGTTTTGGCCAGTGGTAGCGTCCATCACCAATAAAGTCTCATGAGGCGCGCCGGGAATAATACGTTGAGCGGTTCGCCTCATCTTCTCTAGTTCGGCCATGAGGTTGACTTTCGTATGCAGGCGGCCGGCAGTATCGACGATGACGTAATCCGTTTTGCGCGCGCTAGCTGCCTGCAAGGCATCAAACAAGACGGCCGCCGGATCGCCACCGGCTTTCGTCTTAATAACTTCCGTTCCCGTGCGCTGCCCCCAGATTTCCAGCTGTTCGATAGCCGCGGCGCGGAATGTGTCGGCCGCGCACAATAGTACGGTTCTCCCCTGAGAGCGGAACGTTTGCGCCAGCTTGCCAATAGTGGTTGTTTTCCCGGTGCCGTTAACACCTACGACCAGAATGACTTCAGGAGACCCGTTGACGGTACTGAGCGCCGTAGCGTTGCCTTTATTCAGAATGAGCAGCAGTTCTTCTTTCAACAAACGCTTTAATTCTTCAACGTTCTTGATCTGCTTACGGTCCGCCTTGTCGCGCAACTTTTCGAGAATTTCCTGTGTGGTCGCTGTGCCTAAGTCGGCGCCAATAAGGGTCGCTTCCAGATCATCGAGCGTAGAGCGATCAATTTCCTTGCTGAAGGAGACGACTTCCTCGATGCGCTCGGTCAGGTTCTCGCGCGTTCGCGTGACCGCCTGTTTCATGCGCTCGAAAAGGCCCCGCGTCGGCTCGCGACTGCCAAAAAGGGTTTGGATCATAACAGGGATCGAAAGTCCCATGGCAATTATAGCGGCCATCGAAGCCAGACAGGGTGGGGTTGAGGCGCTAGCGACGCGAGAGCGAGTAAATCATAGCTGGGAGGAGTGTTTGGTCAAACGCGCATCTTATCGAGTCCAGCTTCTACATCGGGTTGCGGAGCTGCACCGGCCGACGCCGGAGGTCGGGGCATGGCTGAGGATGCCGCGGCCACCTCGATAACGCGATGAATGCGTATGTCTCCGCGCTCAAAGACGGCGTTCAGGGCGGCCACACAATCGCCATCCAGCCGCTTACCGATAAGGGAATTGATGATCCGTAAAGCATCCAGCGGGTCGTGTGCGCTCTGGTAGGGCCGATTGGTAGTGACCGCGTCAAAGGTATCGGCGACGGCGATGATTCGGGCCAACTTAGGAATCTGGTCACCCTTGAGGCCGTACGGGTAGCCGCGGCCATCGAGTGCTTCATGATGCAATTCGATGCCGGGCAACATCTCACGTAACTGTTTAACCGGCCGCAAGATGTTGGCCCCCTTGGTGGTGTGGGTCTTCATGATTTCGAATTCTTCCGCAGTCAAGGCGCCGGGCTTTTTCAGGATACGATCCTCGATACCGATCTTGCCGACGTCGTGCAGCAGAGCCGAAATGCGCAGCGTCTCGACGAAGTGTTCCGGCATGTCGAGCTCTTTTGCGATCAGAACCGAGTAGCGCGTTACGCGGTCCGAGTGACCTTTGGTGTAGGGATCCTTTTCGTCGACCGCGCCGGCCAGCATCTGGATGGATCCCATGAACAGGGCGCGGTTTTCTTCGGCGGCGCGCTTAAGGTCGAGGACGAACTGCTCCAGCTCCTCGGACATGACGTTAAAGGTTTCCGCCAGTTCTCCAATTTCGGTGCGGCTGCGCAAGTGTACGCGCTGACTGAAATCGCCGCGAGCGATCGCCCGGCTGGATTGGGTGAGAATCTCCAGTGGATTGGTGATCTTGCGGGCAACAAAAATGCTCAATGCCGTGCTCACGAGTGCAGCCAGCAGGGCGAGAAGGCGAGCGGTGCGCTGCATCTCGAAAACGCCACGGTAGGCATCAGCCTGCGGTTTATGCACCACGACAGCCCAATCGAGTGCCATTACCGGGCTATAGGTGCCGAGCATCGCGGTCTGGTGCTTACCGTCGAAAACGGCAAATTCCTTGGTGGCCGCCAGCTGCGCTTTTCCACCAGAATCCACAAAGTTCTTAACGATTTCCAGCTTGGACATGTCCTGCCCGGTCGCATACTGGGGTGCAGCTCCGGCTACAAGGCGACCCTGACTGTCAACGACGTACGGGGTCAGTCCGCCGCGGTTGACCTCCTGCATGCGCCGGATGAGGAATCCGAGATCTTCCACCGCGCCGATCATGCCAAAAAAACCCCCGGCGTAAGAAATGGGGGTAGAGACCAGCACGACCGTACGCGTGTCCTTTCCCGATCCTACAGTGAGAGCCTGCCCGTTGTAGGCGCGGCCATCGACCGCGGCGCTGTAGGCGCGTTCGAGTTCGCGCTGCATGAAAGCGTCGGGCGCGATGCGTCCGGCGGAGATACCCTTGGCGTCCGAATTGAGCAGGGTAGCGTAGGCTATGTCAGCGGAGGAGGAGACAAAATTTTCGAGCAAGGCGCGGAGTTCAGGAGCAGAGATATTCTTTGAACTGATATCACCGCCACTTGACACCTGTATAGCCGAAGATAAATTCGTAAGCGCCATGCGCAAGGAATCCTGGTGTTGCGCAATATCATCCGCCAAGGAACGGGTGACGGTGTTCTGCAGCAGCATCTCGTTGGTCTTCAGCCGGTCGCGATTGATGGCTTCGACTTGGGAGGAGTAGAAATACATCGGAATCACAGACAGACCCACGAGTACACTCAGGATGACGTACAGAATAGGAATGCGAGCTGGTAGTGGCAGTTTCAAGGGCTTCAGTCGAGTCCGATGAACCCGAGACCAAGTGGCGAATTTACTCGATTCCAGAGAATTGTACTGTGAATGGAAAGCACTCCAGCACCAAGTCACAAGTCAGATCATTACGAAGGTACCGGCGACGAGTGACCCTCGACAGACCACGCTTTGAAAACACAGGGAAT
>JAFATF010000566.1 GCA_019244045.1 Acidobacteriota bacterium
GGCATGGGCAAGACCCACCTGATGCAAGCCATTGGACACGAAATTAAACGACGGCAGCCCCAGTCCTCGATCTGCTATGTGTCAAGCGAGAAGTTCACCAACGAGATGATCAACTCGCTGCGCTACGACAAGATGACCAGCTTCCGTGACAAGTTCCGCAACGTCGACGTGTTGCTGGTCGATGACATTCAGTTTCTGGCACAGAAAGAACGCACGCAAGAAGAGTTCTTTCACACTTTCAACGCTCTGCACGAATCGATGAAGCAGATCGTGATCGCCAGCGATCGCCCGCCCAAGGAATTGGCGGAAATCGAAGATCGTCTGCGCAGCCGTTTCGAATGGGGGTTAATTGCCGATATCCAGCCCCCCGATCTGGAGACCAAAGTCGCCATCCTGCAGAAAAAAGCTGAGCAGGAGAAGGTCACGCTGCCCACCGACGTCGCCCTCTATATTGCCTCCAATATCCGTTCCAACGTTCGCGAGCTCGAGGGAGCCCTGATTCGACTGGTGGCGCATTCCTCATTGATCGGGACCACCATCAGCCTGCCTTATGCGCAGCAGGTGCTCAAGAACTTTATTGATTCCCAGCAGCGCAAGGTAACGATCGAGGCCATTCAAAAAGCTGTCGCCGAGCAGTTCGGGCTCAGACTGGTGGAAATTAAAGCCAAGAACAATTCGCGCGCCATTGTTTACCCCCGGCAGATTGCCATGTACCTGGCCAAGCACCTCACCGAGGCGTCTCTTCCCGAGATTGGCCGCCAGTTTGGGGGCAAGCACCACACCACCGTGTTGCACTCGGTCGACAAGATCGACGAAGCGCGTAAATCGGACAAAGATTTAAACAGGCTGGTCAATAAACTGACCGAGCAGCTTGGGGGATGAATGGCGGCTCCTCGCCGCTTTTCCACTTGAGCGCTTCTTCTTCCTTTTGGCCCGCAGTGGACGAGTTGTGGAAGCTGTGTAGAATGCGGGTCGCGGAGGATGGCCGAGCCTAAATTTACTGGCCCTTCGGCAACGCTCAAGGCCAGTTTTCGAAGCCCGCTCTCGCGGCTAAGCTATTTGGCAAAAAGGTAGATAGGTGGAATTTCCACTTTTCCCTGCTGCCTACGGTTACTGCTGGTTTTATAGCTTTTTATTTTGATATAAGGAAGTATTCAAAATAGCACTGGCGCCAGGGGGACCCTTTCTATGCCGGTCGAAGCTGTAGCCGTTCCTGCAGGTACCACCACCATGGAAATCACGGTTAGCAAGTTCGCACTGCTTCGCGAACTGACTGCCACGCAGGGTGTGGTGGAGCGCAAGACGACCATTCCCATCCTGTCCAACTATTTATTCGAGGCCGCCGGCGACCGGTTGACGTTGACGGCAACCGATCTGGATCTCAGCCTGCGCACCGCCTGCGCCGCCAAAGTTAAGAAAGAGGGCTCATGCACGATTCCGGCGCGCAAGTTATACGACTATGTGAAGTTGTTGCCTGACGCCGACATTACCATCAAGCTTCTCGAGAACCACTGGGTAAGCATTCGCTGCGGGCGTTCCAATACCAAAATGGTGGGCATGCCGCGTTCCAATTTCCCCAGCCTGCCGCAATTCCCTACCGTGGGGTCGGTAAAAATTCCTACCGCAGTACTGGAAGCCATGATTGCCAAAACCAGCTTCGCGGTGGCCAATGAGGAGTCGCGCTACACACTCAACGGCGCCCTGATGGTTTTAAAAACTGAGTCGATCACTGTGGTTGCAACCGATGGCCATCGCCTGGCGCATGTCGAACGCGCCGGAGAGAGGTTCGAAGGAGTATCGGGCGAGATCAAGACGCTGATCCCTAAGAAAGCCATGGATGAGATGAAGAGCCTGCTGGACACCAGTGACAGCGAGCTGGTCGACTTTGCCCGGGACCAGTCGACGCTTTATTTCCAGATCGGCCCGCGGCTTTTGACCTGCCGCCAGTTGACCGGGCAATTCCCCAATTACGAGGCGGTTTTGCCCAGGGACAACAATAGATCGGTGGTGGTCAACTGTGAAGATCTTAGCGCGGCCATTCAGCGGGTCGCACAATTTGCCGACGAGCGTTCCCGGGCGGTACGCGTGAAGATGGATGCAGGTGAGTTGAAGATTTCCGCCTCCTCGACCGATAGCGGCGAGTCGGAAGACTCGATTGAGACCAGCTACAATGGAGACAGTATCACCATCGGCTTCAATGCCCAGTACCTGCTCGATTTCTTGAAGGCGATCGGTTCCGGGTCAGTGCGGCTGGAGCTCAAGGATTCGCAGTCGGCCGGGCAGCTCCGGCCGGGTGAGGGAGACGACTACAAATACCGTTACGTGGTGATGCCGATGCGGATCTGAATGGCAACCGGCGGACCCTTCGAACCCTTGCGCAAGGGGATAGCCTAGAAAGTTCATGATCAAGTCTCAGTGGCTGTTCACGCTCGCGACCATTCTCGTATTAGTCGGAGTTTTTTCCCTCGCCATCTCCTGGCACGGGTCGATGAGTGTCACGGGGGCATTCCCCACCAGCTCAAGTTCGGTTGAGCTGACGGG
>JAFATF010000614.1 GCA_019244045.1 Acidobacteriota bacterium
CGTCGCGTCCTCAGTTACTCGGGGACATTCGTGAATCAGCAATGGCCGTTTAGTCCCGAAACGCCGCACGGTGCATGGGGATTTCACGAATCGCTGATTCCCAACTCGCCCGCAAAGCCCATCCGCATCTGGATGGAAGTCGGCGACCGTGATCTCTATAACCCCAACAGCATGCGCGACAACATGCACGATTGGGTTATAGCCAACGAGAACATGGCCAAAGTCTTGGCCGCGAAAGGCTATACGTATCAGTTCCTGTTCGTGAGAAATGCCGGGCATTGTGATCGGCTCATGAAGGAGCAAACTTTGCCCGAAGCGCTTGAATACCTTTGGCAGGATTACCCCAAGATGCCGGCTAAACTCTGAATAAGCCGAAGCCCTTCTGGGTCGTAGCGCCCCTGCACGATTGCGCAACGAAAAACTCTGGAGCCGATTTCTCCGGGGTGGTGCGCGTAGCGTTTACGAGGAACCCTAAAATCTTCACGCAGGCAGTTGGCCGGCCAAACGGGCTTCCGCTTCGATGCTCGCTGGTCAGCCGGACTGCACAACAACGGAATGCCGACTTATAGTCGAGCCAAGGAGGTGGCTCAAGATAGTTAGATATCAACAGCCGTCGGCCGCCGCGGTTGTGGAAAAGTTCTCTGTGGCTTGTTGCGAACTCGTTCCGATGTTTGGTCGAAGCGGAGCATGAGGAATAAGCATAGAGAGCAGGCGTCCTGCTGCTACGAGTAATGCCGACCAACAATTTTGATGTTTTCGTAAAGACTCTCGAGCAGCGGGATGTGCTTCGCTAAGACGAATTCTCAGAAGCTGTCGCTGGACCTCAGCACGACGTCTATAAGTCCTTTGGAGATGCGAAGCCTGCTTGCCGAAAGGAATCGCGGAGCGAAAGCAAGATGAAGCAAAAAGACGAGGCGAATCGCGACGAGCGCTACGCAGCCTGGGTTGGGTTCGATTGGGGAGACCAGGAGCACGTTTGGGCACTGCAATGGACCGACACAGGAGAGCGGGAGCTGGGACGCCTGGAGCAAACGCCAGAAGCATTGGATGTTTGGCTCGGTCAGTTGATGAGCCGGCTGAATGGTCGGCGAATAGGCATTGCCATCGAGCAAAAACATGGGGCGGTCGTGTGGATGCTTTTGAAATATGAGTGTGTCGAGATCTATCCGGTCCATCCGCAAGCAGCTGGCCAATTTCGTCAAGCCCTATACCCGTCCGGAAGCAAGAGTGATCCCGCCGATGGGGAACTGCTGCTGGAGTTGCTGGTGCATCACCGAGATCGCCTCCGCCCTTTGGAGCAGGATGACGAACCAACTCGCCGACTGCTGATGTTAGTGGAACAACGCCGGCATTGGGTGGAGGAGAAGAAGCGACATGGCAACCGACTCTCCGCCCGCCTGAAGGTCTACTTCCCACAAGTGCTGAACTGGTTTGACGATATCGGAGCGGCACCGGTTCTCGATCTGCTGGCTAGGTGGCCCAAACTGGAGCAGCTGCAAAAAGCGCAACGCAAGACACTGGAGACGTTTCTTCGTCAGCATCGGCGCACTCCGGAAGAAGCGGCGGCTTGGGCAAAGCAGGTGAGCGCGGCTGTCCCGGCTGTACAGGATGCGGTGCTGCTGGATTCCTATGTCCTGGAAGTGACCGCGCTAGTCGCGTTGCTGCAGCAGCTGCAAACGAGCATTAAAAAGTTTGACACGGCCATCGCTGAAACCAGTCGTCGGCATCCGTGTTGGGCGATCGCTCAATCCTTGCCAGGAGCCGGGCCAGTGATGGCACCACGCTTGTTAGCAGCCATGGGAAACGGCAAGCGTTACCAGAATGCTCATGAAATGCAATGCGCTACTGGCATAGCGCCCGTGACTGTAGCGAGCGGCCGAACGCGAATCATTCAATTTCGACGAGCCTGTCCAAAGTTTCTGCGACAAACCTTTCATGAATGGGCGCAGCATTCGATGAAGACCTGCCGTTGGGCCAGGGCCTATTACGATCAGCTACGTACCGCCGGCAAGCGCCATCATGCCGCGCTTCGCGCCTTGGCGTTTAAATGGCAACGGATTCTGTTCCGCTGCTGGAAAGATGGAGTCGCCTATGACGAATCAAAATACATCGCCAGCCTCAAAAAAAGAAACTCGCCTTTGAGTGCCTGGCTTCCCGAATGAAGATGTGCAAAACGCGTGGACACCATTCAGCCGTCTGTGAAAAAGATGCGCGCCAGCGTCTTGACTTCTAAACTCAGAAGTCTTTACGTCAAAGTGGATTGCTCTACCCTGGGCGACTTACCGGCGATTGATAGGGAAGAGCTTCTCATATCGTGGGGCTGGGCATGTTAGCATCCAACCTATAGCCTATTCCCATGCCCGGCGTGACCATGCCCGATGTGATTGTGATCTTGCCAGGCATACTCGGGAGCGTTTTGGAAAAGAACGGCCACGAAGTGTGGGGTTTTTCAGCAGGAGCCGGTGTGCGCGCCATAGCGTCGCTCGGTGGAAGTATTCAGGATCTCGAATTGCGTGCCGACCCGGACGAAGAGGCGGATATCGGTGACCACATCACCGCCCCACGCGTGCTGCCGGATGTCCACATGATTCCCGGCTTCTGGAAAATCGACGGCTACACGACGATCGCCAAGTCGATCAAAAAGGTTTTTGCTGTTACGCCGGGGCAGAACTACTTCGAATTCCCATACGACTGGCGCCGGCAAAACCGAGTGGCCGCCTTGCGGCTCGAGCGACAGGCAAAGGAATGGCTCTATCGCTGGCGGGCTTCCGGCCATCCAAACGCGCGGCTAATTCTCATAGGCCACTCGATGGGCGGCCTGATCGCGCGCTATTTTCTCGAAGCGCGCGGCGGCTGGGAGATGACCCGTACATTGATTACGTTTGGCACCCCGCACCGAGGCGCGGTGAACGCGCTGAACTTCATTGCCAACGGCTGGCGCAAGACAATGCTTGGAGCGACCCTGCTAGACCTCAGTGCGTTGCTGCGTTCACTCACTTCCGTGTATGAGCTTCTGCCAACCTACAAATGCTGTCAGCAGGGCGGCGAAATGAAGCACATCAAGGACGTCCCTATTCCGCATTTGGATATTCAGCGCCTGGCGAAGGCAGCACAGTTCCACGCCGATATCGCCGAAGGCGTGGACAAGCGTGGGCGCGACTTCGATAACCGAGTGCATCCGGTTGTGGGGACACTGCAGCCCACGCTACAATCGGCGCGACTCGAAAACGGTGTGCTCGAAGCGCTCGCCAGCTTTGAGGGAGTGGATAATGCCGGCGATGGAACCGTACCGCGCGTTTCGGCCACTCCGCTGGAACTCAGCGATGCGGGACGAGATATGTTCGCCCCGGAACGCCACGCCTCGCTTCAGAACAATGATTCGGTTTGGGGGCAAGTGGAAGGCATTCTGCGAACCGGCCAAATTGATCTGGCGGCTTTCCGTCTTCCTCTTGTACAGTTGACCGTGCAGATGGATGATGCTTATACGGAGGATGAACCCGTACGAATCATGGCGCGCGGCGACGCCGAGGACACACCCAGGCTTTCAGGAATTTTTACCAGGCTGGAGGACGGCAAGCCGGCCGCCCCCCTGAACTTCACGGCCGCGGAGGACGGTTGGCAAAAGCTCGACGCAGGACCGCTTGAACGCGGCACTTATCGTGTAACCGTGTACGGGGATGCGCGCGTCCGGCCCGTGACCGACGTCTTCCTGGTCGCCTAAACTGGAGGGTCATTGTGCTGGCAGCGTGCCCATCATGTGATTCAGTTTGCTTTCCGCCACGTCCACCAAAATCGCGAAATTGCCAACGTCCTTGATCTCCCTTGGCTCGCCGTTCTCGACCGGTACTTTCAGGTTCTCAAACCGTCGCTGGCCGTTCAGGGAGGCTTCAGCGAAATTCCTATCAACGGCTGCGTCCGTAATCTCGATGAAGCGGGGGGATGCTGCAGGCCCGCGTGCGGACTTCCAACCCACGAGCGAGTGATCCGGGAGAAATAGGATTAGCGGATCGAGGTCAAAGGCCTGCAGCAAGCTGGCAAACAATACGGCGCCGTCCAGACAGTTTGCGCAGCCGTAGTTGACGCTCCGCCCAGGTAACCGTACCCGTTGCGATAAATCTTTCGAGCCTGTGTAGGGAGCCCCCGTCCGGTTTTGATATTGAATGTTCTTATCGCGGACCGCTTCGTAGAGGGCCTCGACCTGTTGCTCGACAGAAGGCGCGGCGGCGGGTCCTCCCACCGCCGGGTAGCCTATTGCGGTTTTGGCCGGAAGGCGTTGCGCCGCTTTATGCATCAGATCCTGCACTGCAGGATCTTCCGTATTAACCCATGCCCCAATCATCCAGGAATAATTCACCAATGAATTAGCGATGTCGTCGCGCATTGCGAATACAAATTGATCGATGGCCAATACGCGAATCCGAATTGTGGATTCTTCATTGAGTAACGAGCCCGATCCGGGAGTCGCGACCGCTTTCCACCGGATCTGCGTCGGCTCCGGGTTATACAGATCGGCACCGGCTCTGTGTTTGGGAGTGATCGAAATCTGCTTGCGCTCAGTGCCGCCGTTGGCGGAAACGGTCACAGGAACCCTGCATACTTGGGAAAACTCCTCTAACTCACATTCCAGCTGTACCTTCACGCTGCTGGAAGTGGGATTCTTCAGGGTGATCGAGACCAGATCAAGAGCCTCGGGCGCCGCTATACACAGAGCGCTGGGAAAGATCCGAAAATTGGGCGTCGCTGTCACAATCAGATCCTCGCGTTCGTCCTCTTTTTTTGCGAGGTAGGTCTGGAACAGACTCGAAAAGAAGCCTCCAAAGCCCGCGAAGCACGCCGCGGGTCCCAAATCCACGCCGGGGATGCAAACCTTCTCCACCTCTGCGGCGCGGATGGCCTTCCGATGCTGCGCTGAACAGCGCTCCCATATAATGTCAAAGACATTCTCCAACTCTTGGCCGACTTGCAACTCAAACTGCTTGAACTCCGGCCCGGTTTGCGGGCGCGCCCGAAGATACCGGTCACGGACTTCCTGAAGGAAATAGGGCGAACCGCCCGCCAAATCCAGGATGTATTGCTGTTCCCGCTCGTTCAGCGGTTTTGCCGGCGGCTTCGGCCAGTGCAGGAATTTTGCGGCCAGCTCGGGTGAAAATGAATTGAGCACTTCCACCTTGACATCATTGAAGAGGCTCCGCGTCTGATCACGGCGCACTCTGTCCTGGTGCAGCGATGGGTCCATCAGTTGCTTGGTTGTGGCGAGAAGCGGAACCAGCTTGCCGTCGTTACTGGCGCCCCGCAACAAACTGAGCAACCGGTCGCTGAAATCGTTGTCGCTGATTAGACTTTGCACATCATCAATGAACAGTACGATGCGCTTTTTCATACGCTTCAATCTGCTCAGGAATTCATCTAGGAACTCATAGAGATCATCGGCTTGGGTGGGCTTTGCAATAAGTGCCGCAATCTGGTCCCGATAGTTCTCCAAGCTCTGATATTCAACCAAATAAGCGTTATCGGCAGCGAAGCGAATCGAGAAAAGCTGTCGTAGTTCTTCCTCGACTATCTCTCCTCGCTCCAGCCGGGCTTGATCCCGCTCGAGATTTTGGGCAGTCACATCCTTCGTAGCTCGTTCGCGCGCGAGATAGGCGCACAGCTCGTCGTGTAACTGCTTCAGAAAGTAAATCAGAAAAACTTCGTCCGAGAGCTTCTGTTGGACTGGGACCTTCGCAGATAGCGCATAGATGCTTATGCGGCAGTAAAACGTATTCTGCTGAAGTTCCCGCTTGTCATAGATATACGAGAGCAGGTGGGACTTCCCCGACTTCTGTGGACTGAGAATCACGGTTCCAGCCCCGGTCCCCTGCCGCACCTCAATCAGATTAGTGCGAATGACGCTCATTATGTCATCGCGATCGAAGATTTCAGTTGAACCTTCCATGATGCTCTCCAGTTACCGGAAAAACCGGTGTAGGCTGGACAAAATGCTGCTACTCGTGCTCCGCTGCGACTCCGGCTGGGAGTAGCGGGCCAACAGCTTCTCCGTGAGCCCGATAGAGAAAAGCCGTGCTGTCCCGTTCTCCTCGATTAAAATTCCCTTCTGAATCAACTGGAGCCGGGCGCGAGCATCCACATCTTTCTTTTCCACAAATGCTCTGAGGGCGTCCCGCTCTTTATCCGGCATGAAATCCAAGAGGTACTCGAGGTGCTGGTCGGCCTCTTGCAGAAACATTAGCTCCCGCAGCGCCGGATCCATGCCGCGTCGTGTAAAGGCGCAGGACGCAGCGATCTGAATGAAGAACGGATGGTGGCCGCCACACTCGTGGATCCATTCGACCTCGGCTGGGGTGAAAGGCTGCTTGCACCGCTCGGCGGGCCGGCAGATGAGCTCTAGCGCCTCATCATGCTGGAACGGCCCGATGGGTACCACCTTCAAGATATTCCAAAACGGCGAGCCCGCGGTCGCGGCTTGAATGAGAGGTTCAAGCTTTCCGGTGCGGCTGACAACTACAAAGGGGATGCCGAACCCATCTGACCAGCCTCGAAAAAAGCTTAGCAGTTCGCGGGAATCCATTCTGGGGTTGTCCACCAGGACATCCACTTCGTCCATCAGAACGGCAAATGCCCAGCCTTTTTGGGCCGCCCGTTTGGCTGCCGTTACCAGCGACTCGCGCTCAGTGGGCTGCCAGCTTCTGATTATTGTCCAGCGCCTGCCAGGTGAGAATGAGATCTGGGGGAGGACTTGCGACGAGTTGTTTCGCAGCGGCTTCCACGTCCTCCGGGCCGGCTGCTCCCCGCGTCACGGTCGCCGAAAAAATGGTCTGACAGAAAAGCTGAAGGTAAAAGGGATGTCCCCCGCATAGTGCGATGATCTTACCAACCGCCTCGTCCGAGAACTTAACGCTACCGCGCGCCGGCTCGCGAACTAGACGCTCCGCATCCGGCCGCTCCAAAAAACCGATCTCCAACGGTTTGCATGCATCAAGCGCCGCGAGCAGATTGCTGTTACTCAGCAAGTTCAGGCGCTTAGAGCCGGCATAAGCCGCCAGCAGGGAGGGCTGCATTTCAAATAAGGACTGCAGGCGCGCCGCGCTTTCCGGGTCGGGCAGAAAGCTATCCAGCAGCTCAAATTCATCGAACAGCAATAAGAGGCGGCGGCCGCTGCGCGCGATTACGGATTCGATTGTCTGCATCAGCATCGGCAGCGTAGATCCATCTGGTAACTGCCCCTCTCGCGGGATCAACTTAGGCCATTTGATGGCAATGCTTTCAAGAATCACCCGCTCCAACTCAGTTCGTCCAGCACACGCCTGAAGGTTGATGTAGACGGGTTCGAATGCGGGCCCGAGCGCGCCGCGTTCCAGGTGCAATAGCAGCGAGGTCTTGCCGGTCCGCCGCGAGCCATACAGCAGCACGGCCTGCGACCCTTCCTGATCAAAAATTGATGCTATTCTGTGAACCAGCTTTTCCCGCCCGAAGAAGAGCCGGTCATCGTGGATCGGCGAGCCCGCAATAAACGGATTGATCCGGATGGCTTCAGGGTGAGGGCTGGAATCCGCGAGCAGTTTGTGGATTTCGGTACTCAGTTGGCTCAGAACGTGAATCAGAAGCGGGGACGATTCCGTTCGAAGCTGCTCTTGGATTGCACGGTCCATCTGCAACAACACGCGCTGATCCTCGTCCCCGGCGCGCGGTGAGGATGTTCGATCGCGAAGCACTCGAGCGGCGATAGCACGCACGGCTGGATGGCGGTCCTGGATGCCACGTAAGAGCAAAGCAATCTGACTCGCATCACTCACATCGGCGTGCGTCTTGCACCAAAGCAGCCCGGCAATGCGGTCTGCAGGGGAATCGGAGCCGCCGGAAGGCATCTCGGCGACAGTGGCAACCGCTGCTTCGAGTGGCTTTACCACCCGATAGAACTGTTCCGTGTCGTCCGGACCAATGCCTGCAGCAATCGTGTCCTCTATGGCTTCGTATGCCGTTTCAAATGATTCTGAAGATCGCAACAGTTACTCTACAGACTACCAACCGCTGGGAGCGTCGACAAGATCGGGAAAGGTACAAAACCACATAAGACAGCTCCGGACTAGCGAGTAATGTCGTGACGTCGGTCGCGTTCCCCAAGCTCGAAGAGCTGTTGCGGAGTGTGTAGGCATCGATAGCCGAGTGCGCAGTGTAATCCTGCTAAGTTTTTCAGGGTTGCTTCTTAGCCATAATCGATAAAGAAAGACTCTGCGTAGATACTCACTAGCCGAAAAAACTCAGCTTGCAGCGGGAAAGATCGGCTGTGGTCGCGAAGGGTTTAGTTTTGTTCCGGACGCCACTTTGCCGTAAAACGCGCATTTCGTTCGTTGGCGAATTGAAGCGGACTTATCAGGACTAATGACGGTTTTCTCTCGCGATATCCACTACTGCATGAATAGAGATGGAATCTTGAGCGCATTGTGGAAAGCCTGCACCATGGGAATGATGGCGAGGTAGCAAATGCACCACCCCGTAAGCAGCCGGCTTAGAAGCTGACGTTATGGAATTTGGAAGTGAACGCTTTTTTGCTGGTCCGAATAGAATCCAGCTCACTCATCTGGGTCAAATCTTGTTCTAGCAACATGTATTCAAAGCGAGGGAGCTTGTTTGCGGCATCGATGATGGACTGAATTGGCAGAATTCCCGTTCCAATCTCCGTGAAGCAAAGCGGGTGCTTGTTCTTCATGAAAAGATTAAGGTCGATATTCTTGTTTCTGTCGATGACCCCTTCATAGAGATTCATCGGTTGAGGGCACGTCGCGGGAAAATCCTTTTGGTGCAAGAGCACAACTCTTTCTTTCAACCGTTTCATCCAATCCAGTGGATTCTGCCCTCCTCGATACATCCAGTACGTGTCCATCTCAAAGAAGACCAGCGATGGATCTGTCTTCTCGGCAATGATTTCATATACAAATTTGTTGCCGAACTTTTGGAACTCTTGAAAGTGGTTGTGATAGTAGAACCGCATGCCACGCTGTTTTGCCAGGTCGCCAATCTTATTGAACAGCTCGCATCTCTGCAGGACATGATCCACGTCCCCATATGGATAAAACTCGATGTCATTTCCAATCTGCTTATTCCCAAGTGTCACTTGATAGTCGAGAGCACGCGGAATGATGTCGATATCGAGTGGATTGATGTGACATCCAACCATGGAAAGCCCTAAGTCGCTTAACCGTTCTTTGAGTTCCGGTGCTTTCACCCCGAAGCCAACCCCTGGGTCAGTCCGCGCTTGATGGTTCGCGGCTTCGACATAATGGTAGCCAGCGCGAGCGACTTCCTTTAGCGTCCCCCAATGATCTTTAACCAGCGAGTTCCGCACAGAATAAAGCTGCAATCCAATCCGGGTCGTCCTGGGTGTTTGCCCGAACGTACGTCCGCCCGCACCTAACAGCATTGCACCGCTGAACGACGCGCTCGATTTTAGAAAGTCTCTACGCCTCATATCACTCCTCCTGGATGTGAAAAGGTACCGTAGTACGGGTCCACTGATCTCTGTACTGTTGATGAGCTAAGTTAGCATCCCTCGCCCGTCGCCCGGCGAACATTCAGTAACCGAGACCTCCCGGCCCGGTATCCTACGAGTAATTCTCCGCGAACCCCGAACCTGCATGGAAGTCCAAAGTCCCCCAGCCCGCCCGTCCTGGCATCTGTTTCTCTTTTCTATGTGGGGGCGGCTCTGGGTTCGGATCGTACTCGGCGTTCTCATTGTTGTCTCGATCGTTGCCGTCGCCATCTTCGCCCATTTCTACTCGAGATACGAACGGATCGTCGACGATCGCATCAGCCGGCCCATCTTCAACGAACCTGCGCAAATCTTCGCTGCTGCCGACCGCATCACCACGGGCGACGAGCGCACAATGCAAACCATCGTGGCCGAGCTCCGTCGCGCCGGCTACTTGTCCAGCTCGGAAACGGGCAAATCCGACGTCGGTTCCTACTCACAACGCGGCCCGAAGCTTCTTATCCAACCCGGTCCCGAGAGCTATCATCCCGGGCAGCAAGCCACCGTGCAAATCAAAGACGGTGAGATCGCTTCCGTCGTCGGAAGCGACGGCAAGCCGCTTTCGTCATACGACCTCGAGCCGCAGCTTGTCACCGGCCTATTCGACGCAAAGAACCGTTCCATTCGCCGGCTCCTGACCTACAACGAAATTCCTCCCGTCGTGCGCAATGCCATCATCTCAATCGAAGACCGGCGCTTCTTCGAGCACAACGGCATCAACTACGGCCGCCTCATCGAAGGCCTGCTCACGCCTATCTTTCGCCATCGCCGCATTCAGGGCGGCTCCACCCTCACCATGCAGATGGCGCGTTCCTTTTTTCTTTCAAACAAACGCAGCGCGCGCCGCAAACTCGCCGAGATGATGATCGCCACCATCCTCGAGCATCGCTTCACCAAAGAGCAGATCCTCGAGATCTACCTCAATCAGGTCGATCTCGGTCAACGCGGCTCCTTCGACATCCGTGGCTTCGGAGAAGGTGCAGTCGCCTATTTCGGCAAGGACATCAAGAGTCTCACGCTGCCGGAAGCGGCGCTGCTCGCGGGCATGGTCAATGGGCCCAGCTACTTCTCTCCCGATCGCCATCCCGAGCGTGCGCTGAAGCGGCGCAACGTGGTCCTCCTCTCCATGCATGAGAACCACGCCATCGACCACGCCTCTATGGAGACGGCTGACGCCACGCCGCTCAAGCTCGCGCCTATGAACCGGCAGGCCGAAGAGGCACCTTATTACGTCGATCTTGTTCGCGACCGTTTGCTCACGCAGTACGACGAGTCCGAACTCGACAACGGCGCTCTGCGCGTCTACACCTCGCTCGATCTTCAACTGCAGCAGGCCGCGACTGAAGCTGTACAAGAAGGCATCAAGCAGGTCGACGCAGCGATAGTCAAACAACGCACCCGCCGCATCCGCCAGGGCAAAGGTAAGAACGCGGCCGTCACCACCCAGGTGGCCTCCGGACCGATGCCCCAAGTCGCCCTGATCGCCATCGATCCCCATACCGGCGAGGTCCTCGCGCTCGTCGGTGGCCGCGACTATTCCTCCAGCCAACTGGACCACGCGCTCGCGAAGCGCCCCATCGGTTCTATCTTCAAGCCCTTCGTCTACGCCGCGGCCATCAACACCGGCCTTGCGGGAGATCCAGCCAAAGCCATCACCCAGACAACCATGCTGGACGCCAGTTTCGGCACCTTCGACGACAACGGCCGCCCCTGGTCGCCACGCAACTTCGATCCCACCGAAAGCAACGGTGAAGTCACCGCGCGCGCCGCCCTGCAGCACTCCATTAACACCGCCACCGTGCGCCTCGCGCTCATGGTCGGCCTGGACAAAGTTGTCGACCTCGCGAAAGCGGCCGGCATCACCGACGCGAAGCCCACTCCCTCCGTCGCCATCGGCACCTACAGCGCCACGCCGCTCGACATGGTCAGCGCCTACACGGTCTTTGCAAACGGCGGTGTACGTCTACCCACCACCTTCATCCGTTCCATCCGAAACAAGACCGACGAAGAAGATAGTTCCGGCCTTGAAGAAAAAGCGGGTGCGAAAAGGACGGTTCTTGACCCTCGCGTCGCCTACGTCCTCACCGATATGCTCGAAGCCGTCTTGAACGGCGGTACCGCAAGCTCGGTACGGGCCCGCTTTGCAGCGCCGGCGGCGGGCAAAACAGGAACCTCTCACGACGCCTGGTTCGCCGGATACACATCGAATCTTCTCTGCATCGTCTGGGTCGGCAACGACGATTATTCCAACATCAACATCGAGGGTGCCAAAGCTGCCGCTCCCATCTGGACCAACTTCATGGTGCGCGCACAGAAACTCGCTCGCTACCATGACATGCAGCCCTTCACCCCGCCCTCCGGCGTCGTCGCGGTGAAGCTGGACAAAGCCTCCAATCTGCCCGCCGACAACTCCTGCCCCGACGATTACCAGGCCTACTTCGTCGACGGCACCGTGCCCGCTGCCACCTGCAGCCATCCTGAAGGCCCGAAACGCTCTTTCTTCGACAAAATGTTCGGCATCGGCAAACATCCGCAAACGGTTCTACCGCCCATCACCGAACCGGCGCCGCCCGCTCCCACCGCGGTCCCTGCCTCGCCCGATACCTTACCCACCCAACTGCCCGCGCCACCACCCCAACCAAAGAAGAAACGCGGCTTCTGGCACCGGCTCTTCGGCGGCGGCAACAAAAACGACACCGCCACGTCCACCGACACAACTTTGACTGAGCCGCATTGAGCACACACCACGATCGGCGATCTCAAAAGGAATCCGGGGCTCCTGTATAGCGGAAGATTGGGAAATTAGCCGATGGGAACGGGACTTTTTGATTTCTACCTTGTCTCTTAAATTTCTTCCCTCCTGTAATAATCGTCGCTGTGCTCCGTCTTTAGGGCTGAAACAGGATGGGAGGCATGCTGCAACTGGCAACCGGGGAAGGAACCGTTTCAACGCATCCATCGCAGTTTAGCCGGCTGTTCGAGGAGTATCACGGCCTGGTTTTTCGCACCGCCTATCGAATAACGGGCAGTGCCGCTGACGCCGAGGACGTGCTGCAGAATATCTTTCTGCGCTTGATGCGGCGCGATTCAGCCGCCGCCCTGATCAATGAGGAGAGCTATTTTCGCCGCGCTGCGCTAAATGCCTCGCTGGATGTGCTGCGGGCCAGGCGCGGAGAACTCAAACTTCCTCTCGAAGAATTC
>JAFATF010000666.1 GCA_019244045.1 Acidobacteriota bacterium
GTTATGCACTGAATTAGCTGCCTCACACAACAGGAGCTTTCTCGTGCAGAATGCACATGCATTCTGTTATCCGGTTCAATGTTGAAAACCCAACACTTTGCAAGATATTGGTTTAGACAGATGGCTCGTAACGATACGACCCGTAGAACGGTGTTCGACTTTTGGGTTTATTCAACATCGGGCCGAAGCCATAGCGGTAAAGCTTGATGCCTTAAGATGCTTTGATGCAAGCAATGACGATCCCGTTGACTCGGCTTTTATCCAAAACTTAGAATGGGTTTATGAGCAGCATCCCGCCCCGTCCTAGCGCTGAGCCGGAAGTCACCGAGGAAGAAAGGGCAATTATCCGCGAGTGGATGACGACCTATGAGCAAGACAAGCTCAATACGGTTGATGGCGCGAGAAGCGATCACGGAAATGCGCCGTGAGCTCAAGCTCAAACATTCGGCACCGCGTTGAAGCCGGTCCGGTTTACCCAAACAGCCGATGGAGAAGTGCGCCGGGCAGCAGCGTGGTACGAAGAGCAATCCGAAGGGTTGGGCGACAAATTCCTGAGTCGGGTCCGCAATCCACAAGGCTACGCCGTTGCCGTCGAAAACGTCAGGCGCTGTTTGGCGCCGCGCTTCCAGGATGCGCTCTGGTTTACCGTCGAGCCGGATGAAAGCATTGTGATCGCTTGCTTTCATTCCAGAAGATCACCAGTTTTAGCGAAAGAAAGGGCGCGCGGGATCATTCCTTTGCCTAAGAGGGACCCAGGGCCACGCTGAAATCCACTCGCCGTTTCAGACAAAGTCACCCCTGCGGGCGGCCTTTGGCCTGCTCCATTGCGATCTGATTCACATGCGCCAAGGCTCTCGACCCCGAGGCCCCCTCAATAGCCTTTAAAGCAATATCCTGTACTTGACGTTTGGCTTCTTCGACTGCCTTTTCTAATACTGCAATCTGCTCCGTTTGCCGTTTGAGCGCATCCTGCAGTCCAGTCACCTGGAGCGCAGCGACCTTTCGCTCCGCCTCGGCATCCTTTTGGAGAACGAGAATTTGCTGCTCATATTTGGCTGTAACTTGCCGGTTGGCCTCAGCCAAGGCAGCTTCCTTTTCAGCGGCAATTCGTTTCGGCAGGTCTTCGACTTGCTGCCGCAGTTGCGCCAACTCGTCTTCTCTCTCCTTAAGCTCCGCTTCCCGCTGCGCCCACGCGCGTTCTAACTCATTCTGGCGCTCCTCATTTTTCTTTTCGAGCAGGTGCATTTCCTCGTCATAACGGTCTTGCGCCTTCTTTCGCTCCAGTTGCTTCTTGTACTCGTAATCTTCGTTTTCCCGCTGACGCTGTTTTCTCAACGCCTCTTCCGCCTCTTTACGCTCGCGCTCCGTGGTTCGCGCCTCCTGCTCCCATTCGTTGCGCCTCGCCTGCACCTCTGTTTCTAAGCGTTCCCGCTCCCGCGCATAATCCCCGATTAACTGGTCAAGCGAGGTTGCCGCGATGTCAATCTTGTGTAAGCGCTCCAATTCTTGTCTTTCTATCTGCACAGCATCCCGCACTCTCCCGAGCATCTCGACTTCGGTTGTCAATTTCTCTGAAAGATCGAGCAGAGTATGCGACACCTCTCCGTTCAAAGCGGCGATACGCTGAGCGACGAGATCAACAGAAACGGACTCGACTGCCTGACGAACTTCCGCCGCATGGCGCTGCTCGCTTTCAATGCTCTTCGGACTGAGTGACTCCCGGGCCGCCTCCGTTTCCTGCCGGATGGCGCCGAACTCCTGCTGCACTTCGGCCTTGCTTCGCTGACTCCGGCTCGGCGGTGCGGATTTGGTGGTTTTGGTTGCCATATTCTATTCGCGACTGCATCTATTAATGTCTCAAATCAGGCCCGCGCTCAACGGTCGTAGGAGATCAAAACCTTTCGTGGTCGAATCTGGTTCTCCGCCATCGCCATGAGTGTCTCAGGTAATTCGGCAAACCGAATTTTTGCATCGAAGATATCTTCTAATGGGTAACGCTCCGCATGGGCAAAAAACCATCGGGCATACGTGTGGTAATCCAAGCCATTACTGGAGCCGCAGATCCTCAATTCCTTGCCGTGGAAGGCCGGGCTGAGCGGGAGAGGCGTGGAACGTGCGTCCGAAAGCACACAAATCTGACCGCCCTGGGCCATTTGGTTTTGTAGTTGGAGAAAAGCCGCACTGTTCGCCGAACACTCGAATCCGCCAGTGTAGGCAGCAGCCGATGTTGAAACTTGGTCGGGCGCAAGACCTTGCCGCGCCCCGAACCTGCGAGCCAGCGCAAGCCGCGTCG
>JAFATF010000667.1 GCA_019244045.1 Acidobacteriota bacterium
CGGCGGCAAGGTAATCAGCCATTCCAAAAGAACGGTTAAGAGTGGGAGACGAATCAAGCCAGGCGTAATGAAAAAGGTCCAAATCCCATAGGTGCTGATGGGTATCTATAATTGGCATCTTTCGCCTGAGACGGCGACTCTATGGGAGGAGGACATTTATGTCAACCCACGTCGTACATCACGAGCTTCTACAGAAACAATCCGGTGCTCTCTCAGCCAATGGTTTTGCTCTATTTGAATGCCGAAGGAAAGCCGGCACAAGCCATGATGAATGTCGTCGGCAGCAGGCTAGCCATCAGAGGAGAGCGCGATGAACTATAGTGCTCTTTCGGGGCCGAATTAAAATCGATATTGCCTGATTTTTCCATGTTCCCGCTATCTCGTTCGCACGTCTCTTGCTTCTGTGGCCGAGTTCTATTAGCATGCAGCACTTCCGGGGCTGCGCAGCTCGATGAAACTGATCCGCTTTGGTGATAGAGGAAGTGAAAGGCCAGGTATTCTTCTGGACGGCGACACCCGAGTCGACGTGTCCTCGTTCGGCGCCGATTACGACGAGAATTTTTTTTCTGGAGACGGCTTGCGCTCACTCAATCTCTGGTTACACACGAATCTCGAATCGGCTCCTCGGGTCCCTCACCACCTTCGCTGGGGGTCGCCCATTTGCCGACCCAGCAAGATTGTGTGTATTGGATTGAATTTTCGGGACCATGCACGCGAAACGCAAGCCCCGACTCCCGCCGAGCCGGTGATTTTCTTCAAATCTACCAGCTCAATGACTGGACCCAACGATGACGTGGTCATTCCCAAGCACGCTCAGAAAGTTGATTGGGAAGTGGAACTCGCGGTTGTTATTGGTAAGAAGGCAGCCTACGTCGCCAAAGAAAATGCCTTCGACTTCGTAGCCGGTTATGTGCTGCACAATGATTATTCGGAACGAAGTTTTCAATTAGAGCGTGGAGGCCAGTGGGTAAAAGGCAAGAGCGCCGACACCTTCGCGCCGATCGGTCCATTTCTGGCGACCACAGACGAGATTCCAAACCCGCAGCAACTCGACATGTGGTTGACGGTGAACGGCGAGTGCCGGCAGAAGAGCACGACCGCCGAAATGATGTTCGACGTCGCGACCCTGCTCAGTTACATCAGCCAGTTCATGACTCTCTTGCCGGGAGACGTGATCAGCACAGGCACCCCGGCCGGGGTCGGTCTGGGTATGAGGCCACCACAGTATCTGAAGCCCGGCGACACGGTTGAACTGGGCATTGCCGGACTTGGACAGGCGCGACAAAGAATCGTACCCTGGAATGGGTAGTGCTTTGCGGCAATTCGCGCAGACGATCGTCTGGAAAAGCTCGTGTCCTTTTCGCCGCGCGCCCTCTGTTGGTAAGATTCGGGCCATGGTTCATTCGGCATCGCTGCATCTTTCCTTTGTCCCTCGTCTCCTCGTCCATGCTTGCCTTTGAAGCACCCAGCTCCAGCCGACCAACTCGACAGGCTACATTGCTGCCGAGCAGGGCGCGCAATCAGCAGACCGGTCTCAATGTACAAAGGCTTACGGCGGAATCGGGCACTCGCGAGTATCAGGGCTGCGGGCAGCTTTGAGGGATGGGGCTTTGTTCTGAGCAACCACTGCAACCCTTTCCGCCTCGACGGCTGCACATAGTTACCATCGGCGCGAGTGGCATGGGACGCGCCATCGCCCACAATTTGCTTCACACGGCGCTCTGGTTCGCATTTTCGACTTAGATGATGAAAAAGCGCAGGCGATTGTCGAGGAGATCACCGCGTGCGGAGCTGACGTCAAAGCTGTCCATGGACGTTTCTAGCCGACCAAGGGCCCGAGCACGCTGGCGAGAGAGTTGTCGCCTAAGGCCAAGTAAGTATGGTGGTGAATAACCGCAGGCATTTCCCACGTCGGAAGCCTGGAGGAGAGGTGTGAGGGGATTTTGACCGGATCTGCCGCGCGAATGTGAAAGGTATTTATAACTGTCTCTATTCGGCGATCGCCGATATGAAGGAGAATCGCGGCGGCACGATCCTTAATATGGCTTCGATCGCCGCCCGCAGGCCTTGCCGATCACTTTGCCTACTCCATGAGAGTTTCCCCAGCTCGGGTCCATACGCCGTCTGCTGATGAATACTTGGCCGTCACTACCCGGGACGGAAGAAGAAATGTTCCGCAAG
>JAFATF010000081.1 GCA_019244045.1 Acidobacteriota bacterium
CTATCCTCACTCACGTTCCGCGTTCGAACGTGGTACGGTTTGCCGTGTGGGCGCATGATTGCAGGCTCGTTTGCCCAATCGGGTGTGCGGCTCCGTCACGGCTCGAAGGATTGGAACCTCCGTGTCGAGGGTTGCGTCCGCTTGTGACGAAGTGCTCCCCGGGTTAGGAAGACCGAATATTGCTAGCGGGGGGGGCAGGAGAAATCATTCAGGCTTGCCCTATCGCCAAGCATATTTCCGCGGCTTCAATAATGAGACCCACGGAACGCCGTCATCGGGGTCAACATCGCCCGCGGGCTGATCCAATTTTCAGCCACGGCCGACACACGCTCTGCGGTTCCCCACTAAAGTACCGGAATGGCTGGTTCGGGCGGGGATTGCCATCGACTGCGAGGAGCCAAAGAAGTGACCGGCCAAAGCCAAACTGCGAATCTCCGTTGCACTTGCGTCTGTGAAGCGGCCCAACCGCGCCCGTACTGTGCACCAGAAAGGTTCGCGCCGGCTCCGTTACGCGTGTGATTAACGGCGAAAGTCTGTGGGCTGCAGAACGAAGACAGCCGGCGATTACTAGGCGCCGGGATAGAGGGCGTGCCCTCCTGGGATACTCTATGTACATACTCGGTACTTCGGGCCTTGCCACTGCATTTACAGTGGTATGGCGAAGGGCTGACGGTTGCAGTTCGCCTTGAAGGAGGCGAACACAGATTAGCTAATAGCGCACCGCATACCGCAACGGCGACGTTCCCGTCGCCGGCTTTGCCCCTAACTATTGACTCACGCACTCCCACGTGAGCGACAAAAACTTAACAATCAGTTGACAACTGCTGTAGGTCAAGCGCCATTCGTCGCGAATCTAATTTTGTGATCGCGAGTGGAACAGGAAAACCCGTTCGCGTCTCAATCGCAAAGCAAAGGACACGTAAGGAATATGAAAAACCTGATAATCCGTTCATTCGGCGGTTTGTTCACACTCATTGCAACTGCCACCTTTATGTTGGGTCAGCAGGCAGGATATAAGCAGACGAACTTAGTATCGAATATTGCAAGTGTGGCCAACACGACGGATAAGCAGTTGTTAAATCCCTGGGGGATCTCTTTTTTTCCAGGGCAAGATTTCTGGATCGCCAACAACAACAGCGGTATCTCTACGCTCTATGACAGTCAGGGCAACAAGAACGCTTCGCTCGTCGTGACTATACCTGGAGCCACAAACAACCCAAACGGAAATTGCAATCCGGGGTGCCCCACCGGAAATGTCTCAAACACGAACGGCAGTTCCTTTGGCGGTGGTCAGTTCATCTTCGACACTGAAGACGGACTCATCGCGAGCTGGACCGGCGCCAGCAATACAGCCAGCGTCGTTTTCGACAACTCGGGGAGCGGAGCTGTTTACAAGGGACTCGCCATGCTGAACGGTACATCCCTGTTGGCAGCAAACTTCAATAGCGGCAAGGTAGATGTGCTCGATCGCAATTTCAACCCCACTTCCTTAGGTGGATCCTTCACTGATCCAAAGCTTCCGCCGGGCTTTGCTCCGCACGGTATTCACGTGATCGGTAATCAGGTCTACGTCGCCTACGCCATGCAGGATGGGGCGAGGCATGATGCTCAACCGGGCGCCGGTTTGGGACAAGTCGATATTTTCGACGTTAACGGAAATTTCGTGAGCACCTTTATTGCAGCTGGTTCCAGGCTCAATGCACCCTGGGGTGTGGTTGCGGCTCCGGCTACTTTCGGAATGTTCTCCAACGCGATCCTTGTCGGAAATTTTGGAGATGGCATGATTAACGCATTCGATAAGACCGGAAAGTTCCTCGGGCAAGTAACCGACTCTTCGGGGAAGGTATTAGCGAATGGCGGTTTGTGGGATTTGGTCTTTGGTGGAGGCGGATCATCGGGGGATCCGAGCACGCTATACCTCACTGCCGGCGGGAGTAACCAACCCAACTTTCCGGCTGGAGGCAGCACAACCAGTGTCTTCGCGAGCCTTGTTCCCGCGGCTGCGGTCACGGGCGCAGACTTTACCTTAAACCTTTCCGCCCAGAGTGCGAACATCAGCCCCGGCGGTTCGGCGAATATTACGGTCAGTGCGAGCGGAGTAGGAGGTTTCAATAATCAAATTTCGCTCTCCTGCTCTTCCTCTGCGGGTCTGACCTGCGCCTTCAATCCGTCGACGATTTCTCCCGGATCGAGCGCTGCCTCGTCTACCTTGACTATTTCTGCGGCATCCGTGGCGCCGCCCGGTGGTTACGGTCCAATCGCGATGGCGCTGCTGCCCGGCTTAGGGCTCTTTGGAACCTTCCTCACAAGTGATCGGAAACTCTTTAGAGGCAAGCGCTTAGTTGCAATTAGTCTACTGGGTTTCCTACTCTTCGTCTCACTGCTGGCAGTTGGGTGCGGCAGCTCGAATAGCAAGGCAGCAGCCCCTGGATCTCAGGTCAATGTGATGGTTACCGGAACGTCAGGATCAATCAAACATTCCAGCACTCTAAGCATTAACATCCGCTAGCTACAAACGCGACAGGGCGCATTACCATGCGCCCTTGTTCGCCCGCTCCATGTTCAGAAGGGTCAAATGGTCCAACCTGCTTAGCTGAAGGGTTGCACTCTACTGAAGCTCGTCAATGCTGCAGCGCCAGGCAAAGTCATTGGCGAGCACGTGGCACGCGGCCGTGCTGATCCCGGTTGTTGAAAATCGCGGCGAAAGCTGCTGGCTGCTAGTATTCCCCGCTTGATCGCCCCAATGTTCTAGATCCGCCGAGCTGCATCAGCTGCAACGCCGAAGAGGATGACGGCGGAGAATCCGGCAACATTAAAAATGAGGATGGCTCTCGCATGGCGGAAAGGGATCCGCAACTTCGGAATGTGGCTAAGGAGATTTCCCGAACCAGAGCAAGACCCTAATTGCATGGGGACGCGGCTAGAACCTTGTTGTCTTGGGCATTTGTCGCTCAAGGGATGCTGCTGCGTTGCGCATGCGCGCATTGCGG
>JAFATF010000381.1 GCA_019244045.1 Acidobacteriota bacterium
AGTCGGGGATCAAGGGCCACGCCCGAGTTGCCACAGGCGGCAAGAATCCTACTCCAGTTCGGATCGGCTCCCGCCCATGGCGGTTTTAACCAGAGGGGAGTGTGCTATTGCTCTGGCCAGCTGCATGGCTTCCCCTTGATTCTTTGCACCTTCAATCCGCAAATCGATAACATGGTGGACACCTTCCCCGTCCCGCACAATCTGCTGCGCCAGTAATTCGCAAACCTCGAGCAATGCACGCCGAAAGCTGCGCTTTGTCCGCGATGATAATTCAACGGCACGCTTTCCACTGGCCATCAGCAAGACGGTATCATTCGTCGAAGTATCGCCATCGATGGAAAGACAGTTGAAAGTCTCATCGCAGGTATCTTGCAAAATGCTTTTCAAATCCTTAACGTTGGCCTTCAGGTCGGTAAATAAATAGACCAGCATGGTGGCCAGCCTGGGGTGGATCATGCCTGAGCCTTTGGCAATACCCAGGATCGCCGACGCCCCATGAGAGCTCGGAGTTTTTCGCCACGCGAGCTTCGGTCGTGTGTCGGTCGTCATAATAGTCCTGGCAAATCGAGAGACAGCCTCCTCGGTCACTTGCCGCTGCTCGACTAGGGAGGGCAGCGCGCAAAGAATTTTCTCTGTTGGGAGGGGAACTCCGATAATGCCGGTGGATGCGGGAAACACCTGCTCCGGTCGGATGTTCAGCAGACGGGCGGCTTCCCGGCAGACCTCGCGACAGCCGTTCAGGCCAGCCAAGCCGGTGGCGCAATTGGCATTACCCGAGTTCACTACTACGGCACGGATCGAGCCGCGGCTGGCCCGCAAAGCGGCGCGCCCGATCGCGAGCGGGGCCGCGATCACCCGGTTCCTGGTGAATACGGCGGCCGCCCGTGTCCCCTTACAACACTCGACCAAAGCGAGATCTGTCCGGCCACTTGCCTTAATTCCCGTCGCTAGTGATGCAAACGAGAATCCCAGCGGCAGTTCAATGTTCCCATTGATCATATTTCCAGCTTTACGAGCGCCGGGGCGGGTTGCGATAGGATGGCAAATCTGGGCAGCTGGCCGCGAACCATGGCGACTTCGTCACAACAGTGGAGTTTTGGACACACACAGCAATCTTTGTAGAGCTTGTCGGGGATATCCTCCCGTCGCACCATCGAAAACCCCGCGCGGGCGAAAAACTCTGGAATGCGAGTAAATAGGCAAACGCAACTGACCTGGTGCCGGGCCGCTTCTTTGAGCAGTTTGTGCAACAACAGCCGTCCTGCCCCTCTTTTTCGGTACTCGGGACATACGGTGATGGAGCGAACCTCCGCCAGATGGGGCCCATAGAGGTGCAACGCGCCGCAGCCGACGACCGAGTCGCCTTCCTCGGCCACTACGAAATCGCGCACGTTTTCGCAGATTTCCGGGAAGGTGCGGGGCAGTAAGGTGCCGCTCGCGAAATGCTGCAAGATTAGCCGGTGAATGTCGATGGCGTCCGGCAACAGAGCTTTACGCGTGCGCATGCGCAAGCCCCCGCATGGAGGCAAGCCGTCGCTTGGCCGACGCAAGCGCAACCTGCACTTGTCCGGGGGCGGTTCCCCCGGGAACATCATGGATGCCGAGAACCGATTCGAGTGTCAGACAAGAATAGAAATCTTGCTCGAAACAGGAATTGAACTGGCGCAACTGGTCGAGAGAAAGGTCGGCGAGCTGGCAATCGCGTTGCAGGCAATACGCGACCGCGTTGCCTATTTGCTCATGCGCTCGGCGGAAGGGAACTCCCTGCCGGACCAGGTAAGTGGCCGCCGCCCATGCATTCATGAATCCAGATGCAGCGGCCGATTGCATGCGGCCGTAGTCGAAGCGGACAGCTCGCATGCAAGCGGTCACGAGAGGCAGGAGTGCCGACATGGTGTCTGTGGCTTCAAATAATGGTTGTTGCGTTTCCTGCAAGTCCTTGTTGTAGGCGAGCGGCAAAGCTTTCATCGAGCCCATCAGGGCGGTCGCGTTCCCCACCAGCCGCCCTGCTTTCCCGCGCACTAGTTCTAACAAGTCGGGGTTCGTCTTCTGCGGCATCGCGCTGCTGCCAGTCGAGTAGGCTTCGGGAAGATCCAGGAATCCAAATTCCTGGGTGGAAAACAAGATCATCTCCTCGGCCCAACGACTGAGGTGCAAGGCGAGTAGGCAAGTAGCCGTGCTGAACTCAAGCACGAAGTCGCGGTCGCCGGTAGCATCGACACTGTTGGCGGTTGGTCCCGCAAAGCCCAATTCCCTAGCGATGGCTGCCCGGTCGAGCGCAATGGTCGTTCCCGCCACGGCACCCGATCCCAGAGGACAGAGGTTCACCCGCTTGCGGCAGTCCGTCAGACGCTCGATATCACGAGCCAGCATCTCAACATAAGCGAGCAGCCAGTGCGCAATCAGAACCGGCTCGGCGCGCCGCAGATGTGTGTAGGCCGGCATGGCAGCCTGGCCAGCAGCCTCTGCCTGGGCCAGCAAAACCTCCATCAGGTCAGGCAGCGCCTCCTGTAAATGGTCGATTGCAGCACGAACATACAAACGCAGGTCGGTTGCGATCTGCTCGTTGCGGCTCCGGCCGCTGTGTAGCTTGTAACCGAGATCGCCGATCAGTGCTGCCAATTCTTTCTCGACGAAGTGATGCACATCTTCGGCTTCGCCGTCCTCCAGATATTGCGGTGAGGCGCTTGCCCGACGGCCGATTTCGTCCAGGGCTAACAGCATGGAGCCCAGTTCCTCGCCTGACAAGGTACCAGCATTGGCTAATGCACGCGCATGAGCGCGGCTCGCGTCCAGCTCGTGGGGCAGCAAACGGCGATCGAAGGGGAACGACCGCTGCCAACGTTCGAAGGACGGGTCGAGCGGCTGCCGAAAGCGGCCTGACCACATCTTCACTTGGCCACCTCGAGACGCGCTTGCGCGCGCGAACGCGCCGGCAATCCCAGAATGCGGATGAACCCGGCAGCGTCTTTCTGGTCGTAGTTGTCGCCCATGGTAAATGCGGCTAGGTCGGTTCGGTACTCGGAGTATTCAGACCGGCGGCTCAGGATCGAAATGTTGCCCTTGTAAAGCGAAAGGGTCACGCTTCCGGCCACATTTTTTTGTGTGCTTCGCACAAAGGCGTCGAGGCACTCCCGCAAAGGCGTGAACCACAAGCCAAAATACACGAGCTCGGCGTACTTGAGCGCGACGTGCTGCTTGAAATGCATGAGGTCGCGATCGAGGCAAAGCGCCTCGAGCTCGCGATGCGCGGTGAGTAACAGGGTTCCGCCCGGCGTTTCATAACAGCCGCGAGACTTGATGCCCACGAAGCGGTTCTCAACCAAATCGATGCGGCCGATGGCATTGCGACCACCCACTTCATTCAGCAACTCGACCAGCGATACCGCGTCCATGGGTACCCCGTTCACACACGTGGGCTGGCCGTGTTCGAAGCCGATTGCGACCGTTTCTGCCTGATCCGGCGCCTGCTGCGGCGACTTGGTCATTTGCCAGGTACTGTCGAGGGGTGCATTTGCGGTATTTTCCAGCTCGCCGCCTTCGTGGCTGACGTGCCAGAGATTGCGATCACGGCTGTGAATCTTTTCGCGACTGGCGGCCACGGCAACGCCGTGCTGCTCGGCATATTCGAGGCAGTCTTCGCGCGATTTCAGACGCCATTCCCGCCAGGGTGCGATAATCTTCAGTTCGGGTGCGAGCGTCTGATAGGCAAGTTCAAAGCGCACCTGATCGTTCCCCTTACCGGTGCAGCCGTGCACCAAGGCCGTAGCACCCTCCTCGAGCGCAAGCCCCACCTGGTGTTTGGCAAGGACCGGCCGAGCCAGCGAGGTGCCCAGCAAATATTTGTGTTCATAAACGGCGCCGGCCTGGAGCGCGGGAAAGACGTAGCCTACCAGGAACTCTTCTCGTAAATCCTCGACCACCACTTTACTCGCTCCCGTAGCGTAAGCCTTGGCAGCGACGCCTTCCAGATCGTCGGCCTGGCCGACGTCGCCAACCATGGCTATGACCTCGCAGCCATAATTCTCCTTGAGCCAGGGTATGATGATGGACGTATCCAGTCCTCCCGAGTAGGCAAGCACGAATTTTTCAGGCATGAACGCTCCTGATGGGCAAGCGGCCCATGCCGCCACCCAGAAGTAACAGCAGAATGGCTTTCTGTACATGCAAGCGGTTCTCTGCCTGATCGAAGACGATCGATTGCGTGGAATCGATCACGGCATCGCTGACTTCTTCCCCCCTATGAGCGGGAAGACAGTGCATGAAAACCGCATGCAAAGCGCTCTCCACCATGAGTTCGCGATTGACTTGATAAGGGGCAAACACCATGGCGCGCTGTTTGGCTTCCCTCTCGTGACCCATACTGGTCCAGGTATCAGTGTAAACCGCATCGGCTCCTGACACCGCCTCGCGCGGATCCGTGAACAGCTCGATAGTGGCGCCGGTTTGTCGCGCAATTTCGCGCGCCTGGGCGACAATGTCACAATCCGGACCATAGCTTGGGGGGGTTGCTATGCGGATCGAAGAGCCGAGAGATGCACAGGTGAGCAGCAGTGAGTGCAGTACGTTGTTCCCGTCGCCCACAAAGGCGAGCGTCAAATCTTGCAATTTGCCGAACCTCTCCCGCAAAGTGAAATAATCGGCCAGGGCCTGGCAGGGATGCTCGAGTTCACTTAGTGCATTGATCACAGGAACGCTCGCGTACTCTGCCATCTTCTCCACCGTGGCGTGTGCAAACGTACGTAGCACGATGATGTCGATCCACCGCTCGAGGTTATGAGCGATGTCACTTAATTTTTCGCGCGCATCAATGCGCTCGCCCGTCTGATCGACAAAGAAAGAGACACCACCAAGGCTGGCCATGCCGGCTTCAAAGGTCAATCGCGTGCGCAGCGAAGGCTTTTCGAAAAACAGCACGAGCTGCCTGCCCGAAAGGGCAGTGCGGAAATCTACGGGTCGCGCCTTGATTAACGCCGTGAGATCGAAGATCGCGTCAACTTCTCCCGGGGAGAGGTCACGAATCGAGACCAGATCCCGCGACCAGAACCCCCTGGCGTCGGCGATGCTGGCGATTTCTGTAGCAGCGAGTGGCTGCCGGGTCATGTTCTACTCCTCGCGCCTTTGGCGCTCCTGGGTGCTCGAACCAACTCGCCCAAAGCTCGATCCAGCTCCTCCGTGACCTGGTCGACATGTCTCTTCTCGATGACGTAGGGAGGCAGAAAACGAAGAGCGGTCTCATTGGTTCGATTAATGAGGATTCCCCGCGCGAGCAGCCGGCGCACGACTGCTTTGGCCAGGTCGGGGGAGTCAAGCGCCCAGGCGAGCATCAGTCCCATGCCCCTTACCTGGCCACCGTGCTTATTCGCGAGCTCCTCGAGCTGAGCCCGGAAATACTCCCCCATCAGCCGAATGTGGCCAAGCAGTTTCTCTGTCTGCTGCAAAAACTCAAGGGCTACGGCGCAGGAGAGCGGACCACCGCCAAACGTGCTCCCATGCAATCCAGGCTGCATGCAGCGAGCGACTTTATTGGTGGTCAGAATCGCGCCCAGGGGAAGGCCCCCGGCCAAGGGCTTGGCCACGGTGACAATATCGGGTCGAATTCCGTAGTGCTGATACGCGAAGGGCCGGCCTGTGCGTCCGAGGCCACACTGGATCTCGTCGATTACCAGCAGCGCGTCATGTTTCTTCGTGAGCTGCCGCGCAATTCTTAAAAATTCGCGGCTTACCGGCCGGATGCCGCCTTCCCCCTGAATGGTCTCGAGGCAGATGGCGCAGACGCTGCCATTAAATTGCCTCTGCAAGTCGAGGCAGTCGTTGAAGGCCACGAAATTGATCCCCGGGAGCAGGGGAGCGAAGGGGGTCCGGTATTTTCTTTGGCCGGTCGTGGCCAGGGAACCGAATGTGCGTCCGTGAAAAGAGTTGTCGAGCGCCAGCATACGCCATTTGCCCTTGTGTCCGTTCCGGTTCTGACGGTGAGCGTATGCGCGTGCCAGCTTCAATGCACCCTCCCAGGCCTCGGTACCGCTATTGCAGAAAAAAACCCGGGCAAGAGCGGACATCCTGGTCAGTCGCTTGGCCAGCTCCGCTTGATAGGGGTGAAAAAACAAGTTGGAGACATGAATCAGTTTCTTCGCCTGTTGAGACAAGACCTTCTCGATTGCCGGGTGTCGGTAGCCCAGCGCATTTACGCCGATTCCGCTGAGAAAATCCAGATAACGTCTGCCCCGCGAGTCGTAGAGATAGAGTCCCCGGCCCCGCGTGAGCAGCACGGGATTGCGCTCATAGGTGGGCAACAGCAACTCAGCTTCCGCGCGCATCAGGGACGCTAAACTCATGCCCTCAATACCTCCGTCCCGCATGCTAATTTGGCGAAATAGAATTGCGGCAACATATGCGCCTGGTCGGCGGGAAGGATTCGCACCCGACCGACGCCGTGATGAAGGGCGTGCCCGCAGGCCTCGATCTTGGGCAACATGCCCCCCTGGATTACCGAAAGCCGGATCAACTCCTCAACCTCCTTCAGCACTAGCCATCGAATGACTGAACCGTCGGCCGCCCTCACTCCCGGCACATCGGTCAGAAAGATCAGGGCATCGGCCTGGCATGCTATGGCGCAGGCGGCTGCCATTTGATCGGCATTTACGTTGTAGTACTCGCCGTCGCTGCCCAGAGCGACACTGGAAAGGACCGGAATTCCACCCTCTTGCCAGATTGCCTTGATCCAGCGGGATTCGGCGAAGCAGATTTCGCCGACATAGCCGAGGTCACATTCGCGGGCGCTCTTCTTGCGGGCGCGAAAGGCCATGCCATCGCCACCCGAGAGGCCTACCGC
>JAFATF010000464.1 GCA_019244045.1 Acidobacteriota bacterium
GTCAAGTTTGGATCACTTCCGATGCAGGTAAGAGCTGGGAGACCAAGTAGTGGGTTTCGCTTTCACCTGGCGTTTGTGAATCCCCAAGATCAATCAAGTTGCGGCTTCACCAGTCTGGCGAGCGGGCGAGCTTTCATGGCCCTCACTTGCGGGGCAGAAATATCAGCTGTCCTCGAGTTTTCCCATAGATTACCTTTGAAACACCACTCACGGTTACCTCCTGCCCCCCATTGCGATTACTCAGGTTACGTTTACAGAACTCCCAAAGCGGGGCTAACCTCGAAGGGTAGTTTGGCAGTTCTGGGGGAGGGCTGCCGAGGCGTCCTGGCGCTTAAGAAGCGACGGGACGCTTTTTAATTCCGCTAGCGGAGCTTCGGCGAATGCGCGGCGATAGTTTCGCGCGGTCCGGGACGGAGATCAGGAGCGCCACCCCGGCCAAAGGTAATGACCGCAAGTGACGCCAGAGATGGGCTCTTGCCGCTCTTTGGACGGAGGTGTTTTGTGCGACTTCTGCCCGGGCGCTGCATCTAAGGAAAGTGCTAGGATAGGCGGTTCGGCGAGAATGCAGGAGCGGTTTCACTCTCGTTGGAGAACTGGGAACCGAGACTGCGAACTGAACTTCCGGAGGATAAATGGCAAGCAATGCAATTGTGGAAGTGAACGACGCGAATTTCGACTCGGACGTGCTTAAGTCCGACAAGCCGGTTCTGATCGATTTTTGGGCAAGCTGGTGCAGTCCGTGCCGCGCCCTGGCTCCTATCGTCGACGAGTTGGCCGAGACCTACAAAGATAAGGTCAAAGTAGCCAAAATGGATGTGGACCGAAATAGCGCTACTCCTATGCGCTATGGTGTCCGTGGTATCCCCACACTATTGGTGATCAAAGGTGGGCAGGTGAAAGAGCAGATCGTTGGCTACGTCCCTAAGGAGACTATTCAGAAAGCTTTAGACAAGCATATCGGCTAATCGCTCCCGCTCTGCCGCGGCTCGGCATGATGAGGGCGATCGGGCGCTTGCTTGAGGTTTCGGACGCCTTGTTTATGCCGGCGAGTCTAGTACTTGCGTAGCACACCAATGACTCTTCCTTGAATCTCCACAGCGGAGGCGTGCACCACGATCGGCTTCATATTCGCATTTGAGGGCTGCAGTCGGATATTGTCGCCCTCCCGGTAGAAGCGTTTTAACGTGGCGTCATCGCGATTGACGAGAGCCACCACGATATCTCCATTGTGCGCCGTCTTGCTTTTCTCGACCAGCACATAGTCCCCGTCGAGAATCGCTTCCTCCTGCATGGACTCGCCGCGCACTTCCAGCACAAAGACCTCCTTCGATTGTACGAAGTCGGCAAGCGAAATCGATTCCGGGTTCTCAATCGCCTGGATGGGCTGGCCTGCCGCGATCCGCCCTTTGAGCGGCAGCAGCACTGCCGTGTTCACAGCCATCGATTGCTTGAGCCGGCCTTTGGGCGGCAGCAGATCAATCGATCGACTGCGGTTGTAAGCCCGCGTAAGCAGCCCTTTTTTTTCGAGGTTCGAGATGTGCTTGTGCACCGTCGCCAACGAACTCAGGCCGAGCCCTTCACCGATCTCTTCAAAAGATGGTGAATATCCCCTCTCGCTGACAAAGCGGGAAATATAGTCGTACACCTGCCTCTGTCGTCTGGTGATTGCCATGCGGTTATTGTGTGGCGAAGATGAGGCGAAAGTCAAGGCGACTTCGCGCAACTTCGGCCTCGTCGGCCGCGGGCTGCTGTCCGTTGGATTGGTTTTGCCGCTAGCCCGCGGTTGGAAAGGCAGCTCGGAAGATGCGCAAGTTTTTATCTGCTTTGGGCTGATTTTGGCTGCTCAACAGCGGTGCCGCACAGCCTGTTGATAGACTGGGTCAATGATCCGGCGACGTGAATTCATAATGGGATCAGCGGCAATGGTACTCATGCCTGCCTCCCGTCGTGTTACGGACGGCAGCGAATCATCTCCTAATTTGGAATTTCCGCGGCAGGTGCGGGAAAGAATCGTGGTGGCTTCTTATCCTTTCCGCAACTTCGTTGTGGATCCGGGGCAGGTTTCGAC
>JAFATF010000528.1 GCA_019244045.1 Acidobacteriota bacterium
AATCCGAGACTCTTATAAGTAATCTCTCGCGTTAGAAATGATCCGTCATCTTTAGGACGATTTTCCCCGGCTGGTGCGGCGCGCCCGCCAACATCCGATGCGCCGTGCGCACTTGTTCCAGAGGAAGGATCGTGCCCACCCGCGGGCTCAGCCTGCCACGGTTGAACAAGTCCGTTATCTTGTCCAGCCGCTTTGTCGTTACTTCGACCAGGAAAAACACCGAACGAATGTTGTTCAACCGATCCGGATCTGGCATCGGCTCCGAAACGACAGAAACGAGAATTCCGCCCGGTCTGATTACCGTCAGCGAGCTCCTTCTATGCACCTCGTGTGTCGTGTGAGCGATAAGTGTCACAAACACAGGGGTCCTCCGATCTTGATTTGTGAAAGAAGACGAAAGGACTAAGACAATGTCGCCTAATAATCAGCTCTCTTCGCGAACCACGCACAATCAGTATTCAGTTTGGGGAAACAGACTATTTCATTTCTCCGCAATTGCGATTCTCGTTAGCTCGGTAGTCAAGCTCCTGCGCCCGCCGAAGCCAATGGCATACTTGGCGTCAATGGGCTACGAAGGCAGTACTGTATTTGTGATTGCGGCAGCAGAAATGGCGATTGCGATCCTGTGTCTGGTGCCCGCTACGCGAAGGGCTGGACTCCTGCTGATTTCTGCTTTCCTGGGTGGCGCGGTAGCTTCACACATCGCCATTCATCGAACCTTTTCTGGCGGTCCATTCATTACGTTCATGGCCTACCACCCCTATACAGGCGCACTGATTCCGGGCGCGCTCTTGGTAATAGCGTGGGCTGGCGACTACCTGAACCAGCTTGCCGAAGCCGGATCGCATGGTGCCAAATCGGGACTGGCTCGCCAAGGAGTCAAAACGGGCATGGACAGAATCGCCGTCGAACTGAAGGCAGCCGCGAGATAAGGCGGCTCATAGGTGCATTTGTCCGGAGAAACGAGTGATGTCAGATCTTAAAGGTTCTGATCGCCAAATCGATACCGATGAGCGACCCGAAATGCTTCGGCGTCAGAGCCGGCTCCAGGCATACTCGGAACATCGCGCGCTGCTGTTTTCGATCGCGTATCGCATGCTCGGCAGCGCAGCCGATGCCGAAGACATGCTTCACGAAACCTTCCTCCGGTGGCAGGAGGCTCCAGATGAGGAGATCCGCTCGCCACGCGCTTTCCTCGTAACAGTGTTGAGCCGGCTTTGCCTTCAGCATCTAGAGTCGGCGCGAGTCAAGCGTGAAGAATATGTCGGCGAGTGGCTCCCGGAGCCGGTCTTCACCGGACACCAATCCGATCCTTTGGGCATGTCGCAAATGCAAGAATCCCTGTCAATGGCGTTCCTTCTCCTGCTGGAACAGCTCACGCCCGCCGAGCGTGCGGCGTTTCTGTTGCATGAAGTCTTCGATTACGATTACGACGACATTGCAGAGATCATCGGCAAGAATGGAGCCAACTGCAGGCAGTTGGTTCGACGCGCCCGCCAGCATGTAAACTCTGGAAGACCACGCTTCAAGCCCTCACCCGAAGAACACAAGAGACTGCTGGATGAATTTCTGGCAGCTACCTCAACCGGCAACATGCAGAATCTAGTGAGCCTGCTCTCCGACGAAGTCGTGTTGTATAGCGACGGCGGCGGGAAGCAGCGTGCCGCGCTCAATCCCATCTACGGTCCCGATCGTGTCGCTCGATTCCTGGTCGGAGCGGGAAAGAAGACGCAGGCGGGGATCAGCGTTCGTATCGAAGATGTGAACGGCCAGCCGGCGATCGTCTACTCTCCTCCGACGGGCGGAATCGGATGCATCATTTCGCTGCAGAGTGACGGCGGGGTTATTCGAGACATCTACGTTGTCACGAATCCCGATAAATTGAGAGAAGTTCCTGCCTACCTGTCGAATCCTTTCCAAGGGGGTACTCAAGAATGGTAAAGGTACACGCGATTCGTACAGGATTGGTTCAAGTGAGAGAGGCTCAAAGGCAGAGGCATCGGAATGGACTAGCTGCTGTCACTGACATGCTCTTCGACCTGAACTGGACAGAATGGCTTCCCGTCTACGCGTGGGCTATCGAGCACGTGGAAGGCATCATCGTCGTCGACACGGGAGAGACAGCCCGCGTTCATGAAACGGGCTACCATCCACCATGGCATCCCTTCTACCGAAGAGCCGTTCACTTTTCGGTGCATCCCGACGAAGAGATGGGTCCTCAGCTTCGGACAATTGGCATTTCGCCAAGGGACGTGCGGCAGGTAATCCTCACTCATCTGCATACGGACCACGCCGGCGGTCTAGCTCATCTTACCGGCAGCAGGTTCTGGGTCTCGGAGGGAGAGTGGAAGAGCGCGAATTGCTTCGCAGGCCGGCTCCAAGGTTATCTGCCGCATCGCTGGCCGAAGTGGTGGCAGCCTGAGTTCATCCGCTTCGAAGATGGGCCGGTCGGGCCGTTCCATCAAAGCATGGCGATTACAAGACGCGGAGACGTGCGCATTGTGCCCACACCCGGCCACACTCCCAATCATGTATCGGTCTTCTTGGACGGCGAACCTGCGGTGTTTCTCGCTGGTGATACGAGCTACAGTCAGTCTTTGCTTCTCTCTGGAAAAATTGACGGAGTGAGCTTGAATCCTGCTGTAGCTCATGAGACAGGCAGTCGTATTTTGGCTCTGGCGAAGGAACGCCCCCTCATCTATCTGCCTTCTCATGATGCCGATGCTGAGATGCGGTTGCACAACCTCTCTATACTCGCCAATGTCGAAACATCACATTCCAAAACTGTCGAGCTAATTCCAGCTGCGGAAAGGGGTAGCCGTTAGTTGCTTGGCGCGGCCACTGCCACAAGAATCACGGCCTGCCTCTGAGCGCGCGGAGGCTGGACTTTTCCCCGTGTCCAACCAGTCAACTTCGGTTCGCCGGACCTGGCGCCGACCTTAGACCGTGTCGCCGCCGCAAACTGAAGTGGCCGCGAGTTTTCAAGGAATTTGAATTGCGGCGGAGGGATCGGATTAGTCTTGACTCCCAATTTGGAATGGATGAGAGATCCGAAACGCTTCGGCGCCAGCGCCGCTTCGAGGCATACTCGGAACACCGCGCGCTGCTGTTTTCGATCGCCTATCGCATGCTCGGCAGCGCAGCCGATGCCGAAGACATGCTTCACGAAACGTTCCTCCAGTGGCAGGAGGCCCCAGATGAGGAGATCCGCTCGTTGGGGCAGCCGACGGAATTGAAGAACCGTCCCCCTCAAAGGGGGACGTGGTCATTTGCGGGCTGCTGAGTCGATTCACCCGGTTGAGAGCTACCGG
>JAFATF010000648.1 GCA_019244045.1 Acidobacteriota bacterium
AGGCCTTCACCTGCGGAAGTCGCGCATGCTGGACCCGGATGACTCCGAGTTCGGCATGTGGTGGGTGGTGGCTTCGCCGGTGGACCACCCGCAGGACTGGCGGTGGTTGGGTCGGGAGCTGACGTCTCGGGGCGGGATTACGTTTGAGGAGATCGGGGTGTTCGTCGCGGCGTACGGGAACCGTTGACGGTTCGCGACGGACCGCGCAGCCACCACTCTCACCAGGAGAAGGTAGATTCTGCCATAGTCTGTGATCAGCCGCTCCCTACCAACGCGTGCTCCTACTGGATGGTGAAACGACCTCCTGTGCCCAAAGTGTGGAAACGCGACAGTCGTGATACGCGCTGACCTACGTGATACGCGCTGACCTACCCGTTCAGCGGCGTCCAGCTCGCTTTGCGCCGCGATCCGCCCGGCTCCTCCGGGGTAGCTCTGTCGAGCTGTGATTCTCACCGTGGCAGTAGGTCACGTTCGGATGGACAGGGCGGATCGGGGGAGTACCGGCTTGAGCCGGCTGTCACAACCCTTGAAGCGGCTACTGCGGTACTCGATTGCTACGGAGGACATCCTGTAGGAGATCGAAGGCTGCTTCCGTTTGGGCGACAATTAAGACGGCAGTGGGGATTGGACCAGCCGTCTACACGTGACGCATGTTCCGAGACCGAGGGAATTACACGCCAAAAGTTGCCCGCCACCTCTACTCTGATGGTACCGGCGCAATACGGATCGGAGGGCAGTGCTACGCTGCCTCTTTCTGTCGCGACGTCCTGGCCCTGCTGCGACTCAGGTACGCCGAGGCAGCGCGGGGTGACTTGGGTACATAGCACTCGCGCACCACTTAGTCGCGCGGAGTGAACTGTGTGGAGCCCCGGATGCGCGTGTGTGTTGCTGGCTCCTACACTAATGCCAACGTGGCTTGCGCCAACGGAACTCAACAAGGTTGCCGTGTTGATCGTCTTTGCTGACGCACGCAAATTTGAACCGTGATGACTTGCTCGAAACACATCTGCCCTCAACAAGTCAGGCCGATCCAGCTGGATTCGGGTCCAAGCGCACAGCGGCGCGTCACCGCCTATTATCACTGTAGCCGGACCGAGTTTGAGCCGGACCACTGCACTCGCGAGGTTCCGATTCGGTCGAGCCGTCTGCATGGCCTTCATAACGTCTGCGCGCCGAGGGGCAAGTAAACGCCACCCTATCGAGCCAAACTGCCCAGTCAAATCACGAGAGGCCGCTTGAACTTCGATAAGGCCCCGTTCGTCAAGGTCGGTGAAAGCAGCGAGAGCAGCTCTGTACTTTGGGAGGCTGGAGTCATCTGGAAGTAGTGTCTCAGGGTTGCTGTAAAGGACTCCAGGAGTGAATTCCCGTACAAGCTGAGGTATCCCGCTGAAGTGATCTTCGTCGTAGTGGGTAATAATAACCGAGTCGATCGATATTATGTTGTGCTGTCGAATGAAGTCCCGAACGCGCTGCAAGCCCCAGCTAGGGCAGTCGATGACGAGCGCTCGACGCTCACTCAAGTCAGCCGCAATAGTGCAGTCGCCCTGCCCAACGTCGAGAAAAGCAACCAAGGCTTCTGGCCCTAGGACCCCACCAAGGTTGTCGTCATAAGTCGCCGGTAGTGAATGTGACGATTCTGACTGCGTCATTGCGAGGGAGGCTCGAGGTTATCATCATTTAAATCGGCATCTGACAAAGTCAACGGTCCAAGGTCTACAGCTGTATCGTCATCGAAGCCGCCAGACGCCTCCTCCTCTCCGGCTTCGTAGTCACCCGTCTCGTCAACCACTGTAAGCAATGGAGACTTCCACGCGGACGCGTGTAGCTGAAATTCCGCGTGTCGTAAATCGTCCAAATCTGATCGAACACTGAAGTCTGCACCCGCGTAAAGCAAAGATCCCGGAAATCGTGGCGGCAGCGGAACAGCATCACCTTCGTCGCTAGTCAAGCCCGGTGCCCATAAGCGGATATCAGACGGTGTCATGTCCAAGACCGCACCATAGGTGCAAAGTGCATCGACGGTAGGTGTAGCAGCAGTCGTACTCGGCGGATCTCGGAATCGAACTACCCCTTCAGGAGCTACAATGCCAGCGTAGCGTGCCCTCAACGCGTCAAGCTCGATATCGTCAAGGCCATAAAGAGTTGCGATGGACGCATCTACTTCTGCAACAAGTAGGGTAAGCCTGTCTATATCACCCGCAGCTTGGACAAGTCGCCGCCCTAATGGAGCGAGTTCGAACCAGCCCGTTGGCAGTGGTAGGTCCCTAAATAACGCCGGAGGTATATTCCGGGTAGATCTCCTTTCGTCGATCCAGGCTGACGCAAAAGTCGAGCCGCAGATAGCCGTAAGCGCAGAGATTGCATCGCTGACACTTATGTTGCTCGGGAGCTGCTCACGCTGAGGGATAACCATTATGTACGCATCAGTAGGAATAACGCCAAGCAGGTCAACTCGAACCCTGGATGACCACGGGTTGTCTGGTCGCATCTTTCCCGTCAAGAGGAGCTTTTGAGCCGAGTAGTCGTCCGGATTTCCGGATGACTTCGCATCAAAGTCTTCTGGCCAGCGCACTGGACTGCAGGATTCGCGGCGGACAAGAGAAAAATATCGCGTCCGACTCAAACTGTCCGCCAATAGATAGTCGCCCGATCCCCTTTGTGCGCCGCGATGACGAGTGGGACCAGACCGTAGTCTTGCCACATCCCCTAGGTACTCCGGCCAACGTGACGAGGACACCCTCCCGGTAAGCGGGCGCGCCACGAAGGCCGCTTCTCGATCGGCTTTTTCACCGGGTGCGGCAGTTGTTTGCACTAGCGTGGTACTATCAGCCACGCCTTGCATGTACAGACGGGCTAGACTCTCTCTGTGAATAACCCGACGTTCGATGTGGTACAGCCTCTTTACCCGCTTTGTCTTCTTGGCAAGGAGGATGGCGGGAGCGGCTTCTCCATGTCTGAAGGTGCGTTCCGGAAGCCGCCAAACCTCCAACACTTCGCAGTCTTCGCGGACTCGCCGTCTGCTGCGGGCACTATAGTCTGATGTGAGCCACCCGCCAGGCAGCAGCATTCCTAGCATGCCTTCAGGAGCAAGAGCGCTCAAGGACCAATCAAGGAACATGCTTGCTAGGTCCAGTCGTGAACCTGTTGGTCCCGTTCGCTGAGCCTTCCATGGCGGATTGCCAACGATGATTGTAGGGCGCTCCGCGTCGGGCACTTTCTGCTCGAAAGCATCCGCCTGTTCAACATGCCAACCATTCCCGTCGGGCAGCGCATTGATGGTCAGGCACAGGCGCGCAACCTCGACCGCGAACGGGTCCTTGTCCCAGCCGGTCAAGTGCCCAACTAACCACCGATGACGTTCTTCCTCGCCCACGCGTGCGCTCACTAGATCTCGAAGCCTGTCATGAGCCGCCAGGAGCAGAGTTCCCGATCCGCACGTTGGGTCCAACACCCGACGCTCATCAGGCGGGAGCTCCTCGATCGGCAGATTGGCGAGCATTCGGCGGGCAAGGTCGGCCGGCGTGTAGACGATGCCTAGCCCGCTGCGCTCCTCGTCGGTAACGAGACTTCGCTCATAAACGCCACTCAGCAAAGCGGGATCAAGAGCTGCAAGATTAACTGTGGACGAGAGGTCGTTGATGGTGTCCGCCAGAACCATGCGTTCGTGCGCCTTTAGCTGGCTCATCCAGCTGTACAGATGCGGGTGTACGGTCTGTAAGTAAACGCTCCACTCGCTACTGCCGACCGAGAGATTGAAACGATCTTGCATGAAACAAAGTGTAAATGCTGCCAATACTAGTCGCGCAAGCTCTCTGTCGGGTAAAGACTGCCCGATCCCCGCCAGCATGTCGTGTGCAACGACAACAGAGCGTGTTACAAGGTTCTCGAGTCTGTTCTCAGTGTGACCGCGAGACTGCTCAATCCAGCGAATATCCAGGGGAAACAGCGATGGTTGGACTGTTCCGCGCTTTGCTTGAAGTAACGCATGAGGCGCGAGGGACCGTCCGGCTGGCGAGGTCGCGAAACTGGAAGTGCACAGTTCATTCCGCAGTACTGTACCTAACTTAGAAGGTTCATTGGCACCGGTGCCGAGCCACCATACGTCAAGCGACTCTTCAGTCAGTGTGACCGCTGCGGGTGCAGATAACGTTTCGGCTACGTTGAAGAGGTCACGCTTTGCCTTGTCGCCCTCCGGTACGGCTTGGGCGACGAGAGTGGCAGTGTTCATATTAAACGGTTGCGAACCGAATCCAACTAAGTCGGGGCGGATGATTCGACCAGGCAGCCACACAGGAAATTCGTCGGCAAGTAGCTCATCCGTGTACCCCAGAGTGAGCGCGAAGGACCGCAGATCGCGTGAGCTTCGTGCCTCTACGACGTTCAACGTCACGCTATGGCCTCCCCTAAAGCGACCTCGGGAGCCGTCGGCAGGCCGACTCTCGATGATGTGATCACCATATGCCGTGAGTGACAGTCATGTCAGGGAGTTGCCCTGATGTCGGGCGTGTCGCGGCTCCGGGGGCATTGGAGACAGCGAGGGGTCGCCTGCTACTCGGCTGCGGTAGTGCCTAGCGACGTCCTCCATGGTTGAAGCATGCGGGGGCGTCCGACAGTTCCTGCATCGCCAGCACTGAGACTGGCCGTTCGGTGCTGGCTCACGGTGGGCTGATCGGTGAGCAGGCACTAGATGATCGGGGGCTCTGCCAGGTGTGCACCGTACCGGTGTCCCCGCACGTGCGACACGATCCCGATCCGATGGTCGCTGAGTGACCTGAACGTGGCGGGACCGGTGGCAGTCGCAGTCGGCGCTGCGAACCAACCACCAATATTTCCACCGCTGCGGGTGTCGTGTCCCCCTCACCCATCGGTTGGTGCACCACACGGTGCCGACCAAACACGCGCCGGCCAGGCCCAGCCCGGTCAGGGCCACCCCCATCACGGGGCGCCCCGCGCACTGTGGGCAGAACCCGCCGGGCGGGGTCAGGCTCGCCGGCAGGACCCGGGCGCCGCAGAGCGCGACGTAGCGTCCGTGCCCGTCGGCCGTGGCCTTGCCGGTCATCAGGTGCTCGATCAGCGTGCCCGCGTCGGTGACCCTGGCCAGGCGTGATCTTGACCGGTCGCGCGCCGCGTCGCCTCGGCTGCGGCGCCACCCGGTGAGGCGCCCGCGTCTGGTGTGTCTGCCCGCCATGGGTCCGCCTCCGTTCGTCTGGGGGAGCCACCCGGTCCGGTCGGGCGGGAGCTCTGGTGGTCGCCCGCTCGTCGCGGGGGTGGCCGGGCACGCTTCCGG
>JAFATF010000676.1 GCA_019244045.1 Acidobacteriota bacterium
CACCGTCCACAAAAACCTTCGCTTCCTTCGTTGCAGCGGTGAGCTTAACCTCACCTTTGCCGGAAGAATATGCAACGTTTGGGGCGTAGGCAGGATTGTACATTCCCCAAAATGGGTCCCAGGGTGACGTAATGTTGATTGTGTAAAAAGCAAGAGGGTGTAAGTTGGCTTTGGCCTAGCAAGCAAAAGCCTTTCCTAAAAAAGGAGACCTACACCCAATGGCGAAAGTAACACCGATAACCGAGCATTTCCAACATTTTGTCCAAGAGCTGAAGGAGAGCTTTTGGGGCGACTTGCAGGGGCAAGTACAGAAAGCGGGCAAGCGCTTATTCGAACTGCTCTCGGAGCGGCAACGAGATTTGTACATGGTGAGTCCGCGCTACGACCGGGCGGAGAAGCGGAAGGATTATCGCAACGGGTATTACCAGCGGGATTTCGTGACGCGTTTTGGGACGCTGCGGTTGCGGATTGCACGCACGCGTAAAAAAAGCTTTTTGCCCGAGGTGCTGAAGAAGTTCCAGCGCCGTGCGGAAGAAGTATCGCTGTTGATTCGGGAAGCGTTTTTGCGCGGCATCAGCACCCGGCAAGTGGGGCGGGTGGTGGCCACACTGACGGGGGAAGTGATCAGTGCGCAAACGGTGTCCCGGCTCACACGCGATCTGGACGAAATTGTAGGGCAGTTCCACCAAGCGCCGCTGGAGGATAACTGGGCGTATCTGTTCCTGGATGGGGTGAGCTTGCGGGTGCGCCGGCCGAGCGGGCGGAAACGGGTACAGATGCTGGTGGCGTATGGAGTCAAGAAAGATGGGCGGAGGCAGCTGCTGGCGTTTATGCGTAGCCATGGTGGAGAAAGCCAAGCCGATTGGGAAGCTTTGCTGAATGATCTTTACCGGCGTGGGCTGGAAGGGAAAAGTTTGCAGCTGATTGTAACCGACGGCTGTCCCGGGCTGGCGGCCGCGATCCAAACCGTGTACCCGCGGGTGGCTCACCAGCGATGCTGGGTGCACAAGATGCGCAACATCTTGGAAAAGGTGCGCCGCCGCGATCACGACGCCGTGAAAGCCGATGCTCAGGCCATCTACCTGGGAGAAAGCGGCAACCAGGCCATCACTGCGTTTCGCCATTTTCGGGCGCGCTGGAAACGAGACTACTGCAGCATGGTGAAGCAATTGGAGCGAGACCTGCCGGAATTACTCTCGTTCTTTGCTCTTCCCAAGCATCTGTGGCGTAAGTTGCGCACCACCAACATAATCGAGCGTTGTTTTGTGGAAGTACGTAGGAGGACCAGACCGATGGTCTGCTTCGTGAATGTGAAGAGTGTGGATCGCATCATTTATTCCATATTCCAGAGATTTAACTTGGAATGGAAAAACCGCACCCTCAACCTTTTTACACAAGCCGCTTGACATCACCGTTCAGTTGCGCTGCAACAACTACAAAGGTTTTGTTAGGTACCATGTGAATGGTGCGTGATGGCATATGAATGGTGCCGAATTGGATTTTCCGAGATAGATAATCAATTTGAAAATTGGTGGGCTCGATGGCATCGAGTCCGACGATAGCATCGATGCGGAGTCCGGTCTGCGCGTTGATGAGCGAGAAATTGGCCACGGCGACGGCTATGGAATCGCGGTGAATCGGTCCGAGGTCGAAGGTTGCGAGAGTGGCATAATAAATCTGCGCCACGCCAGCCACCGTAGTGATGGCCCCCGGGCGGCCCCCCGTGGGCTTTAGACCCAATTCGTAGGCGAGCGACTCATCAATGATCGTGGGGTTGGCCCCCGTGTCGATCAATAAGTTCCTATCCGCGAGCGGCCCAAGTTTTCCGGTGGCGACGATCAGGTGATTGCGATAGAGATGGAAAGGAATTTCTTGCACATCTTTCCGGTGTCGTTCGGCCACCGACGGAATCGAGACCGCCAACAAAGCGAAACATATATAGAGAATTTTGTTGTTCACTGTAACGCCCACCTGGCGTGTAGGGATGGACGTGAGCCCTGTGCGCGCGGTCCTATGGATTTTTCCTGGACTCCACATGGACAGGGAAGTTGTTGCGGAGACCCGAGAGAGAGAACATTGTGTTCTCGCCAAAAAATAAATGAACCAAAACGGATGTGGACCGTCCATACAGGCATATGGGCGGGACCCGCGGCGCATTTCGTTTTGGACCATTCGAGATCGATGGTGACGAACGTGTGCTGCGGAAAAATGGAGTCAAGATCCACCTGCAGCAGCAGCCTTTACAGGTCTTGCTGGCCTTGCTTGAGGCAGCCGGAAGAATGGTTACGCGCCAAGAGTTGTGCCGAGGCATGTGGCCGGAAGGTACGTTCGTTGAGTTTGATGATGCCTTGAACACAGCGGTGAAGAAGATTCGCGCCGCGTTGTGCGATGATGCATCTGGACCGCGCTATGTAGAAACAATTCCGCGACGCGGCTATCGATTTTTGGCCAGCGTGGACAGGGCAGGCCCAGCACAGCAACAAAATCAGCGTGATCTCCTCGTCATGGGTGGGCGCCCGAGTCGGTTCATGCTGCCAACGCTGGTTTCGCTGGTTGCGATTTGCTTTCTCCCGTATGTTTTCCGCGAGATTGTCCGGTTCCATGCTGCTCATTCGGTGACCCTGGCGATCTTGCCACTCAGCAGCATGAATGCTAATTCCAGTCGAACATCGCTCAGTTACGAGCTTTCGCAGACGCTGTCGGAACAGTTACGGCGACGCTCTGGCGCCGAGGTGCTGGACTCTCGAAGCCATGCGGAGGCGGCCCGAAACCTCATCGTAAACACAGGCACACGAGAGATCGATTACGTGTTGCAGGGTGGCATCTTGGAGGAAGGAACACATGTGCATGTGGCTGTCCAGCTGGTTCGCTTGAGCGACCAAAACTACGTTTGGGCCGGAGATTTCGACGCCGATGGACGGGATTCGAGCACGCGCGCGGAGCTGGCCGCGAAAATTGTGCGGCAGCTAGAACCGACTCTGGATTTGATGGGCACCATCTCGCGGTAGAATAAGCTCATGCGGCTAAAGGTGCTTGCCTTGTTGTTGTCGATCAGCCTTTCTCTGAGCGCCCAGAACCAGCCATCCGTTTCCCCGAATAAGAAGGGCGATCAGAGTGCGCCGCAAAACCAAGCGCCTCCAAGATCCGATGATGGTTCATCGAGACCCGATCCTCATTTCCCCGTGGGCGAGACCTCGAGCAGCAAAGACAACGGCGTTGATATAAGTCCCCCGAAAGACGACGCCAGCAGTCATCCTTACAGCCAGGCGGCGGTTGGCGGAGACGAAGCTACGACGGGCGAAGTCGAGGAGTTTCATCCCTGGGATCCGCACCGCGCCATCAAGGATATTGAGGTGGGAGATTTTTATTTGAAGCGGAAAAATTACCGAGCTGCCAAAGATCGTTATCGCGAGGCACTGATTTATAAACCGGGGGATGCTATCGCGCAACTCCGGCTGGGCGAAACCCTGGAAAAGTTAGGCGAACTCGACGAAGCTCGACAGAATTACGAAAGTTATCTAAAGATTTTGCCCGAGGGACCGCTGGCCAAAGAGGCTCGTCAAGGTTTGGTTCGGCTCAATAAAGTACAGTCAGTCAATAAATGATACGCGACCAGTAAAGCTGCGTCCGGTACGCCGACCTCCTGCAGGGTTCGGGTGATGAAGCAGGTAGCCTAGGCGGATCGGAAAGCGGACAAAGTGTCAGCGTCGGCAATCCGGCTATTAACCTCTGGCACTGCTCTTTCCGTATGTCGCTCGACCAAGCGTGTGGGCGACTCTGTTACGCCCACTCACGCTACAATGCTCCTCTGATTCAGTCGCCACAACCTGGGGGGTACGGTCTCGATGCATTTCGCCGGCAAGCGGGCGACGGCCCGGTCGATTTCTTCTTACCTCAGCCTGCTCGTCGTTAGCCTCACGTCCATTCAGCCGCTAGCTGCCAGCAACCAAGCGTCCCAGGCGGTGCGTGTGTGGGAAGATACCACCATCATCCCGACATCCGAAGAAGGACTGCCCGACCCGAATCCTCCCTTTGACGAGTTCCGCCAGCATGGCCCCTTTAACTATCCCTACACATTGCGGCACAATCTGGTGGATCGGCGAACGCCGCGCCAGTGGCGCACGCTGAATATAGAAAATGAATACCTGAAGTGCACGGTTTTGCCGGATTTGGGAGGGCATGTCTATACCTGCATCGACAAAATCAACGAAGTTTCGATGTTCTATGCGAACCCGAGCATCAAGTTCGCGCGCATTGCCTATCGGGGAATGTGGGCCGCATTAGGCATCGAGTTCAACTTTCCCATCTCTCACAATTGGATGACGGTTTCACCGATTGATTTCGCCATCTCCCGCAAGCGCGATGGCAGTGCTTCGATTTGGGTGGGCAATATCGACAGGGTTTACGGAATGCAATGGCGGGTTCAACTCACCCTCTCTCCCGGTCGAGACTACCTGGAACAAAAGACCTACCTTTATAACTTCAGCGACACCCGCCACCGCTTTTACTGGTGGACCAATGCGGGAGTCGAGGTCTGGGACGACAGCCGCATTATCTATCCCATGCAATTCACCGCCGCGCACGGCTTTGCCGATATCGACACTTGGCCGGTGAATTCAGCCGGCGTAGATCAGAGCATCGTGGGGAACCACAAGTATGGTCCGGTCTCCCGCTTCAGCTACGGCAGCCGGGAGCCCTACATGGCCGTCTACCATCCGCACACACAGGCGGGAGTAGTTCACTATTCATCACCCCTGGATCTTCCGGCAAAGAAAATTTGGTCTTGGGGCAGCGATCCGAGTGGATTGGAATGGCGAACCGCGCTCTCCGATAACAATAGCGCCTATGTCGAAATTCAGGCAGGATTGTTCCGGGATCAGGAGACTTACGGCTTCCTAAATCCGCAAGAGACTCGATTTTTCAGCGAGTACTGGATTCCTTTTCGGAATCTCGGGGGAGTGTCGCGGGCGAATCCTGACGCGGTGCTGAAGTTGAATCGCCGCGTGCAGGGAGCTCAGGTGATGCTCGAGGTGGGCCTGAATGTCACTCGGGAATTGCCGGACGCCTGCATTGAGCTGCGCGATGGGACAAAGCTCGTGCGAGAAGAACAGGTCTCGCTTTGGCCCCAACAAACCTATCGCAAAGTATTTTCCGCATTGGCCGCCATCCCCGCATACACGTTTCAACTTCGAACCCATGACAAGCAACTTCTCCTCGAGCACACAGAAGGTAAATACGACTTCGTCCCACGCGACCAGGTGCATCTCGGCAAACAACCTAGCTATCAGTTCCCGAGGCAAGCCCAGTTTGGTGCCGATGATTACCTTGCGGCTGCCAGCGAGCGAGAAAGCAACGGCCAACTGCCCGATGCGCTCAAAACTTACCGAGACGGTTTAAAAAATTTTCCTCAGAGCATTGCCTTAAATCGCGCAGCAGGGCGTCTGGAGGTCGCGCTCCAACAATACGACCATGCGGAGGAACATCTTGCCAAGGCATTGCTGTGGAGGAGCAACGATCAGGAAACCGCCTATTATCTTGGTTTGGCGGAGGCAGCCAATGGAAGAGAGGGGAACGCCCGCATGCATCTGGAGTTCGCGCAGCAGGCGGACAGCTTTCACGCTCCCGCCTTGCTGGTCCTGGCTCAACTCGAGGCGCGTGATCGGAAAATAGAGCGGGCATTAACTTTGGTCGAGGAAGCTCTGGCTGCGCGGCCGGATCTTGCGCGGGCAGGAGTGATGGAGCTCGCTCTACTTCGTACTTTGGGCCGGCAAGCTGCAGCGAAGATGCGGTTGCAGTATTGGCAAGAGGAGGATCCGACAAATTCGACAATTGCCTACGAAGCCGTTCGTATGGGAACCTCCAACCCCGCCTTGCTGGCGCATCTGGCGGGGGATCCGCAACGCATTCTGGACCTCGCAACCAATTACATGAGTATGGGACTTTATGAGGACGCGCTCGAGCTGCTCTCGGAAAAGTATCCGACCGGCTCTGAGGTGTTTCGCGAGCCGGGTACGCCTCCAACTGACAAGTACCCATTGCTTGCCTATTATCGTGGCTATTGCCGCTATGCGCTTGGCCAGAGTGGCCGCGCGGATTTTGCTGCAGCCTCTGAGCTGCCGACCGATTATGTGTTTCCCAATCGGGCGGAGAGCTTTCTGGTGTTGCGAAAGGCTGTTGAAGTCAATCCGCAGGACGGTACAGCGCACTTTCTCCTGGGATCCCTCTACCTCTCGTCAGATCAGCCTGAGCTCGCACTGGGCGAGTGGCAGATGGCTCGGCAGATCAAGCCCTCAATTCCGACTCTTGAGCGCAACATGGGCTACACGATACTTCACTCCGGCGGCCCCGTCGAGCAGGCAATCGATCTGTTCCGCGAGGGCACGAAGTATGACAGCCACAATATTGAAGTTTATCTTGGACTCGAGGAAGCTATGAAGCGGGCTGGACGTCCTGCTGATGAAAGAGCACAGGTGCTTGAAAGCTTTCCCGATATGAAGGGTGCTCCCGCGGCCCTTATTTTTAGGACGACCGAAGTTCTGGCCGAAGCAGGTCAATTTGCCCGGGCAGAAAAACTCGTCGAGCACCGCTTTTTTCCCAGAGAGGAAGGCGGCAAGAGCGCTGGTGATGTCTATGTCGATCTGCGGCTGCAGCAGGCCGTAGCCCGGGCGACAACACACGACTGCCGGACAGCAGGTCGGATGGTTGCAAGCGTCACTAATCCTGCTGCTACGGTACCCGGTACAACAGAGAAGATCGCGCCCTCGGCGGAGACAGCCTCATCCCGGCTGCTGAGGAAGCGGGTCGAAGAGCTGTGCCCGGCTAGTGCGCGCTGATCAGCTGGCGGCCGCTCTCAGCACCTCATGGAGGTGATGGGCCACGATGGCATCTTCGCCCGGCTGTAGCATCCATACGCCGACGATGATCGTATTTTGCCCGCCCGGTAACCCTGCGCTGGCGGGAGGACCGCCCGTGCCAGGATTGAGTTCAATGCGTGGATTGCCCTGACGCATCTTCTCCATGACCTGCGTGCCGGTAATTTTGATGTGCGACGGGTCGTAGGTAACGAGCAGGTGGGGAACGCGGTTGGCGACGGGTGGAACAAATATCTGGGTCTGAACCGTGGGCAACATTCTCACTTGGGCGGCAATGCGTTCAGCCCGTTGCTGAAACTCGGTTTGCAATTTTTCGTCTTCTTGTTCGAGAAACCAATCGACCGCGGCTACCAGTCCAACGATCTCCTCCTTGGCCACCTTCATGCCGCGACCAATGGTATTGGAATTGGGCGAGTTATTCTGGCTTGCCGCCTGAATGAGATCTCGCCGACCCAGCAGGAGTCCGGTACATTGCGGCCCGCGCAGACCTTTGCCTCCGGAGAAGGTTACCAAGTCAAATCCCATCTGAGTGTAATTCCACAAATTTGAGATGGGGGGCACATCGGCCGCGGCATCGTTGAAACAGGGAACCCCGTGCTGATGTGCAATGCGAACCCAGTCCTCCCGGCTAATCTTGCCTTCTCCAGCATTGAAGAAATGAGCCATCGCGGTTTGATCGGTAAACGCCCTCTGGTAGTCGTCGACAGTATCGACCTCCACAAAACGTACACCAGCATTGCGAACGGCGTGATCGTAATCGTAGCGATGCGTTCTCTGGACGAGCACTTCGTTCTTCAGTCCTGCCATATCAGTGGGAATGCCGAGAATTGCGTTCTGGTTCGCCACCGTAACGCAAGCTGCTGTCCCCAGGGTGAGAGCAGCCGCCGCCCCGCAAGTAACCAGGGCAGACTCACAATGGAGGCGCTTAGCAAGGTATTCGCCCGAGGCGACCAACAACTCCTTCAAGTTTACCGGGTGCTCGGCGGCAACAGCGATGGCGGCCTGCACTTGCGGTGGCATGGTCGATGCGGAAAGAACGGTGTAGGTACCAGCAGCATTGATGAACGGGGTTATGCCCAACTTTTGATAATAATCGACTCCCGTGGCCTGTGAAGCAGCAGACCGCTGCGGCTCGAGATGAGCGCTACTTGCGGCCACATTTCCGCCAATCAGAAACGCATTGCGCAGAAGTTCGCGACGATTGATCGCTGCCACAAATCTCTCCTTACTCCCGGGGATAATCGTCGGCTTTTGCCGGGGTTGAATTGCCGAACGTCGGGGTGTTGAAGTATTGCGGGCGCGCTTTCTCCCATTCCACCATGCTGAGGCCGGAAGGATCGTAAAGAATTCGTCCCGCTCGTACCGTCATACGGGCTACCAGTTTTGCGTTTCCCTTCATCTTGGCGAAACCACAATCGATATAGCTGAAATTTCCGTGCTGTTCTTCGAAAACAGCGACATCGGCCTCCTTGCCCAGCGACAGAGTTCCGAGTTCTGGCTGGCGAATCTCTCTGGCGGGATTGACGGTCGCTCGCGCGATTAGGTCTGGCAGCGGCACTCCCATGGCCAGGAATTTAGACATGACCTCGCTCATACTGAGGACCCGGTAATTGCCCGTGTGCAGGTCGGTTGACATTGAGTCGGGGATGAATCCCTGCCGGATGGCAGGGACTGCATTGCGGAACCAAAAACTGCCAGCGCCGTGTCCCACATCAAAGATGACACCGCGGGCGCGCGCTTCCGTGAGAATGGGGTTCAGCTTGCCATCCGGCATAAGGATAGGAAATTGCTGGGCGAATACATGGGTGTGAATATCGCCCGGCCGCATTTTTTTGAGGAGCAGATCGGCGTAGCTGCGATCGGGACGCGGCCAGAAATCGAACATGACAGGTACATCGGCAGCTTGGCCGCATTCCTCGGCCCGGTCCACGGCGGCCCAGGGTGTATGCTCGGGGTCCCAGGGCGCTTCGGTCCAGTAGTGGGCCGTCTTAACGCCCACGATAAGGTTCTTGTATTTGCGGATGGTCTCGGCGCAGCGCTTGGCATCCATTTGGTCGACAGTTTGTTCAAGGCCGCCCTGCATGCCATTAGCAACGATATTTAAAAAGGCGAGCACGCGGACCTTTGACGTATCAATGGCTTCCTCTTTCTCTGCGAGAAATGTGTCGGCCCCAGCGGTGCCGGCATCGACCACAGTAGTGACTCCGGATGCAAGTGCCAAATCCGGCGGTACACCGAGAGGGGGCTCATGCACGCGAGCTTCAGGGGTAAACCAGTTCAGGGGCGCTCCCCCATGGCTGATATGGTAATGAATGTCAATGAGCCCGGGGGTCACGTATAAACCGTCGACATCCACCACCTTGCCTGCAGAAGAGGAGGAGATATTCCTTTCGACGGCGGCGATCTTGCCGCTTGAGATTGCGACATCCATTGGACCATCGATCCGGTTTGCCGGATCTAAGACGTGCCCGCCTTTCAGCAGCAGATCGTAGTGCAGGCTTTGTGCTCGCGCTGACCAGGGCACGACCACGCTTGTGATCATCAGCGCCAAACGAAAACAATCGAGGAGCTTGTACATGCTCAGATCCTTTGGCCAGGCAAGATTCGCACACTGCAAATCGCAACACGCAGGGATGTTACTGAAACCGGGTGGCAGTTTACTGAGTCTCATGTCAATTGTCACTTCCTATTCGTCATTGACTTGCAGCGAATGGCGTCAACATTTCTATGGGCGCCAGCGACCAATTTGCCAATACCATTTCTTTGCGAGACCCCCCTTCTGGCGATGCCTCGAGGCAGCTCGCAGCGTCTCGCCCGCCCAGTTGCCCGCAAGCAAGTGGGGGAATGCGAGTTATTGACCGGCTTTTCAAGTGAACTCCTGGGCTTTCCTGGCGGTGCCAAGCCTCTCAGACCTAGTTGGCGAGACCGTCTCCCGTTATCGCGTGGTCGAGAAACTTGGCGCTGGCGGAATGGGAATAGTCTACAAGAACGGGGGACCTGCGCCTCCACCGTTTTGTCGCACTGAAGTTTTTATCGGAAGATTTGGCCAGAGATGCCCTGGTCCGCTCTCAGCGCGAGGCAGAAGCGGCCTGAGCACTTACCTCATCCTAATATCTGCACCATCTACGATTCGGCGAGGCCGATGGTCGAACCTTCATCGCGATGGAGTTCCTGAATGAAGCGACTCTGAAGCATCGATATCGCCGATACGCTGGATGCGGCGCACACCCAACAAGCGCTTCTGGTTTTTGTAACCGGACATAGCTTTGGAGAATGATCGAAAGCGCGATCCAGCAAAACTACTGTTCGAGGTACTTCAAAATGACCCGCTGCTGAGAAGATGGAAGCGAACGCTTGATTTCCTAAAGCTGCTGTCCGGGGCGAAGGCCTGTCAGGATAGATTTCTGGCGGAGCCAGACCCGAAGTGATCGAAGCCTGCTCGCGTGCTGCAGCCCGACTGATCGGGACTGTTTTCGTGCGCTGCCCAGGTTTCTTGCGGTTGTGACGGCCCAGAAGCTCTGTTCCCCTATGACTGTCACGCACGTATAATGACGCGCACCGATGGTTCTCACTCTTGGTACCAAACTTGGTCCCGATAAAATTCAATTCCCCTTAGGCGCATGCGGTATGGTCGAGGTGTATCGGGCCAAGGCTGTCCGCCTGCACCGCAAGGTGGCTATGAAGATCCTGGCTTCCTATCTTTCTTTTGCAATGGAGCTAAAGCAGCGCATGGAATGCGAGGCACGCGCCATTTCCGCGCTCAACCACTCTAACGTACGCCCTCTTTACGGTATCGGGGCAGAGAAGGGCATCGACTCTCTTGTTATGGAGTTTCTGGAAAGGGAAACTCTGGCCGAAAGGCTGCACAGGGGAGCGTTGCCGCTGACCGAGATCTACCGAATCGGAATTGCCATGTCGCAGGCCTTAGCTGTAGCGCACCGCGCAGGCATCGTGCACCGTGACCTGAAGCCCGCCAATATCATGTTGACAAAGGGCGCGGCCAAGCTGATGGACTTCTGTTTCGCCAAGTCCGCTTGGGGTGGCACTGCGGGATGTTCCTCGGCACCGCTCCTGTCGGCGCCCACCATGAGCGAACCAAGCCCGGTAAGTCTACTGACCATGGCGGGCAGCATCGTAGGCACCATTCAATACATGTGCCCGGAACAGATCGAGGGCAAAGAGGTAAATTCCCGCTTTCAGTCGCTTCGGTACCGCACCATACGAAATGGCCAGTGGCAAGCGCGCCTTTGCGGGCAAGAGTCAGATTTCGGTGGCTGGCGCCATTTTGGTGAAAGATCCCGAGCCCATCTCGGCAGTACAGCCGATGGCGCCGCCGGCACTCGTCCGCTGCAACGGGTACTGAGCTGATGGATCGACGAGCCTTCGTAAAGAGCACACTGTTGGGCGGCCCCGGATTAGTCTTTCAGGTGGATCAGGGAGTACCGGCGCAAGTCTCCTTGCCGCAACCGCCACCCATCGAGGTTCACGGAGGTGCTGGGGTCAAAGCCACGCCGCTGTCCATGCCGGGATTGTACCCGGGACGTGTGGTGGAAGTTTCGGCTCCCCAGGCCATTCAAAGCAACCGAGTGTCGCAGCCGGTTGTGGCCAGAATGATCGAGCGTGGACTCAAGGAATTGACCGAGGAGAAGTCGCTCTGCGCGGCATGGAGCAAGTTCGTTCAAGCGACGGACGTCGTCGGCATTAAGATCAATCCCTCGGGAGCACCTGCCTGCTGCTCTTCGCCAGAGATTATCCGCGAGATCATCAGGGGACTTGAATGCGTAGGCGTCCCTAAGCAGAACATTGTTGTGTGGGACCGTTACGCCTACGAGATCGATATCGGCGGTTATCAGTCTCTGCTTCCGCCAGGCGTTGAGATTGTGGGCATAGAAGCTGGAGTGGGCGATGTCTCAGGATACGATCTCAACATCTACTGCGAGGCGAATTTCTTTGGTGAGTGGGAGACACGATCCTACATGGCCGATGTTGCCGCCCACAGAGTGACCAAACTCATCAATGTACCGACGACTAAAGATCACTCCGCTTCGGGAGTTACTGGTTGCCTGAAGAATCTCGGCTACGGCACATTCAACAATGTAGCGCGATCGCATCGCGCTCCTTATTCGTTTACCAACCCTTTGATTGGCCTGATGTGTTCTGCGGAACCACTACGATCAAAGGCCGTGTTGCACATCATGGATGGCATGCGCCTGGTATGGCATGGTGGCCCATTGACGCAAATCGGGGATTTCATAGAGCAGGTGGGTACGGTGTTCATCGGCACTGATCCGGTAGCGCTCGATACTATGGAACTTCAGGCAGTCGAGAGCAAGCGGCGCCAAAAGGGTGTGCCTTCAGTATGGGAGCACAATCCCAAGAGCATCACCACCAGCAACGACGAGTTCTTCCGGGATCCGAGCAAAAATCTTTTCTATCGCCAACCTGGGCACATCCAAGCGGCGGACAAGCTAGGCCTCGGTATTAGCGACCTAAAGCGCATCGATCACCGCATAGTTGAAACTGGCTAGGGACATGCGACCAGAGCTCAACCAATCGACTGCGATTTGTGATTGGGTAACGCTGCTCCATGACGCAGCGCGTACCGGGGGTTTGGGGCTTCGTTCAACCCACGCTCCGAGCCGGGTGCGCTGGCAACTTCGCATTGGCCGTTCGATTCGCGGCGCTCCAGTGCTGGGTGGTGAGACTTTGTACTTGGCCTCGATCGAGGGAACGCTCTATGCCGTTGATGTTACGGTCGGACGCGCGAGCTGGATTTTTCAGGGAAGCGGTCGGGCTCACTCCACCCCGAGCATATGTGGTCCCAAGGTACTATTCGGTTGTGACGACGGCAAAGTCTATGCAATCGATCATGCGTCGGGAAAGAAACTGTGGGCGGCAAGCACGCAGGGTGAGGTGTGGACATCTCTCGTCACGCGGAATGGTGTTGGATACTTCGGTTGTGCCGACACCAACTTTTATGCCGTGGACCTCGAAACAGGCACTGTGCAATGGAAAACACCCCTCGGTGGCAAGATCTATTCGACCGCTTACGTCGCCGAGACTCAGTTGTATGTGGGCTGCGGCGATGGCCGCTTGTACAGTCTCGACCGAGCGAATGGACGGGTGCTGTGGAGCGCGCAGACCGGCGAGGCTATCGATTCGTCACCCGCTGTGGCTGGCGATCGAGTTGTAGTCGGCTCGGAGGACTTTTATGTCTATGCACTCGATGCGCGCACGGGCGCTGTGCGCTGGAAGCATGCCACCGGTCTAGGAATTGCTTCCTCTCCGGCGGTCAGCCATGGTGTCGCAGTTGTAGGTAGCAAGGACGGGTATCTCTACGCTATTGACATACAATCGGGTGAATTGTACTGGAGAGTTCAAGCAGGTGAAGTGGTGACTGCCCCGCCGGTCTTTGGACAGGAGGTCGTTTGTGTGCAGGCTGCTGGCCTCGTTGCCTTCGAGATTACAACTGGGAAGATGGTTTGGAAAGCGGGCCTTGGCGGAGCAGTGCAATCGGCCCCGGTGCTCAGCGGCAACCTGATATATCTATCCAGTCAGGACGGGGAAGTGTATGCGCTGGAGTAGCCTACTTGGCGCAGTGCTGTTGCTTGTGCTCGGCCCCGCGCACGGCGCGTCCTCCGCCACAAAGACTCTGCTAGTCCATAAAAAGAAGTATGCGATGGGCATAGTCTTTGACCTTGTGGTATACGACTCATCGGCCGACCACGCCCTGGCCGGGATTGACAAAGCCTTCCAGGAAATCGTGCGCCTCGATGAATTGCTCAGCAATTACAAGTCGGATAGCGAGCTGAGCCGGCTCAACCGATCACCACACTTTCTGCCGCAGACGGTTTCGCCCGATTTGTATCTCATCCTGGAACAATCGCTTGCTTATTCTAAAATTTCGGGCGGGAGATTCGATATTACGGTCGCTCCCCTGGTGGATTTGTGGAAGGCTGCCCTACGGAGCGGCACTCAACCTTCCGCGCGAGAGCAGTCCGATGCGCAGCGCTGCATTGGCTATGACAAAGTGGAGCTTCTTCCTCCTAATAAAGTTGAATTTCATTCGGCCTGTCTGCGCATCGACCTAGGAGCAATCGGCAAGGGCTACGCCCTGGACCGGGCGGCCGAGATTTTGCGGTCTGCGGGAATTTCACGAGCCCTATTAGACGCGGGAGGCAGCACGATTTTAACCATGGGAGCTCCTCCCGGCCGGCCAGGCTGGCGGATCGAGATGCGCGACCCATCGAATCGCTGTCATCCTCAGACAATCCTGTCGGACAACAGCCTCTCCACCTCCGAACAGAGTCCTGCCGGCCTGCTCGAGAACAGCTACGCCGGACACATAATCGATCCGGCGACCGGTCACCCTTTGCGCTCAGCGCTCGCGGTCAGCGTGATCGCGAAAACGGCGACGGCATCGGACGCGCTCTCCACTACCCTTCTGCTGGTTGGACCACGAGTCGGCAAGAGCATTGTCGAAACCGGGGTAGGTGCATCGGCCATTTGGGTCGAGCCGACGGGAGAAGCGACATTAGCCTGCTCCGGGCCCGAGATTACGGTTCGGCATGGCCTTGCGAGCCGTTGTCGCGTTTCGATCGACAGGTCCGCGGGGGCTGAATAGACACAGGTAGAAGTCAACGCGAGTGTTGATGGGTGCTGGCGAGTTACGTGCAAAGATACTGTCTTTGGCAGCTCCGGATGAAGCGGATATTGTTCACCTTATCGTTCTGCCTTCTAGTTGGGGGGGCGGCCTGGAGCAAAGCTTTCCTCCGCTGGACCGAACCCGTACTGCCACCCCGCGGCAAGCTCGGGATCTCGGAACTGGTCATCCCATGGAACAACAACAGCCCTTCTTTCATCCACGATGCCAATAGGCGAGGATACCGGGTGTATCTCGAACTTTCGTCGCAGCAGGCAATGAATGCCGTTCCTGTAATAGGGCGGCAGTCGATTGCAGGCCTTGTCATCAGCGCGGGAGATGAGCCTGATCCCGCTGCTGTGGTCAACAAGATTCGTGCCACGTATCCCAAAATGAAGGTTTTGTTTCAGCTGCCGGGCAAGCAGCCACAGATGAGAGGGCAGACGGTTGTGACCCGGGATGGCATTCTGCAAGTTTCCAGTGCCACCGCACAACCTTGGCTTGATTCCAATCTCGCCATGATCAGATTTCACCAAGCGTTCGATCAAATCCAGGTGCCGCTCTATACATTTTCCTGGCAATTGAGCGACTCGCTCGAGCAGCAGACTGGCCCGACAATCGAGGATTATGCGCTGGCCATAGTCGAGTCCGGATCGCTTCATGCCGACTTAGTTCTGCACCTGCACGAGAGCTTGCAAAAAGGTTTAGTCAGCAATCAGGCCGTAGCTTGGAAGAATTGGCAGAAGCTGCTTGCATGCCTGAGGTTTACGACTGCCGCCGCAACTGCAGATTTAGCGCCATGGAGCGATGTCGGTGCACTTACCGACGATTACGAAACTGCCTACGAGCCCATGAATCTCATGGCCCGCCACAATATTCCGTTTCGTGTGTTGCACGGCGATGTAACCGAGGACGCGCTTAGTGGGCTCAAGCTCATCGCCGTCTTCACCCCTCCTGGTCAGGCGAAGGCCGACGCTCTGAGGGCATTCGCCAACAATGGTGGAACCGTGGTAATGGTAGACGTGAAAGGAAGCTATGCCTGGCGGTCTTCGCCAGCGATCCCAATTGCCGAGCACGCGCTTGCCTACAGCACCGGTCGGGGGCGAGTGATCGAGCTAACCGAACCAGTCGGCGACCCAGAAATTTTCGCTGCGGACCTGCGGCGCCTGATCGGCAAAGACCTTCTGATTAGCCTCTGGAACGCTCTGACCACGATTGCCGTTCCTTATCGCAACCGCCGCACAGGTGCGCTGGTGATTGAGTTGGTGAATTATGCGCTCGAGCCCATGCGCATCCAGGTAGAGGTGAAGGGCGCGTTTTCTCAAATACGCTATGAAACTCCCGAGCGCGGCTGTTGCCAGAATCTGAGTGTGGTGAAGCACGGCCCTTTCACCGAGTTCATAATTCCATCGCTCATTATTGCCGGCCGTGTTCACCTCGAGCCAGACCTGGGGAAGCTAACCGCAGGCAAATAGCTAGGGGAATTTCGATGAAATCGCTACAAGATAGAAAAAGATGCCTGCTCGCAATCCTATTCGTGGCCCTCACCGCGCCTCTGCTCCTGTCCCCTGCGGCAATGGCCTCCGGACCGACCTACCTGGTTTATCTAGGAACTTATAGCGGGCCAAGCAGTCGAGGAATCTATGCGCTGCGATTCGATGCAAGCACTGGCACGACAAGTTCGCTCGGCCTGGCAGCGGAGACGATCAATCCTTCGTTCCTAGCCGCCAGTCCCAATGGACGATACTTATACGCGGTGAATGAAATTTCCGATTACGAGGGTAAGAGGAGCGGTGCCGTCAGTGCCTTTTCCGTCGACCATGCGAGCGGCAAGCTCACACTGCTGAATCAGGTTTCGTCGCACGGAGCAGGTCCCTGTTATGTGACCATGGATCGGACCGGCCAGTACGTATTGGTGGCAAACTACGATTCAGGTACGGTTGCGACTTTTCCCGTGCGGGCGAATGGCAAGTTGGGTGAAGCCGCCAGTGTCATCGAGCATTCCGGGCATGGCGCCAATCCGAAGCGGCAGGAGGGACCGCATGCGCATCAGATCGAGCTCTCCCCCGATAATCGCTTCGCAATCGCGGTCGATCTAGGTCTCGATAAATTGCTCGTCTACAGGTTCGATGGGGTCAGAGGAGTTTTGCGAGCGAATGACCCTCCCTTCGCCGAGGTCGACGCAGGTTCTGGTCCACGACATTTTGTCTTTACCCCCGATGGTAAGTTCGCCTACGTGCTCGAAGAGATGAAGTCTGCGATCACCGCATTCTCCTACGATCGCGAGCGGGGAATATTTCATAAGCTGCAGTCGACTTCCAGCCTACCCCCGACATTTCGGAATCACAACGATGCGGCCGAAATTGCGGTATCCCCCTCGGGCACACACCTCTACGCCTCAAACCGTGGCAGTGACACGATCGCAGTATTTGCCATGGGGCCTGAGGGTGGGCTCAAGGCGATCGATTACGTTCCGACCGGGGGCAAAACGCCCCGGGGATTCGCCTTGGACCCAACCGGGTCCTGGCTGTTTGCCGCGAACCAAGCCTCGAATAATGTGGTGATCTTTCGCATGAACCAGAAAACTGGGCACCTGAGGGCAAGCGGACAAGTAGTCAAAGTGCCGACTCCGGCAGCTGTGATGTTTGTGAAGCAGTGAAAGTTTGATGGCTGCTCGCTTTCGATCAATGAAGAGAAAAGCAGAGTTTTGAGCGCCATCGTGTGAGGCAGCAGGCCGTCGACATCGAGCCTGCAATCGCCGCGGCAACCTAACTGAAGGTTTTATGGCTTGGCGTTTTGATGAATCTCGACGGTGCTCCAGGTCTTATCGGCGGCGTGACAGAGATTCTCTAGCGGGCAATCAGCGCATCGCGGAGAGCGCGCCATGCAGAGCTTGCGGCCATGCCAGATCAACTGGTGAGAAAAAACGATCCAGCGGTCCTGAGGGATGATGTTCGTCAGATCGCGCTCGATCTTCACCGCATCGGTATTCGGTGTCAGTTCCAGCCGGCGCGAAACCCGGGTAACGTGGGTGTCAACCACCACACCGACTGCTTTGCCGAACCAGGTGCCTAGGACGACATTGGCAGTCTTGCGGGCTACTCCAGGAAGCGTGAGCAGCTGGTCCATTTCGCATGGGACCTCGCCTCCGAACTCGCTTACGATTTTCTTGGCTGCCCCCACCACGGATTTGGATTTGTTGCGGAAAAAACCTGTGGACCGAACATCAGGCTCAAGTTGCTCGGGAGAAAGGGCTGCAAAATTCTCGAGGGTTGGATATTTTGCGAACAGACCAGGTGTCACTCGGTTGACATTAGTGTCGGTCGACTGGGCAGATAAAATGGTGGCAACCAGCAGCTCCCAGGCGTTACGGTGCGTCAGAGCACAGGTTACCGAGGGGTAGAGCGCGTCGAGGCGTTTGAGGATCTTCCCCACCCGTTGCGGCGCGACCGGGTTAAATGCTCGAGGAGCCTTGATCGCCTTCTTCTTACTTCCTACGCTCCCTTTGCGCCGCTCACTCAGGATAGGATGGGGAGCGCTGTGAGCCTGAGTGGTTCGGGGCAGCGAGCGTAAAGCTTTAGGGCGGCCGGTTTTGGTAGGTTGGCGGGGAATGACTCCGCGGACCATATCTCCTCCTCGCCCTAAACGATAACACGATCGTGCCGTGGCCTCCCGGCTGGGGAGCAAAGCTAGTTGCCTGAGGAATTTTCCGTGTACTTTCGTAATCAGCAGTTAGCGATTTGCGCATTGGACAGCTGCGTCGGCTCTGGTAGCCTGAAGATGACTAATTCTCTACAGGCGGGTAACGGGCGTGGCGGTGAAATCAGTGCAACTCGGCCAGGTTTGGCGCAGTGATATGGACGGACAGAACTACCTCATTACCAAGGTTTACAGTGAAGTCTTCAGCCAATACGTCATTCTTCGTCCGGCGGAGAAGAATGCACCGGATGCGGAGACTGTACGCGTCAAAGTCGCCAAGACTGCCGTGGGTGCCACTCTGCCGGGCTACACCTTCACCCAGGATGGCACGTTTTAGAATTTGCTCTTGATGGCTGGTGTAACAGAGGGAAAGCAGGAGTTGAATTCTCTTCAAGCGGCGGCCTAGCCGTAGGCTCACTGGCGCAATCGTTGCTCGCTTCCGTTCATTATCTCTTGCTGCAGATTCTCTCCTTTACAATCACTGAATGGTTGAAAAGATCCTCGCGGCTCTCTTCATCTTTATTAAATCGGTCATTGCCTACCTAGGCTATGGCGGCGTCGTATTGCTCATGGCGATCGAATCGGCGTGTATTCCGCTGCCCTCGGAATTAATTATGCCTTTCGCGGGTTATCTGGCTTACGAAGGGAAGTTGAGTCTATTTTGGGCAGCCACATGGGGTGCCGTTGGCTGTAACCTAGGTTCGCTGATCGCGTATGAAATTGGTTACCACGGGGGGCGGCCTCTGGTAGAGAAATACGGCAAGTACATCTTGCTGAGCCGACGGGAATTAAATTGGGCGGATTGGTTCTTTGAGCGTTGGGGGCAAGCGGCCGTATTTATAGCGCGTATGCTCCCCGTGCTTCGGACATTCATTGCGCTGCCAGCCGGCGTCGCCCGAATGCCGCGCGGCCGCTTTCATGTCTATACGTTTCTGGGTTCCTGGCCTTGGTGCTTCGCACTCGCGTATTTCGGGATGAAGCTGGGCGAAAATTGGCGCACTATGGGCAAGTATTTCCACAAATTCGATGCTGTGATTGCAGTCGTCATTGTGGCCGGAATCGCCTGGTTCATCTGGTCGCATTGGCAACATAGGATGGGAGTAGAAAACGGCTAAGGCTTTCGTGCCCAGGCCAACGTGTCACGACACTCGATGGTAACCCCAAATAGGAGGTCGGAATGAAGCTGCGCTCCTTTCTTTTGTCAGTTTTGCTGGCGTTGTCGTGTGCTTTTGCCCAGTCAGCTCCGACAAGCGCCAATCAACCGTTCACTGTCGAGTACTACTATAAGGCCAAGTGGGGCTACGCCGATGAATTCCTGCAGCTATTTAAGAAGAATCATTATCCTGTGCTGAAGAAGGAAATCGAGACGGGCCGGCTGCTCAAGGTCTGGGTTGACCAACCGCGCTACCACAGCACTGAAGAAGGGCGATGGGACTATCGCGTCACGATTGTCTTTAAGAACGCCACAGTGGCCAACGAGCCCTTCGATGAAGCTGCGCTCCAGAAACAGCTTTATCCCGACCAGGACACGTTCAAGAAGGAAGAGCAGCGCCGTTTTGAGATTCTATTGGCGCATTGGGACTTGCCGATTAAAAGCGTAGATGCGGAAGGGAAGTAGCACGGCGTAAGCACCCAGGTCCGGGCGTGTGATTGGACTGGGTACTGGCACGCCTGATGCTGGTCCGACTCTTGGGCTGCCGGCTAAGAGCTTTGCTGCTGCAACCCTGGCTAGCCGATCGAGAGGCTCAATACAAATCGCTTCGATCGTTTTCAGGGGCTCCGCCTCTTAATCAATCTGAAGCATCCGATTAGCGAGGGCCTTTGACCGATACGCGATTCCGGGCCATATATCGGTCCGGAAGGGTTCCACAAGAACGACCTTACTTCCCGGTGCCTCAATTCGAAGCGGAGCGATTCGCTCCAACCTTCGAGCGCAAATTTTGAAGCCGAATAGCTGCTGATGGCGAGAGCTAGGTGCAGGCCGGATATGCATGAGACCATGATGATGAGGCCGGATCGCAGTTGTCTCATGCGGGGAGGGACGGCCTGTGTCATGGCAGCCCGAAGAAGTTCGCGCTAAGATCAGCTCTCTCAGGCACGATTTGTTTCGCCTTGGTCCATACCTCCGTCCATGGTTCGTCACATGAAGACTCACCTGCGCGCGTGATCGGCGCGCTTCGGTTTGTTTGCAAATCGCCTCAGGATACGAGAACATATCCGTTTGCTTACATCGCAAATTTCCCCAAGGAAGTGCCCCGGAATGGCAATGCGACATCGTGGTGGTAAGACGCAGTCGAATCGGAAAGGCAGTCCCATTGAACCGGCGCAAGGGAAGCTGGGAGTAATGATTCCCGGTATGGGCGCGGTGGCTACGACTTTCGTGGCGGGTGTGGAGGCGGTGCGCAAAGGATTGGCTAAGCCGATAGGGTCGCTTACCCAGATGGGAACGATACGCTTAGGAAAGCGGACTGATAATACCTCGCCAGCTATTCGAGACTTTGTACCGACGGCGGCATTAAAAGACCTGGTCTTCAGTGGCTGGGACATATTTGAGGATGACATGTACACGGCCGCCAAAAAGGCTGGGGTACTCGAGCATGCACTGCTCGAGGAGCTAAAGCCATTCCTTTCTTCCATTAAACCCCACAAAGCAGTTTTTGACCGCAACTACGTTCGCAAGCTCGACGGCAGGAACGTAAAGAAAGGTCGAAACAAGATGGAGCTGGCGCAACAGGTTCGGGAGGACATCCGTGAGTTCAAGAAGAATTCTGGAGCTGACCGGCTGGTGACCATTTGGTGCGGCTCAACGGAGATCTTCCTGCAGCCTACGGCGGCCCACGCCAACCAAGACTCCTTCGAGAAAGCGTTACGGGAGAACGACGAGAATATTGCACCCTCCATGATCTACTGCTACGCCTCTCTGATGGAAGGTATTCCCTTTGCCAACGGCGCCCCAAATCTCACTGCCGACCTTCCTGTGATGCTTGAACTCTCTAAGCGCAACGAAGCTCCAATTTGCGGGAAGGACTTCAAGACCGGGCAGACGCTGATGAAAACGATACTGGCGCCAGGATTCAAGGCGCGGTTGCTCGGGGTCAGCGGCTGGTACTCGACGAACATTCTCGGCAATCGGGATGGCGAGGTGCTGGACGATCCCGGATCCTTCAAGACGAAAGAAGAGTCGAAACTGGGGGTGCTGGAGCACATCCTGCAGCCGAATCTCTATCCTGAGCTCTACAAAAATATTTTCCACAAGGTTCGTATCAACTATTACCCGCCTCGAGGTGATAACAAAGAGGGTTGGGACAACATTGATATTTTCGGTTGGCTGGGGTATCCCATGCAGATTAAGGTGGATTTTCTGTGTCGCGATTCTATCCTGGCCGCGCCGATCGTTCTTGACCTGGTGTTATTCCTTGATCTGGCGCATCGCAGCTCCGAACTTTGCGGCATCGGCATCCAGGAATGGTTAAGCTTTTACTTTAAGTCGCCTATGACCGTTCCCGGTCTGTACCCAGAGCATGATCTGTTTATACAATCTATGAAATTGAAGAACACATTACGTCATTTGCGCGGCGAGGAATTGATTACCCACTTGGGCCTAGAGTATTACGACTAGGCCTAGGAAAGCTTCCAGTCCTTTAGGAAAGCTTCCAGTCCTTTAGGAAAGCTTCCGGTCCTTGGCAAGCCCTCGGTGGAGTTTACATCCCGCCAATCGGAATGCACTTGATTGAGCGAACGTGGTTGTGTGGCCCGAAGCGCTCGAAAGTTTTTTGGCAGTGCTGGATAAAATTGCTCCTCAGTTGCACCTGCTCCTCCGGGCAGCAGCTGAACCCCTCGGTCTTCCCTAATGACGTCCGAGACTTTGATCGACCATTCCGATGATTCCCTATTGAGCGCGAGCCAGCTTTTGTCAGGCAGTATAAGGCGCGACTTAGCTAGTCATAAGTTTAAGGGGGCTGACGAAGAAGACGTCGACGCGCAGTAAACGGCCACCTGCGAACGTTACAAGAACTTTGAAAGATGACCGGGCGCCGCTGTGATTTCAGCCGTACAATTATTGGCTTGGAGTAGAGCTTAATTGTTGCGGATTGGGCCTAGCGGCTGCGAGTTTCGTAGCTCGGTAAGGAAGTGGATGGATGGCTTTATGTTGCAAAAGGTTTCAGCGCTGCTCGCTCTCCTTGCGATGTTTGCTTCCCCGACCATGGGTTTCGATAGCTATTGGCACGCACAATGCATTCAGAGAGTCGGCGAGCAGTTCGGCTTCGCGGAAGACGCCTGGAAAGTGATGCAGCTGGGCAATTTCTCGCCTGATTTCTTTGGCCCCGTAGCTGATTATGCCTCCAAGGGCCTAAAAGGAAGCGAGCTCGACCTACTAAACCAATACCAGGCGAGG
>JAFATF010000181.1 GCA_019244045.1 Acidobacteriota bacterium
ACCGCACCGCCAGCACGATGACCTCACGGGGGAAGCGGAACCCAGCGAAACCCGACCTCGGCGGAGGTACTCGACGGTGGCGACGGCGCATCAGCTCAGCCTGCCTGGCCCCGCCCTCCGCCAACGCAACAGCCCCGGCCTTATCCACCTGGTAGCAGTTCGTAAGCTCGATGTCACGGTCTGTGAGAAGTTTCCTTACTCTCGTCAAGACGGCGCGCTCCGCGCGCCGCGGGCCGGGCCCGCCTCCCGCTCCGCTCCCGGCGACCCGGCCCTACGCTGCGCACGCCATTATCCAAGACCTCGGGAGGCAAGGTCTGATCTTCCAGTGGTTACCGCAGAGCCCCCTGCCACGGGTCCCCGGGATTGTTCTACGCCCTCTCACCGGCCTCATGGCGGGGCTGCGCTGGCACTACGGTCCATACCAGGCGCTTCTCGACATCGCAAGCTGCCACAGAGGCCAACCAGAACTGAGGGAACAGGTGAGAACAGGGCGAGCCCCCACGGTAAGGAGACCACACAGCCATGACCACCCCGACGACCATCACCAGCTGCGACCACCTCATGACCGCCGGAGCTCGGGCACTTCCACTGCCATGAAGCAGCCCGTCACACTGGAGCCGTACGTCGGTCGTGGTAACCGCGTGTGGATCGCGAGCGATGATAAGTTGTAGCTTGTTGAGTCTCATCAGGGGAGCGTGGGATGGTTGATGGCCCGGCACGGCCAGGAGATAAAGGCGTGGTTATCTACGCTGATGGCATCGGGAGTCCGACCCCCGGTCCAGGTGCGTGGGGTGCGGTGCTGACGTATGGCGAGCACACGCGTGAGCTGTACGACGCCGAGTCGGAGACCACCGACAACCGCATGCAACTACTCGCAGCGGTCCGCGCACTGGAATGTCTGACCCGGCCAGTGTCCGTCCAGGTCTGGATCAACAGCGAATACGTCAGCCGTGGTGTCATCGAGTGGCAGCGCAACGCCTTGGCGATATCAGTGAAAAAACCAGACCGGGACGTTGATCTGTGGTTGCGTCTGGCGGCGGCGAGCGAGCGGCACGACGTCGCTTGGACCTGGGTTGATGAGAACATCAGCAGCCCTGGTTACGTCCGTGCTGCTGAGTTGGCGCTCAAGGAACTAGAGGCTGCCGAGGCTCAGTCGCTCGACAACAAGCCGGACGTAGACGATGACGACGCCGATGAGGATGACAGCTCCTTCGAGGGGCCTTCTATCGACATCGCATTGACACAGTTTCTCGCCGACCGACAGGAACACTGCTCTCCACGCACGTTCAAGAAATACGAGAGCGTCATCAGGACATTACGGTGGAGCATCAATTGGTATGCTAACAAGAAAATAAGCGCCATCTCAGCGAGCGAAATCACTGATCACCTGGCCGATTTTTCCTACACCCTGGTACATAAGGAGTTCGCGACTCCTAACCAGCTCAAAACCGTCAAGACTGTGCTACCGGCCCTCCTGAAGTGGCTGCAGACTCAAGGGCACCTTGGTTCCATAACAGAGAAGTCCGGATCCGAGGACATGAAGGTGGAGATTGATGAACTCATCGAGGTCAGAAAATTTGTCGACGCGCTCAGTGCGCATGTCGAGCAAGAAACCGCCAATGTTGATGTCCGCGCACTTCAGGTAGACGAGTGGGTGGAGGATCAGTACCTGCAAGTAGGTGAGATCACCGACGACTCGATCACCTTCGTGGATTGGAACTGGCAGCCAATCGTAGGTCCTATCGCGATCCCACCTGAAATCGCCGAGATGGCCGACTGTTGGAATATGCTCCTTACGGCGGTCCGAATCGGCGACGAATGGCGGCTGCTGCGAGTTACTAATGGTGATCGGTGACCGAATCAGACCGCGCATCGTCAACAGCGGAACCATCACTGGCCTGGTGTCCTTCCTGGGCGTCGGCTCAACGTCGGCACCGACCTCGGTGGGATCATCGAGCTGCATATCTGTGAAGGGTCTCACCATTGGCGGACTGGCTTCTAATCAGGCCAACTGGTGAGCCGGGCCGATGTCGCAACCATATAAGACAGGTCACACAAGGGCGCGCCGCAGCGGCAGATCGTTTGTGAGTCACAACGGGTCACCAGTACCAAGCCAGGTGGTCCCCCATCAGGCACACCGTAACCAGATGACGAGTATTTACGGTCGCGAAAGCCACAGGTAACCAATGCTATCCATGAACAACCACGACCGTGGTTAGTGAATCCTTGGGTTCGGGGTTGTGGCCCGGTCCCCACTGCGCACGTCCTTATCCGAGGCGCCCCGGCTGATCTTTCCGCAGACCTAGTGACCTTGGGAGTCGAGGTCTGATCTTCCAGTGGTCACCTCAGGGCCCCCTATCCTCATAGGTCCCCGGGATTGTCCTGCGCTGGCTCGTCGGCGTCGCTGACGCGATGGCGCAGCGCCACCCTTGACACCGGCGAGCCAGCGCAGAGGCAGGCCGGGTATGAGGGAAAGGGGGCGACCAGGGCGGGCCCCACCACGAAGGGCTGAACGCAGGAGAAAAGACCAAGATCAGGCCGTAACAGGCCGTCACACGGTAAGCAACGCGAAACGCGAAGCAGGTACGAAATGATCACGAGTCCGACCGTCGACGAGCCAGGCAAAACAGCAGCTCAATCACTATGCACGGTCGGTTACTGACGAACCCTTCCTAAAGTCCTTGCGGTCCGTTGCCGACGATCTCCGATCCCCCATCGCCAACCAGCGAAAACTTTGGTTATGCAGGGGAAACACTGCTTTGAGGCCGCCCCGGCAGCGCCCGCACATCGGTCACCATCTGCCACCGTTTGGCCCCCTCTGCCACCGTTCGCGGCACACACGCGGCATGAAAACGCTCCCGAATGATGATCGCTAAGGATATGATCATCGGGCAGTAGCTTCACTGGTCGAGTAGCCCGTCTATGGCTTGGTTGATCTTATCGCGCTGGCCGTCGATACATTTGGCGTAGACCCGCAGCAGCACGTCCACCGAGGGGGCTGTTGCGTTGGCGGAGGGCGGGGCCAGGCAGGCTGAGCTGATGCGCCGTCGCCACCGTCGAGTACCTCCGCCGAGGTCGGGTTTCGCTGGGTTCCGCTTCCCCCGTGAGGTCATCGTGCTGGCGGTGCGGTGGTACCTGCGCTACGGGCTGTCCTACCGCGACGTGGAAGAGCTGCTCGCCGAGCGCGGCATCGAGGTAGACCACGTCACGATCTATCGCTGGGTGCAGCGGTTGGTGCTGTTGCAAAGGTGGGGTGAGGGTGCGGTGGAGCCCGCTGCCGGCTGCTCGACCGCTACCGTGAGCTGCCGACTGTTCTCAGGCGTGGGCGAATGCTTTCTCGACGATCACCACGTCCGGGTTAGAGTGTCCGTAGGCGAAGA
>JAFATF010000166.1 GCA_019244045.1 Acidobacteriota bacterium
AATGGTACTCATGCCTGCCTCCCGTCGTGTTACGGACGGCAGCGAATCATCTCCTAATTTGGAATTTCCGCGGCAGGTGCGGGAAAGAATCGTGGTGGCTTCTTATCCTTTCCGCAACTTCGTTGTGGATCCGGGGCAGGTTTCGACGACGAGCAGCAAGATCGAGTTGAAGGATTTTGCCGCGCACGTTGGGGAGAGATTCAACATCAACAAGATCGAACCTTGGACCGGGCACTTTCCCTCCAACGATCGAAAATATATCGACCAATTCCGGTCAGCTCTAACCAAAGCCCATGCTACGGTCGCCAATATCGCCGTCGACGGTGAGCACAGCCCTTATGCCGCCAATCGTGAAGAGCGGGAGGAGGCGATGGCCTTCAGCAAACAGTGGATCGACGCGGCGGTCACTCTGGGAACGCACAGCATTCGCACCAATATTCCCGATGCGAAGGACTCGAAACCTGATCTGGAGCGCGCCGCAGCGACGCTCTCCGAGGTAGTTGAATACGCTTCCCGCCATGATGTGGTCGTGAACCTTGAAAATGATAATCCCGTCAGTGAAGATCCCTTCTTCCTGGTCGAGTTGATAGGGAAGGTGAATACACCGTGGCTGCGTGCCTTACCTGACTTTGGCAATACCCTCGCCCACTTCGATTACGACCATGCCTACCGCGGTTTGGACGCGATGTTTGCGAAGGCATATAGCATCTGCCACGTAAAGGAGATGGAAGTCGGTCGCGATGGCAAGTTGGTGCACGTGGACCTCGAGAGGACCTTCGGCATACTGAAACGCCATGAGTACCAAGGTTATTTGTCCATGGAATGGGACAGCCCGGGCGATCCCTACGCTGGGACCCGTGATCTCATCGATAAGACAGTCAAATACTTGTCTTAGAATCCGAACTGGGGCCGGTATCCTCTCCCGTCGGGAACATTATTCGTCGTTGACTGGCCGATTTTGCCCACCTGTGCACAGTTTTGATTTTCATCGGCCGAACTTTTTTGGCCGCAACCGGCCACCAGCCATTGCGCGTTTTACAGCATGAGCTTGCTCGCTCCTGGACGGGGAGACTCGATAGCCGCTCGTCGAAGAGCCTTTTATAGGATCCTCGGGTAACGCCCTGCGAACTGGGTCGTACCTGGCTGATGCGCCTGGTAAATAGGGCCCGACGGGAGCTCATGCGACAGCATCTTGCATCTAACGACCTGATGAGAACTGGATCGTGGCTGACCTGGCCAAGCTCGCTGCCCTGGTTTCTTTGTCTCCTGTTGCTGATAGGGATGGTTCGTGACGGCGCGGCGTACTCTGTGCTGACCCACGAAGAGGTCGTTGACCTGCTCTGGAACGCTCCGATCGCGCCCATGTTGCTCAGCCGCTTTCCGGGATCGACAGCGGATGATCTGCGCAAGGCGCACGCTTACGCCTACGGCGGTTCGATGATCCAGGACATGGGCTACTACCCCTTTGGCAATAAGTATTTTAGCGACCTGGTGCACTACGTGCGCAGCGGCGACTTTGTCGAGAACCTGATCAGTGAATCGAGGGACATCAATGAATATGCCTTCGCGCTGGGTGCGCTGGCGCATTATGCCGCTGACACGACCGGCCATCCCACCGTCAATCAGATCGTCTCTATGCAGTTCCCCAGGCTGCGCGCTCGCTATGGCAATATTGTGACCTATGCTGACGATCCTAAGGCGCATATCCGCGCCGAATTCGGCCTCGATGTGGAAGAAGTGGCCAGGAATCAGTTTCGTGGCGATGTCTATCATGACTTTATCGGCTTCGAAGTGGCCAAGCCGCTGCTCGAGCGTGCCTTCGAAAAGACCTACGGCATTGAACTCAAAGACGTGTTCACCGATCTAGACCTGTCGATCGGGAGCTATCGGCGGGCGATCAGCGTGGTGATTCCGAAGATGACCAAGGCTGCCCTGGTGGCGCATCGCGAGGAACTCGAACGTAATAACCCCAAGTTTAGCGCCAAGCAATTTCGTTATCGCTTGTCACGCAGGCAGTATGAACGGGAGTGGGGCAAGGCTTATCGCAAACCCAGCATTGGAACTCGTTTCCTGGCTTTCCTGCTAAGGGTCGTTCCCAAGGTGGGTCCCTTCCGGGCGATGGCCTTCAACACGCCCAGCCCCAAGCAACAGCAGCTGTATCGAAAGAGCCTGCAGCGGACCGAGCAGGAGTATCGCACGGTTCTCCTTGAAGCTTCCAAGCAACGCCTGAATCTACCCAACAAGGACTTTGATACGGGCAGGGAAACGCAGGCAGGGGAGTACGTGCTCACCGACAACACCTACGCTCGCTTGCTTGATGAGCTTGCCAGGCGCCGCTTTACCCGCCTTACTCCGGAATTGCGCAACGATATTCTTGGGTTCTACTCCAACCTGAAAGCACCGATCGCCACCAAGCGTGACAAGAAGAAATGGGAAAAGGCGGTGGCGGAGCTGAATGCCCTTAAGGCAGCCCCGGTCAATCCCGAGCCTGCCCCGCCCACCGTCGAGGGGCACAACTGACAGTCCCACCCGCATATTTCTTACCTCCTTGCCAGTCTTCCTTGCTTGTTTCATGTCAGGATAGGAGGCGGAAACTTTTTCTCGACGTAAACAGAAATCGATGTCAAAATCCTTGCTCCTCGATTCGGAACTGGCCGGCGTGGCGGCCATCGCGTAGTCGCGGCCGCAGGCGAGATTATCGTGATCTAGTGCTTAGCAGGCGCGCTATGATGACGTTGGAAAGCTGGCACGGCCAAGGTTAAGAGCAGTATGTCGGGCGGTCGAAGATCATGGCGACCCCGGATGACAAGTTCTATCGCGCAAAGATAACCGAGCGGGTGGATATTACTCCGGACCTGTGGAGGATCCGTATTGACCCAGGCGGTGAGTTTCGCTTTCAGCCGGGGCAGTACGCGACCTTAGGAGTCGAGGGCCGGGAGAGACGTTGTGAGCGACCCTATTCGATCGTGTCCTCCCCCTACGAGAGCGAGATCGAATTTTTTTTCGAACTGGTGCCGCAGGGCATATTGACGCCGGAGCTGCACAAACTGAACACCGGCAGTGAACTGCTCATGCGCAAATCTGCCAAGGGTCGATTCACTCTGGACTTGAGCGGCGCGCGCAAAAACCACTTGCTGGTCTCGACCGTAACCGGGGTGGCGCCTTTCACCAGCTACATTCGCACTCTCAGTCGCGACTACCAGGAGGGGAGGTTTCCCGAAGGCCACCGCCTCTTTCTCATTAACGGCGCCAGCCGCTCATGGGAATTCGGCTACCATGATGAAATTCGCGATGTTGCCGCTCGGTCCATGTGGTTACAATACGTCGCGACCATCAGCCGGCCATGGGAAGACCCGGATTGGACAGGTGAAGTCGGACGGGTGGACGACATTTTGCGCAAGCACACTGACCAATGGCGCCTGAGCGGCGACGACACAATCGCATATTTGTGCGGGCATCCGGAGATGATCGAGCATGGGAAAGGCATTCTGCAGCGGCTTGCCTTTCCCAAAGAAGCCTTGCGGGAGGAAATCTACTGGGTGCCGGCCAAAGAAGCGGCGAGGAAAGCCGCCCAGAGTGCATGAGTTAGACGCCGACGATCCGGCTGCGGCGCTCCATTAGAATTACGTCACGCCAGCGATCGCCCAGTTGCCCAAGCCGTTCACGAATTCCAACCTGGCGGAAGCCAAGAGCCGTATGCAAGGCGATGCTGGTCGCGTTCTCCGGGAATATGCCTGCCTGCAGGGTCCAAAAGCCGTGCTGCTCTGATTCTGCAATGAGGGCCGCCAGCAAGGCCTTACCCACTCCTCGCCGCCGGGCGGCAGAGGAAACATACACCGACACTTCAGCGACTCCCCTATAGACCGGACGCGCCGATGTCGCAGTTAATGCCGCCCACCCTCGAATTTCCTCGTCGCCGGTGGCCAAAAGGCGGCAACTTGGAAGATGACGTTGATGCCACTGGTCCCAACTGGGTGGGTACGTTTCGAACGTGGCATGGCCGGTCGCGATGCCTTCGATATAGATCGCACACACCTGAGGCCAGTCCTCGCTTGTTATCGGTCTGATATGAAGATGCATTTGACCAAGCGCGGCTTGCGAGGCAGTCGGCCGCTTTCAACCAGGGTCAACTCTCTGCCGGCGCAAAAAACACCAGCACCTCTAAATCTTGCTCAATGTCGCGAAACTGGTGTTCGACTCCGGCCTCCACAAAAATCACGCTGCCGGCCAGGACAGGCTGCTCCTCCTCACCAACCCGCATTCGCGCCCGCCCGCGAACCACGAAGTACATTTCGTCTTGCCGGTGTGGGCTCTGCGAATCCGGTCTGCCGGCGGACAAGACATAGAGACCTGCACTCATAACCGGAATCCGCAAGAACTCGAAATAGGGTTTACCCAGGCGCCGGAGCTCAGCCTCGAGTTTAGAAAGTTGATAGAAATGCTTCACGCGAACGCCCCGGCAAAAAAAATTTCGGTATATTGACTGACCAGATCCGCTTCCTGCAACGCTCCCTCGGGGCGATACCACTGGTAAATCCAATTGATCATGCCAAGTAGCGCAAAGGCTGCTGCCCGGGAGCTAACTTTGTTGCTCTTGCGGGCGCGCTGGACCTCCGCAATCAGCTGTTCAACAAAATGGATGTAATCTTTCTTCTGGGCGTTGACGCGTTTGCGCAGCGCCGCGGGCAGAGGATGGTTCTCGTGCAAAATCACCGTAATTTCGCGGTCGCGGGCGCGAACCACCAACTGGATATGCAGGCGAATGAGCGCTCGCAGCCGCTGTTCCGCATCGGAAATCTCACGCACCGGGGCGAGGACCCGCTCCTCGGTTGTCTCCATGGCATGGAGCATGATGTGGAACAGGATCTCATCTTTGCTGCGGAAATGGTGATAGAGCCCGCCTTTGCTGAGTTTCAGGGCAGCGGAAATATCGTTCATCGAGGTGGCATCGTACCCGCGCTCGCGAAAAAGACGGGCGGAAGCACGCAGAATCTCCTGGCGGGAACTGACGGTGCCTTCACGCGGCATGCGGGAACATGGTACGTCAACTATAATGCGGGCAGCTCTCTCGGCTTTCCTCTCAGCGCAAACGGATTGCTCCCGACCGGAGGCCATGCGGCCTGATAGTCTCAGGCGAACTTGGCTCGGACTGGACCTGCCGTAATACAACATAGCAGGTGGCAAAGAAGGAGATCTAAAAATCTTGTGCTCGGACCATCCTTTGAGATTGGGGTCGCCTTCCCCGCTCGGCGACACCGGCCAGGCTCTCTGGCGGTAGGCTTCATTCCATGCGGTCCAAACCATCACCGCCTTCCTCCTAAGTCTTTGGCCTAGTGCGGTCGAAGAGAAGTCGCAATGCCTTAAGGGCAAAACTTTCGGTAGAGCAAGAAGATTACGACCGGGGACGAGAGGTGCTTTGCCCTTGACAACCCCGGGCTCCGCGGCTAGGATTTCTGTACCGACCGACCGGTCGGTTTCTCATCTTCGCAGCTAGGAGGTCCCGTCTGTGGCCGCTAAAGTTTTCTACGAACATGACGTCAATCCCAAGGCCTTAAAAGGCAAAACCATCGCAATCCTAGGCTACGGCAGTCAGGGCCACGCGCAAGCGCAAAACTTAAGAGATAGTGGTTACAAGGTTATCATTGGCCTTGATCCGGAGCGGCGTTCGGCCGAGCAGGCTCGAGCCGACGGAATGGTGGTTGTCTCACCTGGCGAAGCCGCCAAGCGGGCAGATTGGATCCACATGCTCACGCCCGATGAGAGCCAGGCAGAGCTTTACGAGCACGCAGTTAAGCCATTCCTGCATCCCGGCAAGACGCTAGGGTTCTCGCACGGCTTCAGCATTCATTTCAAGGCCATTATTCCGCCCAATGATGTTGACGTGGTGATGATTGCCCCCAAGGGACCCGGCCATCTGGTGCGGCGTGTCTACGGCGAAGGCAAAGGCGTGCCCTCTCTGGTGGCCATCGCACAGAATGCCACCGGGGCCGCTCATGAAAACGCGCTCTGTTACGCCTTTGGGATCGGCGCCACGCGCGCGGGCGTACTCACGACAAGCTTCAAAGAAGAGACCGAAACCGACCTATTTGGCGAGCAGTCAGTGCTCTGCGGCGGGTTGACCTCGCTGATTAAAAAGGGATTTGAAACCCTCGTCGAGGCCGGTTATCAGCCCGAAATCGCCTATTTCGAGTGTCTGCACGAGATGAAGTTGATCGTCGACCTGATCTACGAAGGCGGCCTGGCACGCATGCGCTATTCGATTTCGAATACCGCCGAATACGGTGATCTCACGCGCGGCGACCGCGTCGTGGGCGAGGAAACCCGTAAAGCCATGAAGGAGATCCTGGGCAGAATTCAGGACGGTACGTTTGCCCGCGAATGGATTGCGGAAAACCGCAATGGCGGAGGGCAATTTCAGGGTCTGAGGGAGAAAGAGCGCAAACACCCGATTGAAGAAGTTGGGGAGCGTCTGCGCGCCATGATGTCGTGGCTGCCCCAGGAGGCCCAGCAGCCGGCAGTAAAGTCCAGCGAGCCGGCGCAGGTTGTGAATGCTTAAAGGAGCAGAAATCGTCCTGCGGTGTTTGCGCGCCGAAGGCGTGGACCTGGTTTTCGGTTACCCCGGCGGTGCGATCATGCCTTTATACGACGCACTGGAAGGCAGCGGTGTGACCCACATCCTCACGCGCCATGAGCAGGGGGCGGTGTTCGCCGCCGAAGGCTACGCCCGTTCGACGGGCAAGGTTGGCGTGGCTATAGCCACCAGCGGGCCGGGGGCAACGAATCTGGTCACGGGCATCGCCGACGCCAAGATGGATTCGGTTCCTTTGGTGACGATTACCGGGCAGGTGCGCTCCCCATTGATCGGCAGCGATGCTTTTCAGGAGACCGACGTATTTGGTATGACCCTGCCGCTCACCAAGTGGAGCCGACTGATTCGAAGCGTCAACGAAATTCCTGAGGTGATCGCCGAAGGCTTTTATTGGGCGGCGAGCGGCCGCCCGGGTCCGGTAATGATCGATATCCCCGTCGACCTGCTGAAGGCGTCGGCCGAGTTCACGGGCTCAGTCAAATTCTATCCCTGTCCCAAAGCTGCCGATGTGGGTATCAATTCGAGGTTCTCCCATACGTTGGTCGCCTTGCTGGAGCAGGCAAAAAAACCGGTGGCGCTGGTGGGCGCCGGAGCCAAGCTGTCCGGTGGAGTCGACCAACTGCGTTGCCTGCTCGACCAGCTGAACGTGCCTACCTTTGCTACCGTTCACGGGTTGGGAGCGGTCCCGGCAGAAAAACCCTATTACCTCGGCATGGTTGGCATGCACGGAACTCGCGCAGCCAATATGGCGCTGCAGGAGACCGATCTTCTGTTGGTGTTTGGGGCGCGCCTCGACGATCGGGTAACGGGTGAGCCCAGCCGGTTCGCTCCCCATGCTCGCATCGTGCATTTCGAAATAGAACCTGCCCAGCTGGATCGCGTGCGCAGTTGCGATCTGCCCGTCATCGGCGACCTGGCGGAAACGATTCCCATTTGCCGCGAGCAATTGCGCGCCAGCGCGCTTCCCGATTGGTCCAACTGGCGCGCCATTGCCTGTGGACAAGAGCGAGGGGAACTCGACCCCAAGGGCTTGGCTTTACCGGCGATTCGTTTCCTCGATGAGCTCTTCCGCCGCTTGCCCGAGACCAGCTTTATCGTCGCTGACGTGGGTCAACATCAGATGTGGGCGGCACAGCGCTATCGTTCGAGTTCACCACGGGGATTCATCACCTCGGGTGGGCTCGGTGCCATGGGTTTTGCGCTGCCCGCCGCGATCGGTGTCCAACTGGCCAATCCGGACGCAACCGTCGTGTGCGTCTCGGGTGATGGCGGTTTCCAGATGAACATCCAGGAACTGGCGACCATTCAGCGGCTACGGCTGCCCATCAAAATCGTCGTCATCGACAACAAGTATCTGGGCATGGTGCGGCAATGGCAGCAACTTTTCTATGCCCGCAACTACGCCGAAACCGACATGAGTGACAACCCCAACTTCGTGGCCATCGCCTACGCGTACGGAATTAATGGGCGGCGGTTGCGGGCCGAAGCTATGGCCGAAGATGAGATGGCGGGAGAAGCCAAAGACAATCTTGATCATTTCCTGAAATCAGCAAAACCGGAGCTATTAGCTTTCGATTGTCCCCCGGAGGCAAATGTCTACCCGATGGTGCCTTCCGGCGCGGCCCTAACGGAGATGTTGTTCGAAGAGTAAGCCCGTACTTGAGAGTCGGGGAGACCAACATGCACGTCTTTCGTATTCGCTATCGCAACACGCAAGGCACCTTAATGCGCATTCTGAATGCGGCGTCGCGCCGCGCGCTGGATATGCCATATGTGAAGGCCGAACCGGCCGAGCATCTGCACGAGCTCACGCTCCTGCTCGACGTGACCCTCAAACAGATGGGGCAGCTGTGCCGAGACTGGCATGCAGTCGTAGATGTGGTCGATGTGCGTTCCGGACTCCCCTTGAAGGATGCAGCCATGGTTGAGCCGTCCTGGGCCCGCGCGGGCGAGGGTCAGCGGGCAGCGACCCGGGCCGAGACCGCTTCCGCCTGATCCGGATTTTGCTCACAAATATCCGCTTCCCAGCCGGGCTTCCTCCTGGCGAAACACGGTTCGACACCTCTAGCCGTCTGGTAAGCTTCCCTGCTATGGACAGAAAACATAGAAGTCATCGAATTACTGATGGCCGGGATAGGGCACCTGCGCGCGCCATGTTTAAGGCTATTGGTTTCTCCGATGAAGATCTCGCCAAGCCGCTGGTCGGGGTGGCCAACACCTGGATTGAAACCATGCCCTGCAATTTTCATCTGCGCGGGCTTGCGGCCAAGGTCAAGGAGGGGATCCGGGCCGCGGGAGGCACGCCGATGGAGTTCAACACTATTGCCATAAGTGATGGTGAGACGATGGGCACCGAAGGCATGCGGGCATCGCTGGTGAGCCGCGAGGTCATCGCCGATTCGATTGAACTGGTTTGTCGAGGGCAGATGTTCGACGCCGTCGTCTGCTTGGTGGGATGCGATAAGACAATTCCGGCGGCAGCCATGGCGCTGGCGCGGCTCAATATTCCCGGCCTGTTGCTGTATGGAGGCACTATCGCCGCGGGTAACTACGGCGGTAGGGCGGTCACCATCCAAGATGTCTTTGAAGCCGTGGGCGCAAATGCCGCGGGCAGGATGAGCGATCAGGAACTCAAAAAACTGGAAAACGTTGCCTGCCCCGGCGCCGGCGCCTGTGGGGGGCAATACACCGCCAACACCATGGCAACGGTCATGGAACTCGTTGGACTCTCGCCCATGGGATTCAACGGCATCCCGGCTATGGACGAGCGCAAAGAGCAAGTGGCGTTTCGCTGTGGCCAGATCCTATTGCATGCTCTCGACCAAGGCATCCGTCCCCGAGACATCCTTACGCCCGCGGCCTTTGAAAATGCCATTGCGGGAGTGGCCTCGACCGGAGGATCAACGAATGCCGTTCTCCACCTGCTCGCTCTGGCGCAAGAGGCGGGCGTACCACTCGGCATCGATGATTTCCAGAGGATCAGCGAGCGCACGCCTCTGCTGGCTGATTTGAAGCCCGCCGGCCGCTTCGTAGCGGCCGACGTGGACAAGGCTGGCGGTCTAAGGTTGCTTGCCCAGCGCCTGCTGGATGGCAAATTTGCCGATGGATCCACACTCACGATAACCGGCCGCCAATTCGCGGAGGAAGCCAGCAAGGCGCGGGAAACCGCTGGGCAGGAGGTAATCCGCCCTTTGGACCGGCCCCTTAAAGCAACCGGTGGTTTGGTCATCCTTCACGGGAACCTTGCGCCCGAGGGTTCGGTGGTGAAGATCAGCGGGCACGAACGGCTTCAACATCATGGCCCGGCGCGCGTATTTGAATCGGAAGAAGACGCGATGGCCGCGGTTACAGGGAAAACTATCAAGGCGGGCGATGTGGTTGTCATCCGCAATGAAGGGCCTAAAGGCGGGCCGGGCATGCGTGAGATGTTGGGTGTGACCGCCGCCATTGTGGGCGAGGGCCTGGGAGAATCGGTTGCTCTCCTCACCGATGGCCGATTCAGTGGCGCGACACGCGGCCTGATGATCGGCCATGTGGCCCCGGAGGCGGCGGTGGGCGGACCGATCGCTGCCGTGCGCGAAGGCGACACTATTCGCATCGATGTCGACAAGCGTTGCGTTGATTTGGAAATCGACGTGGCTGATCTCAAGCGGCGCTCCTTGAGCTTCCAGCCACCTAGGCCACGCTACGATAGCGGTGTATTTTTAAAATACGCGGCTCTGGTGTCGTCTGCATCTTCAGGAGCCATCACACGTCCACATTAAGCTGCGTCGGCAAGACATATTAACTAATCTTATTCGTCTCGACGACTCGCCTGTTGCCACAATCGAGCTTCTTTGCGGAAAATATTGGTCTTGCTTTCCAGGAGTATGGCGTGCGTAAATTCTTCATTTTAATGCTGCTGCTGGGGTCGGCCATCGCCGCATGGGCGAACAGCTCGCCTATCACCTTCGGCAATAGCGGCGGCAAAATCTTCTTAAAGGGTTCGAGCCTATCGTTATCAAACGCTACCCTGACCAGCTTTTCCGGTCTGGGATTTAATGTAAAAGGCATTCTAGGGACGGTCGCGTTCACCACCGGCGCCCTCAGCAGTGGGCAGCTCGCCTCGCGAGGGGCTTTTGCCGCAGGTGGACCATTCCTAATTACAAGCAATGGCAGCGCCGGATTGCCCCATGGAATCTTGTTCAGTGGAAGCTTTTCTGGTCCGGTTAACTGGACTGGCAGTTTCACGCAAGGGCCGAACGGGGGTAGGTGGACCTATACCTTGAGCGGCCACATACAAGGTAAGTTTTACAACGGATTAGCCGCCACGGGAGCAACGGTCGAGTTTAGCTTCGACCTAGCAAAAGGCTTTCAGTTTGGCATTGGACATCCTGCTCGCGAGAACACGGGAACAACCACCATGACGTCTGTGCCTGAACCGAGCAGCTTAGCCATGCTCGGCAGTGGCCTGTTTGTTGTCAGCGCCCTGGCTGGGCGGAAGTATCCAATTCTTTAAAGACCGCCGAAACCACCTCGAGCAGTGCCGTCGGGTGTCCGATCGGTCTTCAAGTCTTCACTCGCGCGCGCCTGTCTCGTGCCTCGCTTGACAATAACAATTCGTGATGCCGGTCATAAATTCTTTCGATTTCCCGCTCAGCCTGGTCCCCGCTAAAGTAAGCGTCCAAGCTCAATGCTAAGGATCGACCGCGCACATGCGAAAAGCCCTGATGGTTGCTAGTCTTTTCCTCATCATCCCGGCAAGCCTGGCGGCCGCGCAATCCTCTGCTCCGGCCGGCGATGACCGCATCGCTCGGGTCGAGCAGCAGGCCAGTGAGGCGAAGAGTTCGGCGGACAACGCCTGGATGCTGGTGAGTTCCGCCTTGGTGTTGATGATGACCGGCCCGGGCCTAGCCTTGTTTTATGGTGGCCTGGTGAGAAAAAAGAATGTGCTCGCCACCATGATACAGAGTTTCGCCATGATGGCGCTGGTCACCGTGCTCTGGGCATTGATCGAATACAGTCTGGCCTTCGCGGCCGGTACGAGCTTCATTGGCGGCCTGGAGCATGTTTTTCTGCGGGACGTGGGTGGGCATCCGGATGCCGATTATGCGGCGACTATTCCGCAGTCGACTTTCATGATTTACCAGCTGATGTTTGCCATCATCACCCCGGCCCTGATTACAGGTGCTTTTGCCGAGCGAATGAAATTCAGTGCAATGGCCTTGTTCACGACCTTGTGGTCCCTCCTGGTGTACGCTCCCATGGCCCACATGGTATGGGGCAAAGGCGGGTTGCTGAATGCGTCGCTCGCCGGCCGGTTTCCCACCCTGGATTTTGCCGGTGGCACGGTGGTGCACATCACCTCGGGAGTTTCAGCGCTGGTGTGCGCTTTATACCTCGGGCGGCGTATCGGATATCCCCAGGAAGCAATGCCGCCGCATAGCGTGGTACTGAGTTTTATCGGGGCCTGCCTGCTGTGGGTGGGCTGGTTCGGCTTTAACGCGGGCAGCGCACTCGGGGCATCCAGCTTGGCGACCAGCGCATTCATCGCCACCCATTTCGCGGCGGCAACGGCAGCTATCGGGTGGGGTGGGGCCGAATGGGTTCGCAACGGCAAACCGAGTGCGCTCGGCGCCATCTCGGGAGCGGTGGCGGGACTGGTGGCAATCACTCCGGCGGCCGGCTTTGTGGGTCCCATGGCGGCCCTGGTGATCGGTCTCATTGCCGGCGTGGGTTGTTACTGGATGGTGGCCAAGGTAAAGGCACGCTTTGGCTACGACGATTCCCTCGATGCGTTTGGAGTGCACGGCGCCGGCGGCACTATGGGCGCACTTCTGACCGGAATCTTTGCCTCCAGTCTGGTGAACCCCATTTTCAAAGATGCCCATGGCAATGTGCTCGCATCCGGCGTACTCGAGGGCAATCGTCATCAGATCGTCAACCAGTTGATGGGAGTCCTCATCGCCTGGCTGCTGGCGATTGTCGGAACATTAATTATTCTGAAGCTGGTTGATCTCCTGGTCGGCCTCCGCGTCTCCGATGAGCATGAAGTGCAAGGCCTTGATCTGACGCAGCACGGCGAAGAGGGCTACTACTGGGAAGCTTCGGTATCGCAATTTTGACCTCTCCCCAACAGAGTGCAATGACCAAACTCGAAGCAGTGATTCAGACCTCAAGGCTCGACGCGGTGAAAGATGCGCTGCACGAGATTGGAATCGAGGGAATGACCGTCATCGAAGTGCGCGGTCACGGCCGGCAAAAAGGACACACCGAGTTTTATCGAGGACGGGAATACACGGTCGACCTGCTGCCTAAGCTCAAGATCGAGATGGTGATTGGAGACAGCCTGGTGGAACGGGCGGTTCAGGCAATCGCCACCGCCGCGCGCACCGGCCGAATTGGCGACGGCAAGATTTTCTTGTCACGCATCGACGACGCCATTCGCATCCGTAATGACGAGCGGGGTGAGGCCGCGCTCTGAGCGCGGCACAGCGGACAGGCTTTTGCGGAGTCTCAGCGTACGATGCTTTTTCCGTCAGCCTTCAAGAGCCGCCCTTCCCGGCCACTTACGAGGTAAACAGCCGTCGCCTTTGCTCGCGACTTGGCCTTTGCTATGGGCACGCCATCGCTCAGCATCCATCTTCGGGACACCTACGCTCGCTCGCTCGCCGAAATCGAACAGCAGTTCGCCCACTCCGGCTCGGGAGCGAGCGCCATGTCCGAGCGCACGCAGCTGGTAGATTCGATTCTTCTGCGCTTATGGGAGGAGTGGGTTTGCCAGAACCGGGACGGCGGTGATGATGTCGCTCTGGTCGCAACCGGAGGATATGGCCGACGCCTGCTTTTTCCCTATTCCGACATCGACCTTCTTTTCCTGTGCCGTAATGAGGCACCCCGGCAGCTTCGCGAAAAGCTGAGGGCATTTTCTCAGGAACTCTGGGATCTCAAACTGCGCCTGAGCCCGCAAACCCGTACTCTCGCGCAATGTGAGCGGTTCGATCCCCAGAATCTGGAATTTACCATTTCGGCCCTGGACTGTCGCTATCTGGCCGGAAGTCGGGAGTTATTTTCGCGTCTCGCTGAATCCTTCATGCCCCGCCTGGTCATGCGCGAAGCACAGCCCATTATCGAGCAGTTAGGGGTTGTCACCAGGGCGCGACACCAAAAATTTGGCCACACAATTTTTCACCTCGAACCCAATGTCAAGGAAGGGCCCGGCGGACTGCGGGATTACAACGTCGTGCATTGGCTTGCGCTGGTCTCGGGGATCGAAAAACGGCGGGAGGGGCGGGAAGCGCAATCCTTGGTGATCGAGCCTTCTATTCGCTGCCAGTTCGAGAGCGCGCTTGACTACCTTTTCTCCGTCCGCTGCTTTTTGCATTTTCGCCACGGTCGCGACGACAACATCCTCAATTGGGAGGCGCAGGCCGAGGCCGCGGCACGGGCCATCGGCAGCGGGGGAGACCATCCGCTTCCACCGGAGGAATGGATGCGCACTTACTTTCACCACGCGCGCGCTATTCACCGGGTTGCCACGCAACTGCTCGAGGAAATTCCGGCGGCGCGCTCCTCGCTTTACCGGGAATTTCAGTCCTGGCGCTCGCGATTGTCAAACAGCAACTTCTCGGTGGTCAATGGATTCATCCTCCTGCAGCAGCCGGGAGGCGTCAAAGACTCGGACCTGTTGCTCGAGATGTTCGCATTTATGGCGCAACATGGTCTTAAGCTAAGCCGGGCCACTGAGCAAAGGGTGGAACAGGCAGCTGCCTATTTGCAAGCACATCCGCCCAGCGGGGCGACCGTCTGGAAGCACCTGAAGGAGATCCTTAGCGCTGGCCATGCCGCCGACGGCTTGCGGGCCATGCATTTTCTGGGAATTCTGGGCGGCGTGTTCGTTCCCGAATTTGCCGCCATCGACTCCCTGGTAGTGCGCGACTATTACCATCGTTTCACCGTCGACGAGCACTCCTTTCTTGCCATCGAGATGCTCCACCGGCTGCAAAAAGCAACCACGGAATGGGAACAGCGCTATGGTGAGCTGTTTTCCGAGTTGGAGCAACCGGAACTGCTGTTCTTGGCGCTCTTGCTGCACGACGTGGGGAAGGGATCGACCAAGCGCGAACATGCCGCAGCCAGCGTCGAGGCAGCCGCCAGGTGTATGGCTCGCATGAACCTGGCGCAAGCCGAGAGGGACACGGTGTGTTTTCTGATCGCCAACCACCTGGAGATGTCCAAGACCCTGCGGCGCGACATCTTTGATCATGACACCGTTCGCGCCTTTGCCGAGCGGGTGGCGACACCGGAACGCTTGAAGATGCTGGCCTTGATGACCTATGCCGACATCGGCTCGGTCAACCCGGAGGCCCTCACTCCCTGGAAGGCCGACAATCTGTGGCAGCTCTATATCGCGACTGTAAACTTCCTCAATCACCACGCTGATGGCAACCTGGTCAGGTCGGACGCTCGCGATCAGCAATTCACTGCCTTCAAAGGGCTCGCGCCTGACCAGGCGACCGAGATCAAAACCTTTCTCGAAGGCCTCCCGCAGCGATATTTGATGGTTTATCCCCCCCATGTTGTGCTCGGACATTTTGACCTATCGCACAAACTCACCCACGACGAAGCCGTGGAAGTTGACCTGAAGCGCGGCCGCCATTGGTTTGAATTGACCCTGGTCACTCGCGATGCCCCAGGACTTTTCTCGAAAGTGGCAGGGGCGCTTGCCGCCTGGGGCATGAATATCGTGAAGGCGAACGCGTTTTCCAATCAGGCCGGAGTGGTCGTTGATACCTTTTACTTTACCGACCGCTTTGCCACGTTGGAATTAAACCCATCCGAGTGGCAGCGCTTGCAGGACAGCATTCGCGGCGTCCTGTCTGGAGATGTGGATCTTGGGCGCTTGCTGCACGATCGTTTTCGTGCCGGCAAACCCAAGCCCGCTAAGATCAAAGTAGAAACCCGGCTCCATTCGAACAATGACTGCTCACCTCACTCGACCGTACTCGAAGTCATTGCCCAGGATCGTCCTGGCCTGCTGCACGAGCTTACGGGGGTAGTTGCCGACAAGGGATACAACATTGAGATTGCCCTGATCGATACCGAAGGCGAAGTTGCCATCGACGTGCTTTACCTTACATATCAAGGGACCAAGCTGACCGAAGAGCAGCAAAACAGCCTGATTCACGCCATGAGCGGGGAGTTGAGCGCTGCCCACCCGGGCTGATCGTCTATCCCTTCCTTGCCCGGCGCACGCGCCGCCGGCCATTGTCTCTCGGTAAGAGTATTCGTTACTTTGGTGACGTGTCCTTGGATAGCCGCCAGAAATCATACTGAGTACGGCAACCTTGGATCGCGGCTATGCATACCTGGGGTAAGAGCGACGGGACAGGCGGGATCAGAGTTGGCTTCATCCTGCGCGTCAGCGGCTATGCCATCCCGGTTGTGCTCATCCTGTTGGCGTTACGGCCACCGCAACAGAATGCGCTGCCCCGGCGCGCTTCCCCCGAGAGCACGCAATCGTTGGAGCTCAAAATCAGCGAACTCGAGCAGAGGGCGAGCCAAACTAGGCGAGCTGATGAGGTACATCTTACCGGCGACGAAATTAGCTCCGCTCTCGTCGAAAGCAGTGGAAATGGGCCTGACCATCGCCCTGTGATCACGCTTCGCGACGACCTGGTTACGGGGCAGTTCGTCGCCAAAGTGGCACACCAGCCAATCTATGTTACGGTGTCAGGCCATCTTGGCGCGAAGGATGGATATCTGAGTTTTGAGCCCACCAACTTTAGGCTGGGGGATCTGACCATTCCTGTCGCGCTGGTCCATTCCACCCTGAAGAGGAAAATCGAGGCGCAGCGTGAGCAAATGAAATTGCCCAGCTTCGTAGGCGACGTGCGCGTCGAAAATGGGGAAGTCGTCGTCCGTGCGAAATAGGACGAACTGGGGGATCGCGGTGGACCCGCTTTAGTAAAGACGGGGGGCATGCGGGCGTCCTACAGGCTCGCAAGCGCTCGCTTGGGTGCCGGTAATACCTAAGAAATTCAAAGCCGAAGTTGCCGCTTCCGAGCCCGAGCGAACACAATCCGGAACACCGATGCCACGGTACGCATTGCCGGCGAGGAAGAGCCCGGAAGTGCGGCTGCCGAGTTCCTCGATACGCCCGAGACGTTCCAGATGCCCTACTTCATACTGGGGCATGGCGCGATCCCAGCGGTATACGCGGCTGAATAGCGGCTCTCGAGTAAGGCCCAGAATTTCCCGCAACTCGTGGCGCACCATTTTGACCATCTGTTCGTCGGAAATCTCCTCCGCTGCTCGGTCTGCCGGCCGGGTCGTGAAGCAGCGCAGCAGGGCACGATCGGCAGGTGCTCGATGGGGGAATTTGGTATGCATGAATGTGCAGGCCACAATGCGTCGACCCTGACTGCGCGGAACCAGAAAGCCAAAACCCGGGGGTATGCCATCTCTGACCGGGGGCCCGTAGCCCAAATGGATAGCGACCGAAGACGTGTGGCGAATGGCGCGCAGTTCATGCGCAAGCTGCGCATTTACGCTTTGCAGCAGAGCGCCGGCAACATGGGATGGAACGGCAAGAATGATAGCGTCAAAGCGTGCGCACCAACCTCGAGCGGAGATCTGCCAGCCACCTTTGGCCCGGTCGACGGACTGAATGGTAATTCCCGGCGCAAGCGAGCCTGGTGAAAGCCGCGCGACCAAGCTATCGACCATCTGCTGCATGCCATTCAGCAGCGAAGTAAACAAAGGGTACGAGCGAGCCTTAGAACCCATTTCCCGTCGTGCCCTCACCATGGCGCGCCCCAGGCTGCCATATTTGGCCTCCATCTCGGCAAATCGTGGCAAGACGGCACGCACGCTGAGTTGATTGGCATGTCCGCCATAGACACCGCACAGCAGCGGATCGGCCAACCGGTCGACCATTTCCGGCCCGTAATGGCGTTCCACAAAAGCGGCTACATTTTCGTCCCGGTCGGCGTGGCGAGGAGGATGGAACCACTCCCGGGTCATGCGAATTTTCGTGCTTATGCTAAATAGCGGCGAGAACAAGGTGGGCAGGATCTCGGTCGGGATCATGAACATCAGCCCGTCGGGAATTTCCACCAGCTTGCCGTTCACCAGAATGTAGGTCTTGCGCTCGCTGTCGTTCGAGCCAATCAGTCGATCGCCCAAGCCTAGTTCTCGACACAAATCGCTAGCCCAGGGTTTTTCCGTGAGGAAAGAATCAGGACCACCTTCAAGTTGATAACCATCCAGCTGATCGGTGCGAATGACACCGCCAAACTGCGCGTGCGATTCAAAGACCACATACTCGAAGGCTTCCCCCTCGACACGCCGACACTTTTCGAGGACGAAAGCTGCGCTGAGTCCTGCAATTCCGCCACCGACAATGGCAATCCTCTTCATATTTCGTCGCCACTCGCTCGCAGGCGGCAGCGGACGATATCGGCCAGGGCGGCCGTCAACCAAGGCGATGCATTCAACGATTCGGCGCGCCACAGGCGCAGACCGAGTTTTTGGGCGAACTTACGAGCCGCGATGTCGATGTCATAAAGCACCTCCACGTGATCGGCGAGGAAGCCAATCGTTTGAACAAGCACACCCGGCGTGCCCCGCCGGCTTAAAGTTGTGAGCACATCCTCAACCCGGGGGCCAATCCATGGGCCGCCGGAAACGCCCTGACTCTGGAAAGCCAGCTGCCAGTCATCGGACTCTAATGTCGCCGCTTCGGCCACAAGTTCGGCGGTGCGGCGGGCCTGTTCCTGGTAAGGATCGCCGGCACTGATTGTGCATTGGGGGACGCTATGGGCGGTGAAGAGGACAGGAATCCGGGAAGTCGCCTCGCGGCGCGCCGCTTCGAGACCAATTGCCAGCCTCTCGGCGAAGGCCTTCACCAGCAGGGGATGATCATGCCAGGACTCAACAAAATCGATGCTGAAGGAACGCCCGCCGTTGCTCTCGACGGCCTTGCGGTAAAGTCCGACGCTGGTACGGGAATTCTGGGGTGCCAGGCAGATGATGACTGCATGGGCAATGCCCTGGCGAACCATCTTGCGGAGAACATCAGGAATAAATGGTTTCCAATTGCGCATGGCAATGTAGACGGGTATTGCCAACTGTTTTTCGAGTTGAATCGCTTGCTCGACCGTCCAATGCGTCAGCGGAGACGAACCCACCAGTCGGTAACGATCTGTTATCTCCTCGACCACCTGCGGCGGGAGCGAGCGCCCACCGGTCACGTGCTTTAGGTATTCAGGAACCTCCTCCGCCGAATCCGGGCTGCCGTGCGCCAGGAGGAGTACGGCCGTTGTCCGCCGCCCCCAATTCACCGCGCCGCCCCCCGAATAGGCACATCATCAGCCAGTCGTGCGGAGTACTCGTGCACGAAAGCGGCCAGCGCCCTAACGTTGTCCACTGGCGTTTCGGGGAGGATTCCATGTCCCAAATTAAAGATGTGCCCGTCATGCAGCCGGGCGCGGTCCAGAATGTCGCCGGCGCGCCGTTCAATGTGTCTCCAATCGGCCAACAGCACGGCGGGATCGAGATTGCCCTGAACGGCACCTTGGAAGTCGATGCTGCGCCAGGCAACGTCCAGCGGGATACGCCAGTCCACCCCGATAACGTCGGCACCGGTTTCTTTCATCGCAGGCAGAAGGGTAGCGCTGTCGGTTGCGAAATAGATAACCGGCACGCCCGTTTCACGGAGGCGGTGAATTAGCTGCGTTGTCCCCGGCAGCACGTACTGGCGATAATCCTCAACGCTCAGACATCCCACCCAGCTGTCGAAAACCTGAATAGCAGCGGCACCGGCGCGTACCTGTTCGGCCGCGTAGGCGGAGGTCACGGTGATGAGTTTTTGCATCAACTCTTCCCAAACCTGGGGAGAGTTGAACATGATGCGTTTCGAGCGAATGTAATTGCGCGAGCCGCCGCCTTCGATCATGTAGCTGGCAAGGGTAAAGGGGGCGCCACAGAAGCCGATGACGGGCAAGCGCGATCCAAAATGCGCACATACCAGGCGGACAGCTTCCGAGACATAGCCGAGCTCGGCGGCTCGGTCGCTGCGTAACTTCCGCACGTCGGCGGCACTTTCGATCGGGCTGTCAATCTTGGGACCCTGGCCGGCCGAAAAATGAATGGCCAGCCCCATGATCTCGAGGGGCAGCAGCAGATCGGCAAAAATAATGGCCGCATCCACGCCTAGCTCTTCCGCCGCGGTAATGGTCACCTCAGCAGCGATTTTAGGCTGCTTGCAGATTTCCAGCAGGGAGTGCTTCTTTCGTATCGTCCTGTACTCAGGCATGTAGCGGCCTGCCTGGCGCATGAACCAGACGGGTGTGGCGTCAACCGGAGCAGCCCTACAGGCCTTGATGAAGCGCGATTCTGGTGCCGTCATGTAATTTCAATTTAGCACCTTTAGCCGAGAATCTGCCGAGAGCTTCGGTCACCGGTTATCTCAGCCGAGGATCTGATGTGCGCCGGCCCTCTGTCATCAGGAGAATTATCGAGCAAAATAGCCGGAACGATGGAAGATGTGGAGCTTCTTGGGGCCAACCACTACCAACCGATGAAATAGCCCATCCGGGATGCTGCTTGCAGGTTTGTAGCCGATGGCATATTGCGAGCGAAGTTCTCTCTCAATTTTTGAAAAGGCGTGCGCCACATCGCTATCGCTATCGCAGTGCAGCAGACGACCTCCCGTCGCCTCGGCCAGCTGCTCCATGGCATGATCACCCTCAGCGGCCAAACCGAAGATCGCGTCCCGCCAGTTGGTGCTGACGACATAGACCACGCTGTCGGAGCGGAGCGCGGATTCAATGGCCTGATCGAGCTGAGAATGGCTGTGATTGTCCTCGCCGTCGGTAATCAGGATGATGGCATGTCGCGCCGGTTGGTGGTCAGGAATCAAGGCAAGTTGGTGGGTGGCGCTGACGATCGCGTCGTATACGGCGGTTTCGCCGCTCGGGTGCATGTGCTTCAAAGCAGCATGCAATTGATGGGTGTCGTGCGTAGGACCTTGGGCGATATGGACTTCCTGGTTGAACCCAACGACCAGGCCCAGGTCAGCGGGCGCATGAAGAACATGACGGAAAAAGGCGGCGCCCGCTCTCTGTTCAAATTTAAAGCGGTAAGTAACCGAATCGCTAGTGTCCATGACTAAGGCAACGCGCAACGGCAGATCGGTTTGCGGCTGGAAGTAAGTGATTCGGTCGGGGGCGCGTCCGTTGTCGAGAATGTTGAAGTCGCTCTGGTTCAGATTGCGCACGAAATGGCCGCGCTGGTTAGTCACGGTGAGAATGAGGCTGACTTCCTGCACCTGCCGATTAATCGTGGGCATCGACGCCGCCGCGAAGGCGAAGGAGCTGCGCGCCAGGGTGTCTGACTGAGCCATGCTCGCCGCCTGCGCTAGGCTCAGCAGAAGAATTGCCGTGCTCCAGGACCTGGCAATGGCTGGGCAGGAACTGGGGGCAAACCTTGCGCTGTGCGGCGGTAGCAACTCTTTGGCCATAACTAGCATGGCCGTTCCTCCAAACCAGAATCGACAACTACGATGCCGCTGCACCATTCGAGTTGCATAGCTGTGAGCGCCATGTTTGGTATTGCCGGCGGCGAGTACCAGGACTATGCCATGGTCCGACCGGTGGCAAAAAAAATGCGGCCCCGGGAGACCTCATCCTGGCCGCACAAACAAAGCTCTAAAGCTGATTACGCTGCTCTGCGACGTGATCCTTCTCTTTCATTGCCACTGGTCCTGCTCCTCCGACTGGAACGCCGTGCGCTCACCGTTGGACGGCGTTCTCCCCGACCAGAAGAGCGACTCTGCGATCTCGAGCTACGGCCCGCACCGACCGATTTTCGCGTGCCCCGACTTGGCGACTTAGAACTCCTCGACGGAGCGCGACGACGGGAAGTCGATGCCGATCTTCTGGTGGATGCGCGCCCCCGCTCTGAGCCCCTGTTCGATCTTGCCGCGCGCTCTCGAGAGCGGTTGTTACCCTTCCCGTTGCTTTCGCCTCTTTCCTCGGAGGTATCGCGATTGACTAGCTTATTGAAGTTACTCTTTTGCCCGCGGACGGTTTGCTCTTGCACTAGCAACGCCAGGTTGTTTTCGTCAAACTTCTGAAACCACTCGTCCCACTCGACGGTCTCGAGCGAAGTGGCACCGCTGTAGCCGGGGAAATCCAGACGAATCATACCTACGTCGCCTCGACCGCCCGTCCCTCGGACGCTGGCCGGTCGCGCCCCACGCTCTTCCGCCCAACGCCGTATTTGTTCATGATCGGTGAGCATGTGGGCGGATTGTGATCTTCTGGCCATAAATTTCATTCTCCTCCGTAATTGCTGTGCAGTACGATGCATCGCTCTGGTCAGAGGTTGAATAGCGGCGCCCAGGAAGATGGCTAGCTTCGGCAGCTCTCGCTGGCACTCGGGGCCTGACCGGCTCAGGTCTAGAGAAGCTGACATTGAAAGGCGGCGCCGGGCGCGCCGCGGGAGATAGGTCTTCCTACCCCCGGCTGCACGCCGCTGTACTCACTCCAGCTGGCGCTCTTAATATTTGAGAACCAGCGTCTCTCTCGGAATTACCTGCCGGAAATTACTCCTTCAAGCATGTGAATCTCGCTTCAGCCGAGCTGGCTCGGCTATCGTAGGAAGCTAGTAAGTTCCTGCTAGTAAGTTCCTGAAGGACCAAGGCCGAGCGCAGCATGGACGAGCAAGAGGTCGGTGAGGCTCCTCCGAACCAGTCGGGTTACTAAGTTGAGGGCCAGACCCGGGGATAATTTCCTGGGGTGGATGCCGACTTGGATCGCAAGATGATGAGTTCGCTCCTCCTGCCGGGCGGTGTGCTGCTGGTGGGGGCGATAGGGCTGGTGAATAATCCATGGTTTCGCCTCTCCTTGGCGGCAGTCAATGCTTACTATGCCGCCGCCTTGGTAGCCGGGCTGCTTCTCGCCTGGCGCTTCCATTCGACACGGGTTTTTTTTACCCTGATCGTGCTGCTGTTATCGGCACGCGCCCTGTCGTTCTTCTCAGGGGCGCCTCCCGCCTCTGCTGCTCCCGCGCATATGGCTTTTGCCGCCTTAGCCACGCTTCTGCCCCTGAATTTTCTGGCCTTTGCCTGTTTCGAGGAGCGCGGTTTTACGGCGCCTTCACTCACATCGCGGTTGTTCCTGATTTTCATTGAGTCCGTATTTGTAGCATTGCTGTGCCGCCCCGATCATGTAGGTCGTCACAATGTGCTGACATCGACCTTCGTCAATTCCGGTTTGTTTGCCTGGACCAGGGTGCCACAACTGGGTTTGCTGGCCTTTAGCCTGGCCCTGCTGTGTCTTTTCTTGCGTTTTTGTATTTGTCGCAAACCAATTGAAAGTGGCTCGCTCTGGGCGCTGGTCGCAACTGCTCTGGCGTGGCACTCAGGAGGATTGGGAGCCGATTCTACGGCTTATCTTGGGACTTCGGCGCTGATTCTTCTCTGTTCTCTGATCGAAACGTCGTATGTGATGGCCTATCACGACGAACTTACCGGCCTGCCCGGGCGGCGGGCTTTCAACCAGCTCCTGCTTGCCCTCAAAAACCAGTACACCATTGCCATTATCGACATTGACCACTTCAAGAGCTTCAATGACACTTACGGCCACGATACGGGCGACGAGGTCCTGCGCATGGTGGCATCTCGCCTAGCGGCCGTAACCGGCGGAGGCAAGGCGTTCCGCTTAGGCGGCGAAGAATTTGCCATCGTCTTTGCAGAAAGTTCTGCCGGCGCGGCATTCGAGCACCTGGAAGGGCTGCGGGAGACGATTGCCACCTCCGGCTTCAAAGTACGGCATCGCCTGGACCGTCGCAAAAGAGCGCGCAGCCCGCAGGACCGCAGACAGCCCGGCAACAAGCAGCCGAGAAAGCGCGCGCCTCGCGCCGGTGCTTCAGTCTCAGTGACTGTCAGCATCGGCGTGGCCGAAGCGAGTGAGAAAACCGAGAACGTTGATCAGATAATCAGTGCCGCCGATCAAGCCCTGTATCGCGCCAAGAAAAGTGGCCGAAATCGGGTTGAGGCGGCCGAGGATAAGCGTCTGCGCGCCGGTGCCCACTCTCGCTCGTGAGGAGAGCGAGGCTCCACGGACAGAACTAAAACGATAGACGGCCATGAATTGGGTATTAGTCCCCTTAGGCGAGTTAAAGTTGTTAAGCTTCAGGGGTTAGGATAGACGCGACCTCAAACGCACTCGGCCAGAGCTCAGCTAAGTTGCTCGGGGTGCTTGCAGCGTCGTGGCTAGCTCCTGCTCGACCGGTACAAGTCCCTGGGGCAATGGTCCACCATTGTACGCAGCCATGCGATTCTTCCATTTCAGAAACTCGGTTATGGTCTGCGGCTCAATGCGCACCTCAACCCTCCGCAGGCTGGCCAATAGCAAAGCCATTTCCGACATGATGCCTAAGTGTTTTCGCTGCGACCCGCTCTGCGGGCGGACTACAACCTCAACCCGTCCTTGACGCACCTGCAAGAGTCCCCACTCCTGAGGGATTTCGTTGACCTTCAGCAGTCCTGCCGCAGCCAGGTACCAACGCTCGCATCCCATGGCCCCCTTCGGGCGTTGTCGTGCAAGCTTTTGCCGGTCGGCTGCGAAATCGGCTCGCGACACCTTGCACTCGATTACAATCGAACGGCAATCAGCGGTCCAACCAATGGCATCGGGAATCTCGCCGCAATCGGCGGTTTGCTCGCTCAGTACAATCCGGCACCCCTGGCGGCGTAGCCACCCTTCGGCCAAACCAATCAATCGCCCGTGTGTCATGACAGCCTTCTACGTCAAATCGGTTGGACGAGAAAGTGCCTGACGAGTTTCGCACGAGGTGGCGATCGCTCTGCCTGCACCACTGAGATGTGCGATCGCCATAACCAAGAACAGGGCTCAGTGATTCCGGGTAGCCGAGACTGTTCTTATCGCCTCGCCGGGCGAAGGTTGTCTCGTGTCCGGGTGAACAAAAGCGGCGCTGCCAAAGTCGCGCAGCGCCGCTCGATTTATTCGGGAGGTGTGACTATGCGGGAGTGCAAACGGACTTCACTTCCGTATAGTGCTCAAGTACTTCACGCCCCATTTCACGCCCCCAGCCGGACTGCTTGTATCCCCCGAAGGGCAGTGCAGCATCGAAGATGTTGTAGCAGTTGATCCACACTGTACCGGCTCGGAGTTGCGATGCAAGGCGATGCGCCTTCTGGATATCATGGGTCCAGATTCCGGCCGCCAGGCCGTATTCGGTGTTATTGGCTTTTGCCACCAATTCCTCGCTCGTTCGGAATGGAATAGCTGTCACCACTGGCCCGAAAATCTCTTCTCGCACCACCTTCATATCGTCGTTTGTATTCACCAGCACAGTGGGCTTAACAAAGTAACCCTTGTCTCCGTGTCGACTGCCTCCGGTAACGGCTTTCGCCCCCTCCGACAATCCCGAGTCCAGGTAACCGCAGACCCGGTTCAGTTGTTCTTCGGAAACCAGTGGACCCATGTCGGTATTCGAATCCATCCCCGATCCAAGCTTAATCTTCTCAGCTTTCTTAGCGACCCCCTCGACCACTTTGTCGAAAACCTTGTCTTCGACGAACAGTCGCGAGCCGGCACAGCAGCACTGGCCATGGTTGAAGAAGATCGCACTTGCTGAGCCGGCAACGGCGCTATCCAGATCAACGTCGGAAAACACCACATTCGGCGATTTGCCACCTAGTTCCAGCGAAACTTTCTTCAAATTCCCGGCGGCCGCCTGCACTATCAGCCTGCCTACCTCGGTCGACCCGGTGAACGCAACCTTATCGACATCGGGATGCGCCGCCAAAGCTGCCCCAGCGGTTTCGCCATAGCCGGGGACGATATTGACCACACCATCGGGGAACCCGGCTTCCTGCATCAATTCGCCAAGGCGCAGCGCCGTTAACGGCGTCTGTTCCGCCGGCTTAAGAACCACGGTGCATCCGGTGGCCAAGGCTGGCCCTAATTTCCAGGCGGCCATGAGCAGGGGAAAGTTCCAGGGGATAATCTGCCCCACGACGCCTACCGGCTCGCGCAGTGTGTATGCCAGGTATCTGGTGCCCGGCGTGTAGGGTACGGAGATAGGAATCGTGCTGCCTTCGATCTTGGTTGCCCATCCAGCCATGTAGCGAAACATGTCCACCGCTAACGGAATGTCGGCAGCGCGTGCAACCTTAAGCGGCTTGCCGTTGTCGAGGGACTCAATCTCAGCAAACTCTTCGGTATTGGCTTCGAGCAGATCAGCCAATTTCCAGATCAGCCGCCCGCGCTCTGATACAGTCAGCCGGGACCATGGACCGCTCTCAAACGCGGTGCGCGCGGCACTGACAGCTCGGTTGATGTCTTCGCGATCCCCTTCCGCGACTTGCGCTATGACCTCGCCGGTTGCCGGATCATAGGATGGAAAAGTTTTACCCGAAGCCGCTTCCACCCATTTACCGTTAATCAAAATCTGATGTTTTCCTTCGATGAATGTCTTGGCTTTGTTTTCCGGTGCAACGAATTTAAGTGCAGTTGCCATGGCTTCCTCCTCAGCACGACAAATTCAAACTGCCGGCCTGGCAGCGTTCCGGGCGTAGATCAGCGGGCAATTCTCGCCCGTGAGCGGGCTAGGCTCGGTTGGCGCAACTCATTTTACGGAACACAATTGTAATCGATTGCGCTGCCTCAGGACTGGTGCAAGTGGCGATTTGCCATTTTGCCGGCCCGGCTGCAACTCTGGAATCTGGACAGGGCAGCGATCATTTCGGTCGATGCCGTGCAAAACGAGCAGACACTCAGGCGTGGGGCGGAGAAGGGTGGGGAGGGCTGCCGCCGCGCACTATTAATTTCTGGGCCTGTCTGTCGCCCGGATTTGTGGCAAATACCGGTCGCAAACCCGATTCGACAAGTCCCAAACGGTGTCGAAAGAGGCTTGCTTATACAGAATAAGAGCCGCCAAGCTGGAAACCAGCAGATCGGCCGGCTGGAACGGCATTAATAAATTCGAAAGCAGTTCTTGCGTCTGCATGACCACTCCTCGGGGGGAAATTTATGCGAGTCGTGCTGCACTTATTCGATTCTGCCCCAAGCACGCCGGCTGCTCAATCAGGACTATTGCTGATTACGAAAGTCTAGTGCTCCGGGCTGCCCGAAGGTACATATGTGTCTCGTGCCTGGTCTGTCGTTGTGCGTAGCGCCCGACATCGTGTATTTTCAGTTACTTAGGCTGTCTCGCGCCTATTCTGCTGGTTCGTCAGCTTCTGTCTCCAGCTCTTGACATGTGCATTAGCAGCGCGGGATACTTCAACCCCGAAAATTATGAAGACTCGCGCGAGTCGTTTCGATGTTCTTCCGGTTAACCAGACTGTCATTCGCTTCTTCAGCGATGTCGTTCTTTTCTGCGGTTAACTCGGAGCTTGCGTCTCGCTCTCAATTTGCCTCTGCCACATCGCGGAAGGTTGGTTCCCCGTCGTGAACTCATGGCCGGCAACAGCGCGGGAAGGCTCGAACGAGAACTGGACGCCGCCCCGATTGAGTCTCATAAGGCTTGATCGTTCGTCTGAGCAGTCAATCCTCCGCATTTTGTGCTGGTCCTGCGCGCTGCTATTTGGGCTAGCGCAGGCATGGAATAGCCGGCAGGCCATGAATTCGGACGGCATCGCGTACCTTGACCTTGCCGACGCCTATCTACGGGGCGGCTGGACGACGTTGATCAATGGACACTGGAGTCCACTTTATCCCTGGCTCTTGGCCATTGCAATGAGGGTAGTGAGGCCATCCTCGTATTGGGAATTCACGGTGGCGCATCTACTGAACCTCGCCATCTATGTGGTCGCGTTGATTTCCTTTGAGTACATGATGCGGCAACTGGTTACTCAAAGCCAACGGGATAGGCTCGGCAACACTTGGACCAGTTTGCCTCGCTGGTCGCTGCTCGTGATCGGCTATCTCCTCTTTGGCTGGTCCTCCCTTAGCCTCATCACGATGGAGCAAATGAGCCCTGACGTACTGATGAGTATCTTTGTTCTCCTGGCGACAGCTCTTATTTTACGTATCCGGCAAGGTTTAGGGGATTGGCTGTGTTTTTTCAGTCTAGGGATGGTACTCGGACTCGGATATTTGGCGAAAGCACCCATGTTCCCACTCGCCTTCGTTTTTTTGGGAGTTGCGCTTTTTGCGCAAGGCAATTTAAAAAAAGCTAACTTAAGAAAAGCCGTGTTGCTGGCTTGCCTGGCGTTTTTTGTATTTCTCTCGGTTTCGGGCCCATTCATCACCGCTTTATCTCTCAAAAAGGGCAGGTTTACGTTCGGCGAAAGTGCGAAGCTCAACTATCTCTGGGTCATTAATAAGGCCGGCCCGCATTGGTATTCGCAAGATGCAGGAACAGCTGGCGGCAAATTCCTACATCCTCCGAAAAAAATCTTCGATTTCCCCCCGGTTTATGAGTTCTCGGATTTCGTCGGCGGTACCCAACCTGTGTGGTACGACCCGTCCTATTGGATTGAGGGAGCTACCCCGCGCCTGGATCTAAAAAAACAGCTGTTAGTTCTAATAAAAAATTCTGGCATCTACTTCGAACTGCTCTTCAGCAGTGAGGCAGCGTTGCTGACGGTTGCTATTGTTCTCATGTGTTTTGCGGGGCCGCGGCCGTCCTTGCGAGGCATCGCGGCACAATGGCCGATATTGATTCCGAGTCTAGCCGCCTTGCTTATGTACGCCGTGGTCCTCGTAGAAACAAGGTATGTTGCCGTCTTCCTAGCGATTCTGTGGATAGCATTATTTTCCGGAATCCGTCTGCCTGTGGCTCGAGACTCGTCGAAGCTTGCAGCCGGTGTTACTCTCGCCATCGCGGTGGTTTTGGGCGCGCCTTTGGCACAGTCATCGCTATACGACATAAACCAAGGACTACGTCACCATGGCCATCCGCAGTGGGAGGTGGCCGAAAACCTGCGATATCTAGGCATTCACCCTGGCGACAGAGTCGCGCGTATTGGCGGTCAGTATGCAGCCAACTGGGCCCGATTATTGCGAGTCCGAGTTGTTGCCGAGGTTCCGCGGGATAAGGCCGGGGATTTTTGGTCCGCTACTCCAGCCGTACAAGCACAGATTCTCGACCGCTTAAGGCGGATTGGTGTCACGGCCGTAGTCGCACAGCAGTTTCCACCGAATGAGGTGTTTGCCCCGGGGCCGGAGTGGAAGCGCATGGGAAACACTGACTTTTATGCTTTCACATGGAGCCGGGATTGAACAGACATCCGGGATGTTCACGAACGAAGCTGGCTCCCCCACTGGCATGCCGTCCATCAT
>JAFATF010000180.1 GCA_019244045.1 Acidobacteriota bacterium
CGCAGCAATGCTTGGGTGCTCGAAAACCGGCGCCTCGCGCTGCGCTACGACCGGCTCGGCTTCATCGTTCAGTCCCTACTCCAGACTGCCTGCATATTCCTGGTTGCAGGCAAGCTCGCTCGGGAATTCTGAAAACCGCCTCTTAGGGCGTTGATGGGCGCGTGATGGAAGCGAAGGCGTGGGATCCCCAGCCTTGCCGAGAAACAGCATTTACAGCGCTGGGACGACAACTGGCAACAGGATCGGCCCCACAGACATGCCGCCAACAATCACGGTCGCCAGCGGCTACGGCGATTTGCCTTTGCCCAAGCCGCTCACAGGCGCAATCCTGCTCTCGAAATATCAGGAATGGGACGAATCTTGGTTAAAAGCAGTGTATCTCGGCAAGAGATAGCTTCACTCAGCATGCCGCTCGGTGGATGGGATCTCATCGGGGTCCGCGCCCGGTTTGGATCCTATCGCGGGCTCGCTCGTCTGATGCTCGCTCAACTCGAAAGCGTCGCCGGCAGGCTCCGTAGCTATAAGCAAATCCGATGGGAGAGAGTGAAGCGTGTGGTTTTCGTGTGCTATGGAAATATTTGTCGCAGTCCTTACGCAGAAAAACGCGCAGTGATCTACGGTCTGACGGTGGCATCCTTTGGGCTTTCAGCGGACGTTGGAATACCCGCCGATCCCACTGCGTGCCGAGTTGCGGCGCGACGAGGCATCGAACTTGCTCCGCATCGCGCATGCGATATCAAAAGTTTCGAGTTTCGGGACGGCGACCTACTGGTTGCAATGGAACCGCGCCAAGCGCGCGCGATATCGCGCCGCGTACCCTCTGCGTCGTACCAGCTAACCTTGCTCGGGATATGGTGCCGACCCCCTCGTCCCCACATCCATGACCCTCACCGACTGAGCGAAGCATATTGGCGGCAATGCTTCGATACTATCGATTCCGCGGTAGAGGCCATCGCAGAACAAATGCGTTTGAGCCGCGAATGATGCAGGGCTCACGTATGAGATCGCTCTGGTAGCTGAGCCCGCTCGGCAACGACGATCATCGGTTTGGCAACGGCTGCTTCTCTCAGCAAGGGACTCGCAGCTGCTGAACCCCTGCTGAACCCTGAGTTATAATCAACCTTTGGTTTCTCATGCGTGAGCCCTGGCGAATGACGACTGAAACCACATTGCCGCCAGCCATCGTGTTCAGAGCGGATACCCCGATTGGCCTCACGATCATCCGCGATCTGGGAGAGCATGGAGTCACGATCCACGCAGTCGCACGTTCGTGTGAAGGCATCGGCCTCTACTCGAAATGGACCACGCGAGGCTACCTGCGTCCTTCAGACAATGGTTCGACTATCGAGCTGCTCAACTGGATCGCTGCGGAGCACGGTGCCGCATTCTTGCTTGGGATCGCGGACAGCGATCTGCTCCTCCTTCGCGCCGCCGCTGATGCCGGGCGTCTTGGGAGCTTGCGAGCGCTGGTACCGGAGGCAGCTCAGCTTAACATGGTCCTTGACAAGTCCCTGACTTACGCCGTTGCCAGAGAAGTCGGCGTGCCGGTTCCGACGACGTGGCAGCCTCGAGAAGGAGCGATGATACGGGAGCTACCCGAAGAGCTAATATTTCCGTGTGTTCTAAAATGGGCCGATCCGAGGCACTTAGGCACTGGCCTGAGTGATCTCGGCATTCCCTTTTTGAAGGCGGAATATTGTCAAAATCGCTCGGAGCTGAAACAAGCTTTGGCGCGTTATGAGCGCTATGGCCGCTATCCGCTTGTCCAGGAGTTCTGTCCGGGAGTGGGTCTGGGCCACATGATCTTTATACATCGGGGTGAAGCGCTGCTCCGATTACAACACCGGCGCATTTCAGAGTGGCCTCCGGAAGGAGGAGTCTCAACGGTCTGCGAAAGCCTGCCGCTTTTGCTCAATGCCGAGTTATTCAGAAAATCTGAGACTCTGCTCAAGCGAATCGGATGGCAGGGCGCTGCCATGGTGGAGTACCGGTTGGACCACCGAACAGGGCGGGCCAGTCTGATGGAAATCAACGGGCGGTTCTGGGGTAGTTTACCACTCGCCTATCGCGCAGGTGCACCGTTCGCATGGTACACTTATGCTGTTTTGGGTCTAGGCATGAGGCCGGATCCCCCCCGCTACCGTCCTTTCATTCGATGCCGTTACATGATGCCGGAAACGCGGCGTATTCTTGCTGTCATTCAATGCCGCGGTCAGCTGAAAAACCGTGAGTTCATGTCCGTTACCGGCGAGATTTTTGCGTATGCCCTTCAATTCTTCAGTCCGCGGAGTCGGTATTACGTGCTCACCCTTCGCGACCCAGTTCCTTTTCTTGCAGATATCGTATTCGCAACGCGGAGAGTCTGGCGTCGTTTTATACGTTCTCGGAGCACTCAATCAATGCGCAATTTCTGGGCCAACGTTTGGGGAGCTAATACCACCAAATCCGGTTATTGATGCCGTTTTCCAGATCCGCGCCAATGCCGGTGATTTTTCGTAAAAAAACCCCAACTACGGATACGCCTCGAGACGTTGGCTTGTGAGCGAGATGGAAGGCTTGCCCGGCATGAAAGCGTCGGCGACGAGGCAGGACAGGACATGGACCATAGCGTTGATCACCGACCTGTGGCGTGAATGCTCAAACCCCATTTCGGATTTCAGCGGGTACCGTCAACTTGTGTGGCTATGGTCGAGGCGATACGCGCAGCTTGGGCTGGCTCCCTGAGGCTATGCCTAAGCGGCTGCGCCGGTGATCTCAAACCAGGTCTGAAAGGCCTGGGTCCGGGCAGCTCGATACTGATCGGCGGGGACGT
>JAFATF010000198.1 GCA_019244045.1 Acidobacteriota bacterium
AGGTAGTTGAACTGGATTGCCATTCCTTTGCCGTGCGCGTCATGCAAGCCGAAACGCAGGCTGCGGAATGCGGAAGCCAGATAGGTCACATAGAGCTGCCGATGGGCGGCATCATCGGAGGGAAGCACTCCTTCTAGCCCTAAGTCCTTGCTGTGATCCATCAGATAGGCGAGGGCAAACAAGCCGGTGACGTCGGCCTTGGCTTCCTCGATAGGGCTATAGAGCTCTTTCAATTCTTCGCGCGCGGTAGTGTCGCGGCCGTCCACCTTGATCTGGTGCGGTCCTAAACCATGCATCAGCTCATGGGCTACGATGTGGGTGAAGAAGGATTGGAAATTCACATCGACAGCTTGGGAGCGGGGCAACATTTTCATGGCAATAGGAACCAGAATGCTATGAAATTTTGCCTCCTGCACATTCTTGATCATGACTCGCTTGCTGCCCTTTTCCGCCAGCACGCGCTCGTCATTCGGCAGGTTGTAGGCGGCGGTCTGGACGCCGTGCGCGCCATCCCCCGCGCTGAGGATCTCGTCGACGACCCGCAGAGGGGCGACCGGACCGAGCTTAGGATTTCGGTATTCCTCATCCAGGGGAAGATGGTCTTCGATTTCCTGAAGGTGGCGGGCCAAGGCTGACAGCTTGACGCTTTCCGCCTCGTCGCGCAGGTTCACGTAAGCCTCGAAAGCTGCCTTATAGCCGAACAACTCGTCGTTGTAGGTCTCATAGGGGCCGATGGTGATATCGAGCGGCGCATCGAGGTCCATCCAGGCCAGATCGCTTTCGTAATAGTCATTCGCGAGGAAAGCATCAGCGCGACTGCTGAGAAATTTCCGCAGCGAGGCGTTGTCGGTAAGTTGGGCCGCTTCGCGCACCAGCCCGGCAACCCGTCCTAGGTACTCCTTATATTCCTCACTGTAGGCGACCGCTGCCAGAGCTTCTTTCCTGGTAACGTCATCAACCGCAGACGGGCGGATCACGGTAAAAAATCCTTTTGCCCTCTGCTGCTCCTTGTCGGGCAGGATGGAAAACCAGGTTTCCAGCTCTCGTTTACTGATGCCCTGGGGATAGAAATTGGCCCCAAGTGGCTTGCGCGTCGGCACCTCCGGCAGAAAAGCCTGGTACTCATCGATTTCCGACCAGGGGCCCTTGTTCATCCAGAAGTAATGGAGGCGGGCTCGACCGAGAGCACTCGTGTCTTTCTGTAGCCGCTGATACAAAGCTATGTTCCCGCTCCACAGTTGTTCGAGAAAGACATCATCGAAGATGCGGGCAGCCTCAACGAGCTTCACCAAAGCTTGTCGGTCACCGGAAGATAACCGAGAGACGTCCACCCGCAGCGGAGTAGGAGCAAAGCGGCTGGCCATACGCTCGAGCTCAACCTGACCCGGCAAGCTGCCGCGTGCCCGGGCCAGCGCGAGCGGCACGCAAACCGCTGAAAGTGCCAGTAAAATCAGAGCCATCCTCATTTGGCTTGCCTCGCAAGAAGGCAAAAAGTGATCATCATAGCAGTCCGGCTGTGTTCCGGCCTCGCTCTCGATGTACAATTTTAGGTGTAGACCATTACAGGAACTACCCCCATGGTAGATGGATTGTTACTGGCTTTCGTGAAAAGAAGCCTTTCGATATCGCTTGCCCTGAGCTTTCTGGTGGCGGGGGCGCCCGCCGAGGCCTCGACGGCCGACTCGGTGGTGGAGGAAATTGTCGCCCGGGTCAACAATCAGATCATTACCCGCTCCGAGTACGTGCGGGAAAAGGATCAGCTTAAGCAGGAGGCTCAGCAACAGGATGCGGCAAACGCCGACAAGATTTATCTGGAGCGAGAAAGGGATATCCTCCGCGGCTTAATCGACCAGCAGTTGCTGCTTGAAAAAGCCAAAGATCTGGGCATTACGGCCGATACCGACCTGGTCAAGCGCCTCGATGAGATCCGCAAGCAGATGAACCTGTCCTCCATGGATGAGCTGGAGAAGGCCGCCCAGGCGCAAGGCGTATCATTTGAGGACTTCAAGCAGAATTTGCGTAACCAGATCATCACGCAAAAGGTGATCAGCGACCAGGTGGGGTCCAAAATCCAGGTTTCCAAGGACGAAGAAGAGCAGTATTACAACAATCACAAGGACGAAATGGCCCAGCCGGAGCAGATTCGGCTCAGTGAAATCCTGGTTGCCACGCAAAAGCCCGCGGCTGCAAACGAAAAGACCGGCGGCGGCGATAAGACAACGGCGGAAGAAGATCCCCAGCAATTGGCGGTTGCCGAAGCCAAAGCCAAGGCCTTGCTCGACCAGATCCATAAGGGTGCCAAGTTCGAGGATGTCGCCAAGAAAAATTCTGATGGACCAACGGCGGCCCAGGGCGGCGATTTAGGGTATTTTAAGCGCGGAACACTGGCCAAGGAACTCGAAGACAAGACCTTTGCGATGAAGCCAGGTGATGTGTCCGATGTGATTCGCACCCGTCAAGGGTACGTCTTGCTGAAAGTCACCGAGCACACGACGGCAGGAGTGCCCGCCTTGAAGGACATTGAGTCCAAGGTGCAGGAAGCCGTCTACATGCAAAAGCTCGACCCTGCCTTGCGCGAATACCTCACCAAACTTCGCGAAGAGGCATTCATCGTCGTCAAACCGGGTTACGTGGACACCGGTGCCAGCGCAAATCAGGACAATCCCATTGAGACTTCGATCAAGGAAGCTTCCGCAAGAAATCTGAAGGGCAAAAAGAAGAAGAAGTTAGGCTTGTTTTAGGTTAAGCTGAGCCTCTGCCCAAAAGAGAGATGCTGGCCACCAGCATCCGGAGGCCAACTTAACCGCGCATGAAGGATTTCTACGTTTCTGACGCTTGTTGCCACGAAAACAAGGTGATCATTTCCAGTTTCGTGGTCGCCATAAAACAGGTAAAGCCAAAAAAAACGGGCGACCCTTACCTGGCTCTGATCCTGGCCGACCGCACCGGCCAGATCGAAGCCAAAATGTGGGACAACGTTGCCGATTGCCTCGACGGCTTCGAGCAAGACCATTTCGTCAAGGTCAAAGGCCTCATCAATAAATACAACCAGCGCTTTCAGCTCACCATTCACAAATTGCGCCGTTTGGCGGAGTCGGAAATCGATTTTACCGACTACTTGCCCAAGACCACCAAAGACATCGATGGGCTATGGCGCAAACTGTCGGAGTTCGTAAGCAGTTTCAGCGACCCGCACCTGAAGGCTCTGATACGGGCTTTCATGGAGGATGAGGAAATTGCGGTTGCCTACCGCACGGCTCCGGCTGCCAAAAATCTCCATCATGCCTATATCGGCGGGCTGCTCGACCATGTGGTTTCGCTCTGTCAGTCCTGCGATCTGGTGTGCCGCAACTACCCCCTAATCAATCGCGACCTGCTCCTCAGCGGCGCCTTTCTCCACGATATCGGCAAAATCCACGAGCTGACCTATAACCGAGCATTTGCTTACACTACGCGCGGGCAGCTTCTCGGCCATATGGTGATTGAGCTTGAAATGCTGCATGGCAAGCTGCGTTTGTTCCCCTGCTTCCCGGAGGAACTGAAGCTCTTGCTCGAGCACCTGATTATCAGCCATCACGGCGAGTACGAGTTTGGATCTCCCAAGCTGCCCATGTTTCCCGAGGCTCTGATGCTGCATTACCTGGACAATCTGGATTCCAAGATGGAGAGTATGCGTGCCCATTTCGAACGGGAAGCCGGAATCGAGAACCCCTGGACGGGCTACAATCCGTCCCTCGGCCGTCCCTTGTTGAATAGCGCCAAGTTTCTTTCAAAACCAGTGGCTCGACCGGAGCAGGTCTCGGCCGCCGCGGCTGCTGCTGCAGGCGAATCTACCGGGACCCCACCTGACGGTGCCGCCGATTCCAGGGAGCGGGAAAATAGCCTGCTGGTGCTGCCCCAGGGCGAAGATTCGGAGCACTGATCGAACGCGCTCCCAGTTTGTCGACAACCAGGTACATTGCCCTCCACTGTCCTGGTGATTAATTGTTGCGGTAGACTGGGCAGCACAGCATAAAGTCGAAGCGATATCCCTGGAGGTTAGCATGCCCTCGCGTCTCGTCGTACTCTGCCTCGGCCTGTTCCTGAGCTTTGGCCTGTCGGCTTGCAGCAAGCAGCCAGCCAATAGCGCCAATACCACGACGAGCAGTACGGATGCGACTAACACGCAAAATGCGCCGGACACTTTGGCCCAAAAGGCCACGGTCCCCACGGCTGAAAAATCAAAGCCGCAAGTCAAACCCGTGCTGTTGCCCGCGGGCACGATCCTTACCGTGCGCATAAGTGAGGCGGTGGGCTCTAAAATCAGCCAACCGGGGCAAACCTTTGCGGCTACATTGGCTCAACCGGTTGAGGTGGCCGGCAAAACTG
>JAFATF010000387.1 GCA_019244045.1 Acidobacteriota bacterium
CTGATCACGGCGGACGCCGGCGGTTCCAACAGCTACCGCCACCACGTGTGGAAGAGTGAACTGGCCGCGTTTGCGGCCGCAACTGGGCTGCTGATCACGGTCTGCCACTTCCCGCCGGGGACGTCGAAGTGGAACAAAATTGAGCACTGGCTGTTCTCGCACATCACGCTGAACTGGCGGGGGCGGCCGCTGACCACGCACCTGCATCGGCGACCACATCAGGGAGACCCGCGAGGTCCTCAATGACCATCGCTACGACCCCGGCGTGGCCTCGATCCGCTTCACCGCCGCCGCCGATCTGCTCACCTTTCTGGACAGCGACCTGCGCCCCGCGCGCACTGACATCATCGAGCGGCTCTCCCGCCAGGAGTTGACCGGACTGACTCACACCGAGTTGGACGCTCTCACTCAGCGACTCGCCGCACGGCAAGCGGCTCGAGCCGAACGCTTCAGCCACAAGCGCCGCGGTGGCCCACGTCAGCCCGGTGCCCGCGGTGGCGTCTTCCCGCAGAAGATCAGCAACAGCGAACGCGTCCTGCTTACCATTCTTACCAACGGGGGTTGTGCACCCTCGACCTCCTGGCCGATGCCCTCGGCGACGTCAGTCGGTCCGCCATCGGTACCGTCGTTCGGGAGACCCCCCTGCTCCAGCAAGGCAGCTGGGTTCCCATCCCAACACCGATCCGCTACCACACCGCCGCGGAATTGCTCACCGGAGAACCGACGAATTCAGCTACGGCAATCCGGTAAGTTGATTCTTTACGACTTCTGTGGACCCAGCATCGCTGCTCGCGGCTGTCCGGGAATACCTCGCGCAAGGCGCCCCAGAAGCCGAGTGCGCCATCGCCGATAGCGACCACAGGCGCGCGCATGCCGCGCCGCTTGAGATCGCGCAGCAGTTCGGACCACGACTCGATCGATTCTCGAAAGCCATCCACCGACGGCGACCAACTCCTTGTGCCCGTCGGCGCGCACGCCGATTAGCACCGGGCAGCACAGCCGGTCGTCCTCGAGTCGGATGTTAAAGTGGACGCCATCGGCCCACAGGTACACGTAATCGACGTGACTGAGATCGCGCTGGCGGAACGCGGCCAGTTCCTGAGTCCACTCGCGCGTCAGTCGCTGGATCGTGGATGCGCTCAAGCCATATTCGCTGCCAAAAAACTCCGCCAGCGCCGGCTCGAAGTCCTTGGTCGAGATGCCGCGGAGGTACAGCATGGGCAAGACCTCGGTCACCTTGGGTGAACGGCGTGCCCCATGGCGGCAGGATGGCACTCGTGAAGCGATGTCCGTCGCGCCGATCGTGCACACGCGGAGTTTGAATCTCCAACTCGCCGGCCGCCGTGGTCACCTTCCGCGGCTCGGCGATGCCGTTACGAACCACAAGCGCACGTCCGGCCTTGTCGCGCTCATCGGCGTGTTGAGCGAGGTATTATCCACCTCTGCTCTCAGCGCTACCAGCAACACCCGACGGGCACCCTCGCGCACCAGTGCGTCCAGATCGAGCGTGAGCGCATCCTTCTCGGACGTCTCAGAAGGGACTATTCTCAACATGCGGCGTACCTCTCCCGGACGGCCCTCAGCCGTCCCTGGTCTTCGACAACCAGGAGGGTACGCCGCACTTGTCATCCCAAGCCGGTCCACAACTTCCGGTTATATCTCGCACCTTCGACGCGATTTCGGCTATACGTCAGAGCGGCAATTGAAACGATCGGCTGTATTGGGTGATTGTACGCCAGAGGGGGAAAACCGAGACGTGGATGAACCTAGCCTCCGTCGGCTTTGTGTCAGGGAGTGTTAGCTCGACTGGATTCTATCTGCCGGGAACCAAATCCGTTGTGAGGCTAAAACTTTTTGATGTTCTTCGATTTCCACCACTCGAACCAGCTCTGTCCTGCTCATAGACGCGCTCGATTTGGGGGAGTCTGGCGCGCCACGAGTCGGTTATGTCGATTTGGCGTACCGACCGTGTTGCAGTTCGCCCGCTGGCAACGCTCCAACCCCTCGGGCGTCCGAAGCCGTATCCCACCGGCGTGCACTCTGGTTCGTACGTGGCCGTCGTCCGACATCTGCAGCGGCGCAGTCAGAGGCCTGTCCACCCGCCGAAAAGAGGAAAACGTGGTGCCGCATCTCAAACGGTTCTGTTGGTGTGTTTAGCTCGCCCGGCCGAATGGGGGATAGCGCATGCCTGAGGCGACACTCTTCAGCGAGAGCTGGACGCACAAAGTCCGCATCTCCGGTTCGACGAGGGGAGAGCAGGTCGCGCTTTTTGCGTCGCCCTCTCTCCTACTTACCGGTCATCGCTTTGCGGGACGCCCCCTCGTTCGCGGGCAGATCCTGCGTGGTCAGGCTTAGTCGCGTGTGGAACAGATTTATCTGGTAAGGTGTGGCAAATGACACCAAGAAATATATTCCCAATTCGCGAGTGGCCGAATCCCATTCGGTGAACCGGTTCAAAATGTATGGACCATAAGGCCAGTCGTGATCCCCGATAAAGTTGGTCCCATATACAAAGCCATCGGGGTCGTTTGCATCGCGAGGAGGGCGTTGCGGCGACACGATCGGAATCTCATCTGACCAGCTCCAGGGACTTGAGCCGAGACGAGCAACGATATACCCCTTCTGGCCATCCTGGTCCGGATGAGTGTAGAGCAAAATCCAGCGCTTGGGACCTTCCAACCATGCGAGTGAAATATGGTTGGCGTCAACAGCAAGATTGTGAATGCCAAACAAACCTCTTGCCTCCTCGACCTTTGGGACCCAGATTGGCGCCTTTGTCAGCGGGTTAATACCGGCATAATACTGTGTGTCATTCACCCTCATTACGAAGGCTCCCAGGGGCATCCACGCCAAATAGAAGTCCGACCACCCATATCCCAGAATGAGAACCCCATCGCCAGTAGTGCTCGGAATACCGCGATGATCGCTGTTCCGCACCACCACGGAAGCCACCGTCCAAAATTTGGCAGCTAGATTGTTCTGGACCAGTCCGAAGCATTTGGTGCAGAATCGCCAGTCGCGATCATTCTGGAAATCCTGCCAGATTCTATGTGGGAGAACGAAGTGGTCTCCGGCCGGCGCATGGCTGCCCCCAGCCGGGCAGTGGCCGTTATCGAAAATGGAAACGCCTTCCGGATTGTGAACTAGTTGCCCGCGGAACAAGACCGCGCACTTGGCGCAAAAGCGCCAGCCTGCCTGATGCCAGCGATCCGCAGCCCTGTCTCGCGGCAACATGAAATTATAGCCCACTGGTGGGTGAATCACCGGCATGTCCAAAGACGGCAGGGGTTGCTTGTCGTTCTGTGTAGCTGTGTGGGGCTGCTTGTCGACTTCGCAGATGCCTTTGAAATTAGGGTCGCCGTCAAAGAACAACCCGTAACATTTCGTGCAGAACCGCCACTGTCCTTGAGTAGTCGAATCTGCGACGTTGAACGTCAAGATCAGTTCATCCTGCAAAAATGTCGGAACGACTTCGTCTGTCCGTGCGTCGTGGTCTGCGTGACCTTTGACGAATGGGCCGACGGGGCAGGCGCCTTTCGCCGCCAGGCCGGACCAGAATAATGCATAACACTTTCGACACCGCCGCCAATTCGCCTGATGCTTGTCATCTTCCGGCTGATCGTGTGGCAGCACGTAATCAATTTGATCACTGGCCGGATGGTGCTTTCCCCTGTCTGCGGCGCAAATGCCCTGCGTAGGGTAAGAGCCGTTCCAGTAAAGCCCTTCGCACTTCTGGCAACGCCGCCAGTTCGCCTGATTCAACCCGTCCTCATTGATATCGTGCTGAAGGTCATAGTAGACAGGGCCGCCCTCATGGCTACCACCGTTTGGACAGATGCCCCCTTGCAAGGTTCTCACTACTATGCCAAGAGGATTCCGTTCGGCTTGCTCCTGGAAAAGAGCCGCACATTTGCGGCAGCGCAGCCAATTCGACTGTCGCGAGGGATCGGGGTCAAGGTTGTGCTGCAGAACGAAACTATAGCCAAGCACATCGTGGCTTCCACCGTCCGCTGGACATACGCCGATCCTGGGATCAAACAAGAACTCTTTGCGGTATGGCACCGGCTGGTCAGGTTGCCCGGAGCTGACCAAATAGAGTCCATATGCCGGATCGCCCGGCCTGGTCTGACCAGACCAATACGCTTGCGCGATGCCACAGAAAACATATACGCGCCTGCCGTAAGAAAACGCGCTGGTGGCCATTTCGTCGCTCAGGAGAATTCCTAACGGCGGGTCCGCTTCGAAGGGCCAGAAGGTTCCGTCCTTAAGTACAGCGCTCAAGCGAAAACCTCCGCCGGGAGCGCCAGGGCACTGGCCCTTGTTGGAGTATCCGTTAAAAAAGAGGGCGCCGCAGATTACGCAGTACCGCCAGTGCGGCTGGTTGTTTGCGTCTTCGGGGATGTCGGTGGGCTCATCTTCCGGGACATTGTTCGAAGGAATCGCGTAAGGAAGCACAAAGTTGGACCCGGCAGGCACGTGATTCCCGCCTTTGGGGCAAATGTTCTGGAAGGTCTTATCCTGGTAGCCGTCGAAAAACAATCCACCGCATTGGGTGCAGTAACGCCACAGCCCCTGGTGCTGGTCGTCTTCTGCAGTATCATGAGGAAGGACGAAGTTGTATCCGTTAGGCGCGTGGCTGCCGCCCTGAGGACAGAGGTTTTGGAAGCCTTTGTCGTCGTAACCGTCGAAAAACAGTCCAGCACATCGAACGCAATATCGCCACCGCGCCTGGTGATTTGCATCCTCAGCAATATCGTGCGGCAGAGAAAAATCGAAGCCTTCCGCGCGATGACCGCCATGTTGCAGGACCTGGATGTCGTCGGTCCAGGCAACTAAGTCGGAGTTGTTCAACGGATTCGTCAGGAAAGATTTGCATTTGACATCGCCGGAGAAGAAATAGAGCCTCCCGTTGTGCTCGGTATTTGCGCATTCGTCAAAACCAAAAGCTCCCCAGATACCCGTCTCGTTGAGCAGAGGCCTACCCTGCGGCTCGCTTTGGGTTTCAGGTCCGCCGTAGGGACTGGAGTAACTCCCGCTGACCTGACCGATTCGCGTAGTGCTGATCCATCGCATGGGAAACCCTTTCACCCTTGCCTAACCGCCAGAGAACGTGCTGGAGCGGCAAGGTCGACGTGAAGCGTATCAACTACGTCCCCGGCGTGGTGTGCGCGGAGAGGGTCGTGAACCGACCCGTGAGCTGGATCTCGCCGGAACTTTCCACAAGTGGTGGCTGTGTGGTCGCCGGGTGCGGGCGCGGCGGTGAACTATCGCTGCCCTGCGCCACCGCATGTCCATCCTGCAGCCGCACTGGTTGCTGACGCGTACGACCATTCGGGCACCCAGCAACGTGGCTGCCATCCGCGAGTACCTGCATGTGCAGCCCTATGGTGCCGGCGGTCGCCACGTGATGATCGCGGCGCTCGCCGACGCGGCGGCCACCAAATACGAGCTCGAGGATCTGATCAACGTCGCGATCGAACAGCTGGTCCGCCAGCGGTTCGAGCTGCCCGCGCTCGACACGCTGAATCGCGGAGCGCGCCGCGTTCGCGCCACTTTCAACCGAGCGCTGTACAAGCGCGTGTTCGACGAGTTGACCAAGGACGAGCTGGCCAGGATCGACACACTCTTCATCACCGACCTGACCACCCTCCGCACGCCCTGGAACGACCTCAAGACGGATGCTGGCAACTCGACGCTGACGCACCTGCGCGGTCTGGTGGCACGCCAGCGATGGTTGGCGTCGCAGGCGGTCCGCACCGATGCGCTGGCCGGGATGACCGCGCGCTCGTTCGGAAATATCCCGATCACGTGGGTCCGGCCCTTGACCTCCTTGTTCAAACGCCTGAGGGTTGTTGCTCCAGACTTGGCGCCAGTGCTCCTGGGGAAATGCCAAATACGTCATCACTTCGTCCTCTGCCGCATCGAGCAGCTGCGCTAGCAGTGGCCAGCGTGGACGAAAGCCATCAGCGACCTTGCGCCAGGTCGCTCGAGCGCTCTCCACATCTGGTTGGGAGAACACTGTGCGGATCGTCGCGGCGACCATCTCTTGCGCGGCAACATCCGCGTAAGCCGCCAGCTGGCTGCACCAATCGAGAAACGACTGGTTGTAATGGTGGAACGACACCCCCGCCATGCGTGTGGGCGCTCAAATAATTCAGCCAGGCGAGGGCTGAATTGTTCGGGGAATTCACCCGCCCGGATATTCAGCTAATTACGTGAGGGAGGGTGCGCGGGACCTGTGCTAGTTCGGAGAAGTGCGGTGCGCCTCGTTTTGCACCTCCTCGCCGTCTGCGCCTTCGTCAAGGAATTCCACATGCTCAATTGAGAGTCCGACGAAGTCTAGCGGCGCCTCAACTGTCGCCTCCACGACGGTCTCATTCACTGGGGCCAAGCTGAGCGCTCGTCGATGTCTGACCTCGTCGTGCGGCGTCATCGTCTTGAGCATGCTGTACAGCACTGCGGAGATCTTGCCGGCCACGTGACCTATCGCCTTGGCCGGCCGCATGCCACGCGCCGTCAAGCGCTCGTAGTAGGCCCGGAACGGCGTCGTCCGGATAACCGGCGCGAGCATGATCATTACCATTTGGCCGAGCACCTTGCGGCTCAGGCGGACCCCACTCTTGGCGAGTTTGCTCGAATCCAGGGAGCTCCCGGAACGCTCGACCTGAGGAGACCAGCCCAGGTAGGCCCGGAACTCGGCATAGTTGCGGAATCGATTCACGTCACCGATGACGGCGATCAGTGTTGCCGTCCAGATTGGACTCTTAACCGGCAGGCTTTCAATGATTGGGGCATACCGATGAGTCACACTGATGCGCTGGACCTGACCCCGACCACGCGAGCCCTGGTCGTGGCGTTGGCGTGCGAACTGCCCGCCGAGCGCAACGTGCCGCTGAGTCGCTACAGCCTCAGCGAACTCAGCGCCGAAGTCGCCAACCGACTTGAGGCCGACGAGGTCGCGCTGTCG
>JAFATF010000393.1 GCA_019244045.1 Acidobacteriota bacterium
TTAGCAAACTCGGAGCCATGTGGCTGTGCAGCATGTGATGAAGGTTCGCCGCCAATTGCTCTCGGCGATATGGTTTTCCAAGAATCGGAAATTCTGCGGACAAGCCATGCTTATCCCTGAGCGAGGCGGTCGTATAGCCCGAGGTGAGCAATACCTTGAGGCTGGGTTGCAGGCGCCGCGCTTCTTCCGCGAGCTGAATGCCATCGATACCCCCCGGCATCACAATATCCGAGAAGAGAAGGTCCACGTTGTCGGAGCCTTTCAAGATTTCAAGCGCTTCCCGCCCATTATGAGCAGAGAGTACGTGATAACCGAGATCGGCGACCGTCTCCTTGGCGGTTTCGAGCACGGATTCATCATCATCTACCACCAATACTGTGCCACCTCCGCTGGGTTGGGGGATACTCGCAGCCGGTTGGCTCTCATTGAGAAAGTGATATTCGGTGCAAGTTGGTAGATAGAGCCTGACCGTCGTACCTCGACCAATCTTGCTGTCGATCCGCACATGGCCTCCGGACTCCGTGACGAACCCGAAGACTTGGGATAGACCGAGACCCGATCCTTTTCCGATCTCTTTTGTCGTGAAGAACGGTTCATAGACGTGAGGCAGAACCGAAGGCGCAATGCCCGTCCCGTTATCCCTGATGGATACCATCACATAGGCGCCAGCCGCTATTTCGGAGTTCTCCTCGGCAGAGCGGCTATCCACGATCGCATTCGCGCTCTTGATCGTGATGAGCCCCCCTTTAGGGAGAGCGTCACGCGCGTTCACAACGAGATTGAGAACCGCCGCCTCGAGTTGTGAACGGTCAACATTGCAGAGTTTAAGTGCGGGATCCAGCTCCAGCCGAAGCTCGATTGGCGGACCGGCGGCATGCCGCAACAGGGTCTCAAACTCTAGTAACACGCTGTTCAGATTGAGCGTGGTCGGCCGCATGACCTGTCGGCGCGAAAACATCAGCAGTTGCTCGATAAGGCACTCGCCTCGCTCTGCGGCCTGAAGCGCGGCCTTTGCGACCCGCCCGATCCGGGCGGTCTCCTGCGGCTTTCGCAGAATCAATTCCAGGTTGCCGGTGATAACCGCTAGGAGATTGTTGAAATCGTGCGCTATGCCGCCGGTAAGCTGCCCGACGACATCCATTTTCTGGATATGGCGCAATGAGGCCTCGGCTATCTCACGCCGCTCGGAGTGCACTTGTACAGCAGCTGCCGCCGTGTCGGCGGCCCGACTACGGCGCAGCGCGAGCGATGCCAGAAGTAACAAGCAGATCCAGGCTGGCAGGCCGATCGCCAGATGGCCCGCCATGACCCAAGCCCAGCGGTCGACCACTGCAGAGTGCTTGAGAGCGACTGAGACGTAGACGGGGTAATCGCGGAGCTGCCGGTAAGAGAAAAGGCGCTCGATGCCGTCGAGCTCCGAGGCGCCGTCATAAGCGCCAGACTTCGGCTCCCGCGCGATTGCTTGTCGGAAAAGACTGTTTGTGGACAGAGCAGTGCCAACCAGGTTGTCTCCTGGGGAGCGAGCCAGCACTGCACCGTCCGAACGTATGACCGTTATCAGAAAGTCGTTCAGGTCGACGATCGTTCGGTAATACCCCACGAAGTCTGAAAGCCGCGTCGATACAAAGATGAGGCCAGGCCCCGTCTCCTGATCGAGAACGCGATCGACGCGGACGACACTGAATTGGGGTACCCCCGTAAAGGTCCCGGAAACGGCCCTTCCAATGTAAATCGGCTCCTTTCCGTCCCGATCCACGCGGATGTAGTTTGGTGGCCCTACTTCGATATTAGGTACCGGAAAAATAAGGTTGCTGGCCGCCAGACCCCGACCCGGGAGGATCAGGCCGACAGCAGAAATCTGTGGCTTGCCGTCGAACTGCTGTAGATATTTATGAAATTCCTCCGCACCGATCAGCTCCGAATGGTCTTTGTCGGCCACATGCTCTGCGATGCGGTCGAGGATGAGTTCATCGCCCTCAAAAGCTTTCAGGGCATACTCATGGACCGCATCTCTCGCGCGCTCCACCCGCTCGCGAGCTTCGCGGAATGCCGCGCCATAATTAACCCATGCCGCGGTCGCAAACAGGATTACGGGTACGACAAATACGGCTACCGCCAGGAGCCGTAGCGCCCGCGTGATCCCCTCCGCGGGCGCGTCCGCCGCACGGAAAATGTCCATCAGATGCCCGTCGACGCAGACCGTAGACTCGAAGCGTAAACCTTAGCTAGCCTTTTGACCATCCGCTCGTGGCCCGGAGGAGGCGCGAGCTCTGGCCAACTTGCCAGCATTTGATGCAATGTTGTGAGCGGCTTCGTGCTGAAAGGAGAGCTGCAGGGTCGGCATTCGTCGTCAAGCGTGCAATTAGGTTCGCCGTTACCAAGGGAATGGCCTCGATGGAAGATCTAGCTGCACCAGCGAGGCTTGGTCCAAGAGTAACGAGTGTGTACCCCGGGCCAAGCATTTTTAAACGCGAATTGGTCCGGCCACTGGAGACGGCGCCATGCTAAACGGTCTCGCAATCGGGATTGTCGTGGCCCTTTTCCCGCCCTGCAAATTCCTGTCGTATCCTCCAGCTCGGCCGATCACGGCCATGGCCACCACGAACACAGTAAGCCATGCTTCAGGTTACGCGAAAAGCCCGGCTGATCAGATAAGCACAAATTTCGCCCTTGGATCCCACCTTTCGATGTTCAAAAAAACTTCTCCGGTTCCAACCAGCGCGCCTTATTGGAAATCCGCTTCCGCCCGCTCACCACCCGATGACGGGCAAAACGCGGGGCGGCCTACTTACATCTACAAGCCCCGTGGGAGCGTCGGACGCGAGGGACGCCTAAGAGTGCCGA
>JAFATF010000441.1 GCA_019244045.1 Acidobacteriota bacterium
CACTTATCCTCACGCCGACCAACGCGAAACGGGCCGTCGCGCTGCCTCTATTTTGCGGCGCCTGTTCGCAGGCGAGCGTGCTGTCCGGTTCTATTTGCCGGTGCCGATGCTGCTTTCGGCGGAAGCGTCCTCGACCTCCGAAGAGCCAATGCGCGGTGTCATCGAGCAGTTAAGTACACAATTTAACGAATCACAGGGAATTTATGCCAGTTTGTTCTGCGTGCAGCCGTGGCTGGATTTTGTACCGGTGGGCGGGAGCGTGGTGGTCACGCAATTTGGAGAGGATGACAGCACGCCCGCAAAGATGAAAGCGGTCGCAAAGCTTCTATGGGAGGGCCGTCACGGATTTCGTGTCCCCTGGGTCCAGCCGGAATGTTTGCTCGACTGCATTCGCCGAATCTCGTCTCGTCCCGTGCTGGTTTCCGAAGCGTATGATGCCCCTCCGGCGGGGGCTGCGGGCGATCATACCGGCTTTCTTGCGACGGTCCTGCCCGAGGCTGAGAACTTCAAATGCTGTGCCTACCTGGTAGATCCGAAATTTGTGATGCGCGCACAGGCAGCGGGCAGGAATGCAACCGTTGAAGGAGAAATCGGGGCACAGACAGACCCTCGATTTTCGCGTCCGCTGCCGATCTGTGCCACTGTAGAGAGCCTGAGCGATGGAACGTTTACTGCCAAGACTGCCTCTGCACATGGGCGTCAATTTTCGATGGGACCGACAGCCGTGCTTGCATTGGGCAAAATGCGGATTGTGGTTTCCTCAAAGGCCGTGATGTTGACGGTTGATCCTGAGCTGTACCGCAGCCAAGGTATTGAGCCATCCGGGATGGATATTGTTGGGGTCAAGTCCGCTTTGCAGTTCCGATTTTGTTATGAGGAGATCAGCCGGTCGGTTCTGAATCTGGATCTGCCGGGAGCGGCGCGGGGAAGGCTCGAAGCGATGCCGTTTGAAAAGATCAATCGCCCGATTTTCCCTTTAAATGATTTCGAGTGGACGATTCCCGAACCGGTGTGCCTCAGAACGGGACAAGGGTGAAGATACAGAGAAGCCGTTCAAACAGTGCTGCTCTGACCTTGAAAAGTACCAAATTGTAACAGAGTTGTCATGCAAGGGGAGTCAGCATGGGATAAACTCTGTGGGGGAGACAAGCACATGCGTTTACGAGTTGGTTTGCTCTTGGGAGTGCTGCTGGGGTGGGGTCTGCCTTCAGCAGCTGACATTCTATATAATGTCACGGACCTGGGCACGCTCAATGGCGCGATCCTCATAGGCAATAGCTTGAATAACGCTGGGCAGGTAGTCGGAGGAGCCGTTACGTTCCGCGGCTCGGCTAACCGTGCCTTTCTCTACAGCAATGGTCAGGTGATCGACCTCGGCACGCTGGGCGGGTCCCAAAGCGGTGCCTATGGCATCAACAATGCCGGACAGATCACGGGCAATGCTTCCACCTCCTCGGGTGCTGGACATGCCTTTCTCTACAGCAACGGGCAGATGCAGGACCTAGGTACCCTGGGCGGCTCGCTCAGTACTGGCCGTGGCATCAATAACGCCGGGCAAGTAACGGGGGAGTCCGCCACGTCCACTGGCGCTACGCATGCCTTTCTCTACAGCAACGGGCAGACGCAGGACCTAGGCACGCTGGGCGGCCCCAACAGCTATGGCGAAGGTATCAACAACGCGGGGCAAATCGCCGGCAGTTCGGATACATCCGCCGGGAATCGTCACGCCTTCCTTTACAGCAACGGGCAGATGGCCGATTTGGGCACCTTGGGCGGCCTCTACACCCTCAGTTACGGTATTGCCATTAACAATACCGGGCAGGTGGCCGGGGACTCCGCGATACCGACATCTACCGGCGATGTTCTTACGACTCATGCCTTTCTCTACAGCAACGGGCAGATGCAGGACCTAGGCACGCTGGGCGGCTCAAATAGTTTTGCTTACGGTCTCAACAATGCCGGACAGGTAGTCGGCGTTTCCTTGACGGCCACGGGCGCGAGGGATCCCTTTCTCTATAGCAACGGGCAAATGGTGGGTCTCTACAACCTGATTGATCTGACACAGCTGAACCCGACCTTGCGAGGTCTGCCTCTCGTGCCCACTTCCATCAATGACCAGGGCCAGATTGTGGCCTATCAGTTCTATGAATTTTGTAATGACTCTTGTTTCGGAGGAGGCAGTTCTTACCTGCTCACCCCCATACCAGAGCCCAGCACCTGGATGCTGTTCGGCGTGGTGCTGCTGGGCGGAGTCGTCTTTGTGCGCCGGATCGCTCGCGTAAGGTAATCCGGAGTTGAGGAGAAAGGAATCATGCGGCTACGCTTTTACGTGATTTCGGTCATGCTGCTGGGCGGGGCTCACACGCTGACGGCTGACCTACTCTACAGTGTGACCGCGTTGCCCGCCTCGCCCACCGTGGGTGCTGGTATCAACAATGTCGGGCAAGTGACGGGGTTTTCCAGTGACCAGACTTTTCTCTACACGAACGGGCAGATGCAGTATTTAGGCACGCTGGGAGGTCGGAAGAGCGAAGGCCATGGTATCAACGATGCCGG